>DBNW01000053.1:0-183 GCA_002299425.1 Methylococcaceae bacterium UBA662 | reverse complement strand
ATCTTGGCCGCCGTAAATCGGCAGCACATGAAACCCCCTCAAGTGTGCGGCGTAGCGCTGAAACGCCTCAGCCACCTGAATAGCCAGTTCGCGGGTAGGGGCTAACACCAAAACTTGTGGGTCTTTTTGTTTGATGTCTATGGTGGACAAAATCGGCAGGGCGAAGGCGGCGGTTTTGCCGGT
>DBNW01000086.1 GCA_002299425.1 Methylococcaceae bacterium UBA662 | reverse complement strand
ACTCGACTCCTGTCTCGCAGCGAACGACGTGGGGGATGGCGAACAACGGTGCCAGCGTGTCCAGGTGGGCGAGCGAGCGGTTGGCATCGTTTGGATGCAGGCTGGCGCCTTTCCAGACCAGGCCGACGCGCAGGCCGCCGGTAGGCAGCCGCCCCTGCCAGTGGTGGATGCGTTCTGGCAGGGCAGACAGGTAGCGGGTAAATACCGGCACGCTGGCTAGCGTGGTCTGGCAGTGCAGCGGCAGGCTGAGTGCAAACGCCCAATAATCGTGCCGCCTAAAGCTGTCCCCCGGAGTTAACACGGCGTCCACGCCGGCCAGCGTCGCCAGCAACGGCTGCAACGGTTTTTTGCAGGCCCAGGTGAGGGTCGCCGCGCCCATTTGTTTAAGCACCGGCACATAACGGCAAAACTGGATTTCATCGCCAAAGCCTTGTTCCGGCCAAATCAACAGCGATTTGCCGGCCAGCGGTTCGCCTTGCCATTGCCGAATGGGTGCTTTAGGCGGCGTACAGTTCAGGTTTTTTCGGTCGGGGTGGTAACGGCTTTCGTACAGCGGCCAAGCCTCGCCGAACGCGCCTTGCCGTAACAGAAACAAAGCCAGGTTGTGGCGTAAATCGACATAGCCCGGCCTTAAGGAAAGGGCCTTGCGGAAACAGTGCAAGGCCTGCTCAGTCTCGCCTAGGTCTTCGTGAATCCGGCCTAGGTTGTTGTAGGCCGGGGCGTAGTTAGGGTTGGCTAGGATGGCTTGGCGGTGGCAGGCTTGCGCTGCCGCTAATTGCCCTAAGTCCCGGTAGCAAGCGCCGAGGTTGCTGTGCGCTTCGGCCAGTTGGGGTTCTAGTGCTAAGGCTTTTTGGAATTGACGGGCGGCAGCGGCGACATCGCCTCGGTTCTTAACCAGCACGCCGATGCTGTTGTGGGCTTGGGCGTAGTCGGGTTTGAGCGCGAGGGCTGTTTGATACTGTTGCAAGGCCGCTTCCGGTTCGTTTTGGTCGTTCAGGACGATGCCTAGGTTATGCTGGAAGTAGGGATTGGACGGGCAGGCTTGGATGGCCGAGCGGATCAGGCCGCAGGCTTCGGTCAGGCGGCCTTGCCGGTGCGCCAGCAAGCCTAGCAGGTGCAGGGCGTCGGCATGGTTGGCGTCGGTATTCAGGACTTGCCTGAAACGGGCTTCGGCTTCGGCCAGGTGGCCGGCTTGCTGCTGCTCTAAGCCGGTACGCAGTAGCGCGACCAGGTCAGGGGCGCGTGTTTCCGGGGGGGCGGGCGGGCGGACTTGGCAGCAGTGTTTGTATTTTTTGCCGCTGCCGCACGGGCAAGGCTGGTTGCGGGAAAGTTTTGCCACGCCGGCTCCCCATTAAAGTATTTGCGCCAAATTGCCTTTGCTTTCCAGCCAGGACTTGCGGTCGGGCGAGCGCTTTTTGGCCAGCAATAAATCCAGTTGCTGGCTGGTTTCGTCGGCTTCCGCCACCGTCAATTGCACCAAACGGCGGGTGTCGGGGTTCATGGCGGTTTCCCGCAGTTGCGGGGGGTTCATCTCGCCTAAGCCTTTAAAACGCTGCACGTTGACCGTGCCTTTGAGTTTTTCGGCTTGGATCCGGTCCAGCACGCCTTGCCGTTCGGCCTCGTCCAGGGCGTAGAACACCCGTTTACCGATGTCGATGCGGTACAAGGGCGGCATGGCGACGAAGACATGGCCGGCCCGGACCAGGGCGTTGAAGTGCTGGTAAAACAAGGCGCAGATTAGGGTGGCGATGTGGTTGCCGTCGGAGTCGGCGTCGGCCAGGATGCAGACCTTGCCGTAGCGCAGGTTTTGCAAATCGCCGCAGCCGGGTTCAATCCCCAATGCCACGGCGATGTCGTGGACTTCTTGCGAGGCCATGACTTGGCCGGAGGCCACTTCCCAGGTGTTGAGGATTTTGCCGCGCAACGGCATGATGGCTTGGAAGTCGCGCTCCCGGGCTTGCTTGGCGGAACCGCCGGCGGAGTCGCCCTCGACCAGGAACAGTTCGGTGCGGCTGAGGTCTTGCGAGGTGCAATCGGCCAGCTTGCCGGGCAGGGCCGGGCCTTGGCTGATTTTTTTGCGGATGATTTTTTTGTTGGAACGCAGGCGTTTTTGGGCGCTGTTGATGATGATGTCGGCGATTTTTTCACCTTCCGCCGGGTGTTGGTTCAGCCACAGGCTAAAGCTGTCCTTGGCGATGCCGGAGACGAACGCCACGCATTCGCGCGAACTGAGGCGTTCTTTGGTCTGGCCGGAAAACTGCGGGTCTTGTAATTTGACCGACAGCACGAAATGGCCGTGTTCCCAGACATCTTCCGGCGCAATTTTTACGCCACGCGGCAAAATGCCCCGGATGTCGCAAAACTCGCGCACCGCTTCGGTCAAGCCTGCCCGCAGGCCGTTGACATGGGTGCCGCCCTGGGCGGTGGGGATCAGGTTGACGTAGCTTTCGTTAAGCATGTCAGGGCCGCTTTCCAAGGCCCAGACCATGCCCCATGCCACGGCTTCATGGTTGGCCGCGCTGGCGCCCATGAACGGCGGTTGCGGCAAAAAGGCCATGTCGCCGATGCGCTCGAGCAGGTAGTCTTTAAGGCCATCTTGATAATGCCAAAGGTACTGTTCGCCGGTGGTCTCGACGGCCAGGGTGATTTTCAGGCCCGGACACAGCACGGCTTTGGCGCGCAAGTTGTGTTTTAGCCGCGATACCGACACCTTGGCGGAATCGAAATAGCGCTCATTCGGCCAGAATTTCACCGCCGTGCCGGTGTTGAGTTTGCCTACCGTGCCGATTTCGGTCAGTTCTGTTTGTTTGTCACCATTGGCAAAAGTCATTTGATAGACCTTGCCGCCGCGTTTGACTTCGACTTCCAATTGCGCCGACAGGGCATTGACCACGGACACCCCGACACCGTGCAGGCCGCCGGAAAATTGGTAATTTTGGTTAGAAAATTTACCGCCGGCATGGAGTTGGCACAGGATCACCTCAACGCCGGGCTTGCCCTGTTCGGGATGGATGTCCACCGGCATGCCGCGGCCATTGTCTTTTACCAGGATGGCGCCGTCCTTAAACAGCGTGACGTCAATGCTGTCGGCAAAGCCCGCTAGGGCTTCGTCGACGCTGTTGTCGACCACTTCTTGCACCAAATGGTTGGGGCGGGTGGTGTCTGTGTACATGCCGGGGCGTTTGCGTACCGGTTCCAGTCCGCTTAGGACTTCTATCGCGGCGGCGTTATAGGTGTGGCTCATCGGGGTGTTGAGGGTTAAAAAAGAAGCTTATTTTATAAACAAGGCCAGGGATTCGACGTGGGCGGTGTGCGGGAACATGTCCATGACCCCGACCTTGACCAGCCGGTAGCCCAGCTCATTGACCAATAGGCCTGCATCCCGGGCCAAGGTGGAAGGGTTGCAGGACACATAAACGATCCGCTCGGGTTGCCAGATTTTAAAATAGGGCAGCACCTCTGAGGCCCCGGCCCTAGACGGGTCCAGCAGGATTTTGTCGTATTGGCTTAAAGCCCAGGGCGGATTGCCCAAGTCTTTGCTTAAATCGGCGGCAAAAAACGCCACATTGGTGATGCCGTTATGGCGGGCATTGGCCTCGGCATGTTTGACCAACGGCAGGTCGCCTTCGATGCCGACCACACGGCCGGCTTGCCTGGCCATCGGCAGGGTAAAATTGCCCAGACCACAGAACAAGTCCAGCACGTTGTCCGTGGGTTGCAGGGCCAGGTTGTCGATGACCCGGTCTATCATCAGCCGGTTCAGTTCGTAATTGACTTGGGTGAACAGGGCGGGTCTGAAGTGAAATTCAAGCCCGTAATTAGGCAGGGTGTAACGGGGGATAATGTCCGGTTCCCCCGGCAGCGGGGCGATGCTGTCCGGGCCTTTGGCCTGCAAGCACAGGCTGATGCCGTGCCGGTGGCCGAATTGACGCATGATTTCGATGTCTTCCGGGTTCGGCGGCGACAGCACCCGGATGGCCAATACGCACTCCTCGTCGCCGATGGCCACTTCGATCTGCGGGATTTGTGCGCGGATGCTTAATTGGGCGATCATTTCACCTAGGGCAAGCAGTTTTTCACCAATCACAGGGTGCATCACCAAACAATTGCCGATTTCCGCCAAATAAGGGTGGCGGCGCTCGCGGAAGCCGACCAGCACTTTGTTTTTCTTAGCCACATATTTGACGCCCATGCGGGCTTTGCGCCGGTAGCCCCAGTGCGGGCCGGTCAGGGGTTGCCAAAGCTCGGGGATGTCCAGCTTGCCGATGCGTTTGAATTGTTCTATCAACAAATCCTGCTTGATGAGGATTTGCTGCTCCGGTTGCACATGCTGGAAGCTGCAACCGCCACAAACGCCGTAATGCGGGCATAAAGGCATTGCCCTAAGTTCGCTGCGGCTGATGAGCCGGGCCAGTTTGCCTTCGGCGTAGTCTTTGCGGATGTCCGTGTAGGTGAATTCGACTTGTTCACCCGGCAAGGCTTCATCGATGAAAACGGCTTTGCCATCGACATGGGCTACGCCACGTCCGTCATGGGTTAAGGCGGTAATCAAGGCCGTTGTGGGTGTTTCGGGCAGGGAGGTTTTGGTGCGTGTTCGGGTTCGTAGCATTAGCGTTGTTTCCACGCCCCGTTGGCTTGTTGGTACCACCAGCCGGAAAAGGCGTTGTCCCGCCAGCGGGCGGCAAAAGTGGCTTCGATTTGCCCGGCCCATTGCGGATTGCCATTGGCATCGGCGATGGCTTGGTAGAGTTTTTTGCGGTCGGCATTTTCCGCCGCCACCAGTTGGTTGACTGTGTTTCTGTCTTTTAAGGGGACGGCGTTAGGGTCTTTGACGGTGATGTAGCCATCGGCTCTTAAACCGATCATGCCGTTGTCGTAAAACAGTTTTAATTGCGGGAAACGGTTTGCCATGCTGGCCCGCAACTGCCGGATTTCAGGGCTGTCGATGGCCAGGTCTGCGGCGTCGGCAGCGTGTGCCGAAGTGATCAACAAGGCAACGGCGGCATCAATCACTTGGGTGCTGGCCCATTGCCAGGTGGACAGGCCCGCTTTAGGCTCTGGGGCAGGCCGGGGTTCCGGCCTGACGCCTTGAATGTCTTTTATGATTTCATCAGCGGCTTTTTCCGCCGCTGCGGCAGGAAAGTAAATGTTGATGGTGACGCAGGCCGCCAATGACAGTGCCGAGAGTAACGTGAGATTCTTCATAGGGGGGGTTGTCCTTTATTCAATGATGGCGTCATCAGTCGCCGTGACCCGGCGCAGGCGTTCCAGCAACACCGGCCAGTCAATTCTTGTGTTGTAACCAATAACATCGATACGGGGCAGGCCGCCGCCCTTGATAATGCGGTAGCCGCCAGCGTAGGGTCCGATACCCATCAATTGGCAAACACCGTCGTTAAGATAACAGCCCAAGCCGATTTTGTCATAATTGAACTGGTCGAAAAAATTAAGCAGTCCCCGGGTGGCGATGTCGGAGGGGCTGGCGCCACTAATGCTGGCAATATTTTTTACCGCTTTTTGGCTGATTCGGCGTTTGGAACGGTCGTTTTCTGGTGTGCCCAGCCAAGCGAAAAATTGCACGGGCCGCCAGTTTTCCAGTCGCAATTGCCTGACAAAGCCTGAAAGCCTGCCCGTTATGGCACCGAATTGGAGTTTTTCTGTTAGCAGTGCTAAATCCAGGTTGTCCAAGATGATTTCGCCCTGTAACTGGGGTGCGCCAGAGAATAATCCAGAAACTGCCAAATCGCTGACTGTGACAGCCCCGTCAAAAACGTAGACGCTAAGCCCGCCGGCAAATTTCAACCAGCCGTCTTGGTAGTGGACTGTCGGAATGGTACCGCTGATGTGGCCGGACAACGGTGGCCAGCCGAAGCTCTGGGACAGTTTTTGCAAGGAGGCATTGGAAAGCTTGCCGGCCATTTGGATGCTCGGTTCTTTGCCGGTCTGGTTGTGCCAGGCCAGTTGGCTGAGGGTGAATTGTCCCCCGAGCACGGGCAAGTCAACTGCATTCAGCAAATAGGCACGGTTGGCTTGGCTGGCAACGTTGAGTTGGGCCGCCCCAATGGAAACCGGGCCTAAATTCACGCGTTGCCACTGCAAATAGGAAGTTTGCTTGGCCGGTGCGGTGTTTGACCAATTGATGATGCTGCTACCGCCCTGCAAACCAAAACGGGTTTTTTCATCCTGGATGGCGAAATCGGTAAGGTTAAGCGTTACTGCCGATACGTGTGTGCCGGTGAGGGTTAGGTGTCCGGTCATTTGCCCGTCTAGGGCAATGCCCGCCCACGCTCCCTGTGCTAACAAGGGGTTCAGGTAGCGGCTTGAAAACTGTTTTAAATTACGGCTACGCAAGGCCAGTTTTAGGCGCTCTAGGTGCCACTTTGCTTTTTGATAACGCAGTATGCCGCTGCCGTAAGCGTGCGCCGCTGGCCCATCTGAGACCGTAACGTGCTGGATCAGCAGTTTGTTGTTCTGTGGCAGCCAAGTACCCTGGCTGGTCAAAACTAAGCCGGTGCGGCCTTTTTCCCAAAAAAAAGGGTCGGCATAAAAGGCTCCGCCGTGGACGGCAGTCCGGTTGCGCCAGCGCCATGCGTGGTGTTGAAAGCGCCCCTGCCATTCGGTGATTACGTTCAGTTTTTCAGCGGCGTAGCGCCCGTCTTGCGTGTGTGCACTCAGTTGTTTGGCGGCCAGTGTTAAGCGGGCATTGGAGTGGTCTGCCGCAGAGCCGGACAGGGCTAAATCCAAAGAAAGCGTGCCCGCTAGTGCCTCTGCGACTAGGGGCTGCGGCAGCAAAGACAAATAGTGCGCCGGAATGCGTGCGGCGTTGAGGGCGACAGCCCATTTTTTGGGTTTAAACTGCACGCTGAATTGTGCAGACACCGGTTTAAAGTTGGCGAGACTGAACTGGGCTTGGCCTTGTAGGCACTGTACAGACTGGCCAGCCTGAGCCGACAGTTGGCAACGGATGCTGATGTTGCGAGCATTTTGCGGGGGGCTTGCCCAGGCCAGTGTGGCAGCGGATAAGGCCAGTTGCTGCGGGTGGTCTTGTGTGTGACCGGTGAGCTGGATGGACACGTCACGCAGGTGCAGCGTGGGGCTGTCGAGCGCACCGATGGCGAGCGAAAACGGCGGCACAGCGTGTGCAGGCTGGAACAACAAGACGAACAGAAACCAGAAAGGCCAGGGCATGGCTTAAGGCCGTTGACTTATTCGCCCGGGAAAACCCCGGTGGACAAATAGCGGTCGCCCCGGTCACAAAGAATGACCACGATGACCGCACCGTCTAGTTGCTGGCATAACGTTAACGCCGCGAATACCGCGCCGCCAGAGGATACGCCGGCAAAAATGCCTTCTTGGGCCGCTAGGGCGCGGGTGGTGGTTTCTGCCGATTCTTGGTCCACTTTTACGATCCGGTCAACCCGTTCGGCCTGGTAAATTTTCGGCAAATAGGCTTTCGGCCAGCAGCGGATGCCGGGGATTTTTGCCTCGCCTTTAGGCTGTACCCCGATGATTTCAATGGCCGGGTTTTGTTCTTTCAGGTAGCGCGAAGTGCCCATGATGGTGCCGGTGGTGCCCATCGCGCTGACGAAGTGGCTCACTGTACCGCCGGTGTCGCGCCAAATTTCCGGCCCGGTGCCGTGATAATGGGCCAGTGGGTTGTCGGGATTGGCAAATTGGTCGAGAATTTTGCCGGCGCCCGCCGCTTCCATGCTCCGTGCTAAATCGATGGCTGCCTCCATGCCGCCCGCCGCCGGCGTCAGGATGATTTCGGCACCGTAAGCCCGCATGGAAGCGCGGCGTTCTGCACTCATGTTATCGGGCATGATTAAGGTCATCTGGTAGCCTTTGATCGCCGCCGCCATGGCCAGGGCAATGCCGGTGTTGCCGCTGGTCGCTTCAATTAGGCGATCGCCGGGCTTGATGTCGCCGCGCGCTGCGGCCCGGTTAATCATGCTTAAGGCAGGGCGGTCTTTTACCGAGCCGGCCGGATTGTTGCCTTCCAATTTGACCAGCAGGGTGTTAGCCGTATTGCCCGGCAGACGTTGCAGCCGAACTAGGGGAGTGCGGCCGACAAAGGCCTCGATGGTGGGGTAGTCCATGGTGGTTTCCTAACAGGGTAAGTTGGGCTATCTTACAAAAAAAACCGGACGAGCGGGTGCGATTACGGGCTATGGGGCTGCGCTTTTTAAAAAAGCGATTTTTTTAAAAAAGAGCGGCGATGCTTTCAGCCGCTTGTTTTACTTCCTCGGCCAATTGATCGATGCCGTCAGTGGTTTGGGTGAGCACGCTCAGCACGAGGTTGGAGGTGATGGGATTGATGAGCAGAAAGCCTGCCGAGCTTTGGACTCGCATGTGTTCTAGGCGGCCGCTGATCAGCTGTTGGCTGCTGCGTGTGCCGGCTGAAAACAAAGCGGCACTGAGGCTGGCCAGCCAGTCTTCGTCGATGTGTGCGGGTAGAGCTGTTGAGACCATGACCAGACCATCGCTGGACAAGACGGCCGCCGCATCAACCCGTGCCGGCAGTGCTGAAAGAATCGCTGTTGCGTGAAGCGGGTTAAATTTTGCTTTGGCTTGGGTTAGTAAGGTGTGCATAGGGTTACACTCGGCTGCGGTTGGGGGGGTAAGGTATAAATCCTGAAACCTAGCAGGGTATTTTTAAATAATTGTGACAGGTGTCAACTAATGGATGCAAAAAACATTACACAGGTGGAAGTTTATCTTAAGGGCTTGCAAGACCGAATTTGCCTTGCCTTAGAAGCCGAGGAAGTTGATGTGCGTTTTACCGAAGACCTCTGGCAACGGCCGGAGGGGGGCGGGGGGCGCACCCGGGTGTTGGCTGAAGGCCGGGTGTTTGAGCAAGCCGGGGTGAATTTTTCTGCTGTGCAGGGTTTCAGTCTGCCGCCGTCGGCGACGGCTAGGCGGCCTGAGCTGGCTAACCGGCAATTCCAGGCGATGGGCGTGTCGTTGGTGATTCATCCCTTGAACCCTTATGTGCCCACATCCCATGCCAATGTCCGTTTGTTGGTCGCGGAAAAGCCCGGCGAACCGGCCATCTGGTGGTTTGGCGGCGGCTTTGATTTAACCCCTTATTACCCGTTCAAAGAGGACGTGGTGGCCTGGCACCAAACCGCTAAGGCGGCGTGCGACCCGTTTGGTGCTGATGTTTATGCCGATTATAAAAAATGCTGTGACGAGTATTTCTTTTTGCCGCACCGGAATGAAACCCGTGGCGTGGGTGGTTTGTTTTTTGATGACTTGAACGACTGGGGGTTTGACCGCTGTTTCGCTTTTATGCAAAGTGTCGGCGAGAGTTATCTTAAGGCCTATCTGCCCATCGTACAAAAACGCAAGGAAACGCCGTATGGCGAGCGGGAACGGCTGTTCCAGTTGTACCGCCGGGGCCGTTATGTGGAGTTTAACTTGGTGTACGACCGTGGCACGTTGTTTGGCTTGCAGTCGGGCGGCAGGACGGAATCGATTTTGATGTCATTGCCGCCGATTGTCCAGTGGCGTTACCACTGGCAGCCGGAACCGGGCAGCGTTGAGGCGGAACTCTACGACCACTACCTGAAACCGCAAAATTGGCTGGGGCTGTGAAAGTGGACGAGGGTATCTGCGGTGTGTACGGCCTTCAGCCTATAAAAACAATGTTCAGGGTTGTGCATCCACTAAGGGCTTGATGACCGGTGCTAAGTCGGCCTGAGTGAGCCCGCCCGGGTGACGGTACACGATTTGCCCCTGCCGGTCGGCTATGACGGTGAAGGGTACGGCACCGACCGTGTTCCCTAGTTGACGACTTAAAGCCAGGCCCTTGTCACCCGCTACAAGTACAGGGTAGGTAAGCGCGGTTTCAGCCAGAAAACGCTGCACTGCGTTTAGATCATCGACGGCGATGCCGATGACAACGACGCCTTGTGCGGCATAAGCGCGCTGTACGGCCATCAGTTCGGGTATTTCCTCGCGGCAAGGGGGGCACCATGTGGCCCAGAAATTGATTACCCGTATCGTACCGCGCCATTCGGAAATAGCGCGTGTTTGACCCGACACATCAGGCAGGCTGAATTCAGGCAATGGCGACGGTTGCACCAGACTTTGCGGGGATAACAGGCTTTTCGTCCAGATGCCAACGGTTAAGGCTAAGACCGCCACGGCTAGAATAATGCCATTGTTTTTCATGGTGTTAGTTGCTTGAGTGTCGCGAGGAATGCGGCGGCATCCTGAAAGCCGATGACCCGCTGCGCCGCCTGTTCTTGGCCGTCACGGCCAAAAAACAACACCCCGGGCGGGCCAATCAGGTTAAATCGGTGCAGCAAGGCTTGGTCGGCGGCGGTGTTTTGGGTGACATCGGCGCGCAGCAGCACAAAGCCTTTTAACCCGTGCTGTACCCGGTCATCGGTAAACGTGTACGTTTCCATTTCTTTGCAGGCAATGCACCAGTCGGCATAAAAATCCAGCATGACCGGCTTGTTTGCGGCCGTCGCTGAGGCGATTTTTGCCTCCAGCCCGGCCAGGTCGGTGACCGCTTCAAAGGCCAGACTGGTCTGGCCTTCGGCTCCGGTTTGGGCGAGGTTTAAGCCCTGCAATGGCCGTAGCGGGTTGGCGTTGCCCATGCTTAAGCCGACCAGCAACAACAGGCCGTAGGCGAGCATTACCAGACCCAGACCTTTCCACAGTTTTTGCCAGCCAGGGCAGTCTTTCGGCAAGGGTTCGGTGGCGCGCAAGTAAACCGATGGCACGATCAACAGCAGGGCATAACACAGCATAGTGACGGCGGCAGGGATGATGCGGCTTAACATCCAGACCGCCACGGCCAGCATGATGACGCCGGACACGGCTTTGGTCGCCTCCAGCCAGTCCCCGGCTTTCGGCAACAGTTTACCTGCCGAGGCACCTAGCAGCAGCAGCGGCACGCCCATCCCTAAACCCATCATGAACAAGGCCGACCCGCCCAGTAGCACGTCGCCGGTTTTGCCGATGTAAATTAATGCTCCGGCCAACGGCGCGGCCACGCACGGGCCGACTATCAACGCTGACAACGCGCCCATGATGGCAGCACCCCAAAGCGAGCCGTCGCGGTGTTTTTCGCTGGAATTGTGCAGCCGGGCCTGGAACGATTTGGGCAGTTCAAGGTGGTAAAAACCGAATAGGGAAAAAGACAGCGCGACAAAAATGGCGCTGAATAAAACGATGATCCACGGTTGTTGAAAGGTCGCTTGCAGGTTGCTGCCGAACATCGCTGCTAATATGCCAAATACCGTGTAAGTCAGTGCAGAGGCCAGCACATAACTTAAAGACAGCAAAAAGGCCCTAAGGGTGGAAATTTTGTGGCTGTTCCCAACAATAATGCCCGATAAGATGGGAATCATCGGGAAGATGCACGGCGTTAGCGACAACAGCAGGCCAAAACCTAAGAAGCTAAGCTGGGTTGCCCAAAAGCTGTCTTGGTGCAGGGCAGCGGCAATTTGTTCTTGTTCGGAAACGGGTGTGGCAAGGGCACTGGCCGGTTTGTCAGCGGCCAAACCGGTAGCGGCAGGCAAGGCCAATACCAGGGTTTGGCTCATCGGCGGATAACATACCCCAGAATCGGCGCAGCCTTGGTAGCGGGCGTTCAGCCGGATGGTTTGTGGCGCGTTGTTGCTACGGACGAGCGGCACCTTAAAAGCCAGTGAGTCGCGGTAAATCTCAGTCTGGCCGCCGGCTTCGTCGGCGTCGGGTTTCGGCTCGCCTGGGGGCAGGCGGTAAGGCCCAAGGCTTACGGCTGGAGAATCAAGCAGCGTCAAAACGATTTTATTGCGGTACAAATAGTAGTTTTCGGCGATTTTCCAGTTCACCCGCAGGTTAGTAGCGTCTTTGACTTCGGCAAAAAACTGAAAAGCCTGTTCGGGCGGCAACAACGTTTGAGGTTGGCCTAAGGTAAAGCCGCTTGTTTTAAGCCAGGAGACTTGAAGCGCGGTGTCTGGCGGCGAGGGGTGTTTGCCGTCTAAGGCCCAGCTCAGTGGACCGAAACAGGCCAAAAGGCAGAAAAAAATCAGTTGGGCGAAAGGCATGAAGTCATCCATTCCAAGTATTCAGGCAAGCCGCGCTCGATGGGCAAGGCGATAATTTCGGGTATTTCGTAAGGATGCTGTTTGCGCAACAAGGTTTCAATGGCTTGATAGTGGGTGTAAAGGGTTTTGATCAGCAATAACTGCTCGTGTGCGGTTTCAATTTTATCTTCCCAGCTATAGACGGAGGTGATACCGGGTACAATGTTCACGCAAGCCGCCAAGTTTTTGCTGACCAATAGCTCGGCCAGCTTTTTGGCACTGTCTTTATCGGGGCAGGTACACAGAATGATTGCAAAAGGCGTGGGCATGGCGGTCTTTTAAGGGCTTGCTGTGTTGGGGGCTGAAACATAAGGCGGGCCAACCGGCAGCGGCACGTGGCCACCTAGAAATTAAAGGCACTAAACCTTACCATGGCCGAGGCTTGCCACCTCTGATTTAGGACTTTCGCTGCCCTGAAAAAAGTAGTGTATGTTATCCAGCATGATAACGAAGAAAAAATACATAGAATACCTGATCAGCA
>DBNW01000061.1:669-49564 GCA_002299425.1 Methylococcaceae bacterium UBA662 | reverse complement strand
GCACTCTCTTGCGTTATCTCTGTTCACGGCGCCTCTCATTTTGCTGTTATTCGATCACGACAATCTCATTTCAGCAGAGGACACCACCTTTCATCAAGTCGGGTTGTACACCAGATTTAGTTATAACTCTTTTTCCCATCAATCAGGGTCGCCCTCATCGGCTTCCGGGTAGGTCTTATCACCAGGCTTCAGGTTCCGCAGCTTGGTATGCGATAGTGCCATGATTTGCCCTCTTCACCGCCATTTGTGCCCAAACCGTCACAGGATTTTGGGCACAGAAAAAGCTTTGGGAACGGTTCATGGACGTCTCCCCCAAGAAAAAGAAAACATAAGCGTCTGCACTATCTGGACTTGTCTGCCCAAGCCTGTTCTCTTATGGGTGAGCCGAAAACAGGCCGTATTTCTACAAAAGCGCATTGCTCAGCTTACAGGAACACTGAACTGCTACCAGCAGTTTCATAAATCCCCACGGTAGTAGCCACTTGGCGAGGCTGTCCGTTTTGCTGCGGGCGGTTTTGGGGCGGGTATTTTTACGCTAGGTTGGGTGGCCGGCTTGGCGCGGGTGGGGGTTTTAGCTTCTGTTTTTACCGGCAGCAGTTGGCTTTCTGCAGTAACGTTTTCCAATGGATTGTCCAAAGGCGGCAGGCGTTCGTACAGTGGCTGCGGATTTCCGTCCAATTTGCTTAAGGCGTCATTCAGTGCCCGTTGATCAAAATCGGGCATTTCACCGTTATTGGCCTTTTGGATCAGTGCTAAGGCAATGCTGTAGCGTTCGCTGCTACCGATGTCTTCGCCTTCCAAATCGGGGTGCGCCTCAATATAAAGGACGTTATCCAACCAGCCAACTTTTATCGGTTGTTTGACGATGTACACCGGTGTACCTACCGGTATCACGCGGTAAAGCTGTGCGATGTTTTCTGGGTACATGCGCACGCAACCGTGGGTTATTTGCATGCCAATGCCATAAATTTTGTCGATGTCGGTACCGTGAATGCGGTACTCGCCGGGTAGTGCTAGGTGCAGGGCGTAAGCCCCCAACGGATTGTTGGGGCCCGGCGGTACAACGGCTGGCAACGGGTCGCCCATAGCCGCATGTTCCCGCCGAATGGATTCGGGCGGATACCAATAGGGGTCTTTGACTTTTTTAGTCACTTTGGTTTGCCCTAACGGGGTTTTCCAGTCTTGACGGCCAACGCCGTGTGCGAAAGACAAGACGGTACCCGGTTGGTCTGGCGGATAAACGTACATCCGAAATTCAGGCAGGTTTAAGGTGATGCCGTTATGGGGAGTGTCTGGCAAAATTCTTTTGTTGGGCAAACGTACCACCTCGCCTTTTCGAACTAACCACCGGTCTAAGTCCGGATTTAATCGGACTATTTCAGTCTGGCCCAACAAAAAACGCCGGGCCACATCGAGCAGGGTTTCGTTTTGCTGTGCCTTGGTTAAGGCAACGCCATCGGGATATTGGATGATGACGGTGTCTCCAGGGGTCGGGGGCATTTGGAAAGTGGCAGCAAAGACGGGCTTGTAATGGACAGACAAGGCGAGCAGGTAAAGAAAAAAAACACAGGCTTTCATGGAGGTGGCTTTCAAAGGTGGGTTAGTCAATGGGCTTTTCGTGGGTATCTGGGGGGGTTATGAACTAAGCTGTAATGGCGCGGTAGCCACTGGCGCTAAAGTCTGTCTGGCATTAAAGGAAAAAACCTAAATGAGTGGATTTAAAAACAATCAGGAAAGTTTCCGAAATTCTAACACGCATGGCTTAATTAGACCATTTCATGCCGTTCGGTTATAGCCTTAACAGGCTGTTTAAACGGTCTTTTTTATCACGAGAATGCCCAGGTAATGCCGCGGGCAGCTCAAGTTATAGCTTAGGTTATAATGACGCCGGTTTATTTATGCGAAGTGAGGTGTTTCATGCTACAGGCTATTTTTCGAACCAAACAGGTCTCCGACGCCGAAGGTAGCTATGGGTTAAACCGCTGTCTGTCTGCATGGGATTTGGCTTTTTTGGGGATAGGAGCAATTATTGGCACGGGGATTTTTGTCTTAACCGGCATTGCGGCCGCTACGCAAGCCGGCCCCGGCGTAGTGTTATCTTTTATTTTAGCTGGGTTAGCCTGCACTTTTGCGGCGTTTTCTTATGCTGAACTGTCCGCTGCCGTAGGCGGTTGCGGCAGTGCCTACGGCTACAGTTACGCCGCTTTTGGCGAGTTAATTGCCTTCATCATCGGTTGGGATTTGCTGCTGGAGTACGGTATTGCCGTTGCAGCCGTGGCGAATGGCTGGGCCGGCTATTTCAATAACGCTTTGACTGCGATGGGTGTTCCTTTGCCGGATATGTTAACTAAGGCCCCGAAAATGGGGGGTGTTATTAACTTGGCTGCCGCAGGGGTTATTTTGGTGTTGATGGGGCTGCTAATCGCTGGGGTCAGGCAAAGTGCTAAGGTTAACCGTGTGATGGTGTTTGTTAAATTGTTCACCATAGCCGCCTTTATTGCGGTTGCAGCGTTTAATGTTCATCCTGAAAACTGGCGACCATTTTTGCCGTACGGCTGGTTTGAAACGTTGCCGGATGGCAAAACAACCGGGGTTTTGGCGGGTGCATCCCTGGTTTTTTTTGCCTATGTCGGCTTTGATGCGGTATCGACAGCAACTGCCGAAGCCAAAAACCCGCAACGGGATTTGCCCTTCGGTATCCTGTTTTCATTGGCTTTTTCTACGGTTGTTTATATTTTCGTGTCGGGGTTGTTGACAGGGATGGTGCCTTATAAAGATTTAAATGTCTCCTCTCCTGTAACTTATGCGTTGCAGTTGATAGGTTTTAATGCCGCATCGGCGTTGGTCGCTACCGGGGTTATTGCGGGTCTGACAACGGTTATGTTGGTGCTTTATTACGCGCTGACCCGAATTATTTTCGCTATGTCTCTTGACGGTTTGTTTTCAGCGTTTTTTAGTCAGGTTAACCCAGTCACGCAGACGCCTGTTAGGGTAATCGTGCTGTGTGGGGTGGTCATGGCGGGCGTGGCGGGGTTTATGCCGCTAGGGGATTTGGCAGAATTGGTGAATATAGGCACGTTGGCGGCTTTTACACTGGTTTGCTTAGGTGTCATCGTGCTGCGTATTACCCAGCCCGACATGCCTCGCCCTTTTCGCACGCCTTTTAGCCCGTTATTGCCAATTTTAGGTATGTTGTCTTGCGGGGCATTGATGGCTTTTTTGCCGATGATTACTTGGTTGCGTTTTGGTATTTGGCTGGCGTTAGGATTGATGGTGTATTTTTCTTATTCGCTGTACCACAGCAAACTAGCACAAAACTGATACCGACTTAATTTTTGGTTAGTGCTTAAAAATGTGCGGTTTTTGATTTTAAAGAAGCAAGAGCCAATAAATGCAAAAGACCCAGTCTTTACAACTGGGTCTTTTTTCAAGCAACAAAACAACCTAAATTAAGAATTAGAGCTGGATAGAGCTGGATACTTTTTGTTTAGAGCCGTCTGGATCATCCATGCAGCCTGCTAAACCAACGATCATTAACGACATTGCCAAAAGAGCTACGATTTTTTTCATGAAATTATCCTCCAATCGATTGAGTATTTTTTTTATGTGCACTCTTAAAAGTAGAGAGCACTGATTTTATATCACGACTAAATGCAACGATGCAATAACAAAAATTACCATGACAGTTTTAAGTCTATAAGGCGTTTATATCATGCGGCAATTCGTAGGAAATTTCTTGGTTGATCCAGATGGCTTTGCCTATAGGTTGCCAGGGGGCTTTAAAATTCAGTTGCAATTGGTCATAAGTCCAGTTATTCGGTGCGGATATTTTTTTCATTTTTATATAAAAAACAGCATTTTTCAGATCAATACCGGTTTTTTTTCCCCAAAAAGCGGTTACTTTTAGCAAAAATTTTTTCAATCGAGTGTGGTTGATATTTCGTGTGACCGCGACATTAGCCCACATCATTTGCACTCGCCCCCAGTTTGGAGCCACCAGTCGGCCTTGTTCGTTAACAAACGGTAGCCATTTTTCAACGCCATTGGCATTTTTGTAAGTAATCGCCAAAATACGGTCGTAGCCGGTAAAGTGGTCATGCAGGTACAGTGCGTGGGGGGCGATACCAAGAAAAATTTGTGATATGGAAATTAAGGTGTTGCTGGCATCTGCCATGACTGAGAACAGGGGGTTGTGGCGTGTGTTGATGCCAAGGCGGTAAACCAGCCCATAATGCAGCGTGCAATTGATTTGTAATATAAAAATGACGACCAAAATTTTCGCCAATTTTTGGGAGAAAGCCTTAGGCTTTTGTTTGGCTAGCTCCCCAAACAGTTTTTGGTACCAGGTGTTGTCAACGAAGGGGGGCGGCATGGCGCAGTCCTGTGTGCAGGTAATGCGGCTTCGGCTGTCGGCTATGGCACGGTAGCGGGCTTTTGCCAATTGCTGGATGCCAGGCAAGCTTAAAATCACACCGAGGGGAGCTAAGTAGCCCATTTTCAAAAATATTTGCTGGTAGCTGTCGACCCCAAAAAAAATGTTTCCTTTCGCATCCAAGGCGTACAGGTCTGTTAGCAAGGTGCTTTGGTCTATGGCTGCGATGGCCGGGTAAGCGACAGCATGATCCTGGACGCTTTTAAAATCAATCCGTTTGAAAACATCAAAATGCTTGATGATCAGGGCTGTGCGGTTGCAAAGCGGGCATAGCCGGTCATAAAACACGGTTAAGGCGGGTTGTTTGGCAGTCAGCCATGCTCCTAAGGTGCGCCACCAGCTAAATGGCACCAAGAGCACGTAAAATGCCAGCATACCCAAGCCAAACGGGTAAATGTTCAGGCCAAGGGTGATACCTAGATGCAGGGCAATACCGGCAAATAAATAAATGCAGCGGAATCTTCGGTTGGCGAACAAAAAAATAAAAGTGAACTGAAAAACTAATATCGTGTAGCCAATAGTTTTTTGCAGCCATTCCTGGTTTAGAAAAAAAGACAGGTCCAGCGCCGAGACATAATACGGTTGAGTTAATGGTAGCCAAGCACCTAAGCCATTGCGCCAGTGTTCGGCAAACAGTTTATGAATGGCTGAATCAATGTATAAAAAACCCAAGCAAATAGCGAGCGGTAAGTAGTAGGCTAGAACGGTTACGGTTGGCTTGGTAAGGGCGTGCGGGTGTTGGAACGGGGTGCTAAGTTTAAAGCGTAAATTATCTAGTGAAAAGGCTTTGTCCGCAGGCAAAAATAGCAGAAAAAACCCCGCACCTGTCATAAATAAATCAAATCCGCCGGCAAAATCGCGCTGCATTGCGGTGAAGTTTACAAACACAAGCCAAAAAATATAATTGCAAAGTGCTGAGAGTGAGTAGCGGTAACCGGCTAGTAAACAGCACGCCGTCACCCCCCATAAAAACAGAAAAAAGGGGATGGTTGGAAATTCGACATCGATAAACGGGATGGGGTCGAAGATCAGATGGCTGAAATAGCCTAGAAAGACAATCTCTTGTAAGGTGACTAAACCGTACAGAATTCGCAATAAACCTAAGCCAGTTGCGGGTACTTGCCGGTTGAGCAAGGATAAAAGTTTTTTTGTTAAGGCAGTCATTTCGCTAAAGCCGATAGGCAAAATGCGAAAAGTATAAGATGTTTGTGGGAATTTGGAAGGGGAAACTAAGCGGGCGAATAAAAGCCGCCGCACATGTAACGCGCGCAGCGGCTTTAATTGTTCCAGTCAAATTTGGCAGGGGCCTTAAGTTATTTTTCTTGGTCGTCTGGATGCGGCGCAAATACCCACCTAAGTAAGAAATAAACGGCGGCAATAACAACTAACGCGCCAACCATGCCAGCTGGTTCTTTCAGCATTGCTGTAAGGTCTAAAATGAAGCCCATGGAGTTTTACCTGTATTTTATTTTTAAAAATGCCATCTATATTGATGGCGTATGGAACTTAAATGATACGTTAGCCACCCCTAAAGTCAAGGGTTATTTGCTTTTTCGAGGTGCTGGGCCAACTGCGATTAGCCGCGGGCCGTGAAGTTAAACGCTTTAAAATTTAGCAGGATAGCTAAGGCTATCTGGTGTCAAGTTTGAACTGCAACAGAGAATGTCGCCTCACGCCCGACAAGTCCGCGCCCTTGGGCAGATACTGTCGGATGCAGCATGATGCAAGTGCGTTCCGCACAGTGCAGGTGGCTGAAGTTCTTTCCCCTTTGCAACCTCTCTTTAAGGTCAGGTAGTGTTACACTTAGGCGATGACCCACCCCGCCCATCGATAACCTTAAGTGCTAATTTAAAGCTCAATGGTAGGTGCGCTATGGTTTACACTTATGCTTTAGCACCAATTACGAACTCTGAGGGATAACATGAATAACACAATAAAATACACCGCTTTGATGGCACTCTTTGTGAGCTTTTCTGCACAGGCCGATCTGGTTTTGCAAGATAAAACCGAGATTCTTGGCAAGTGGACGGTTTTTGCTGAGGCGGCTAAGTTGGAAGGGGAGAAAAAAAACATCAATGTAGAATGGGATTTTGGCGCGGACGGTATACTGAACACGACCTCAACCGATTCAGTGGGTCGAACCAAAGAAATGAAAATTGCCATTAAATACTCAGTGGAAAATGGCGAGCTAAAAAAGCAAACGGTGCCTGGTCGGGAAAAATACGAGACCTGCAAGGTTGTGGAGAAACAAGGAGCGAACATGGTGCTTAAATGTGTGTATTTGTACTATTTTTTAACAAGACAATGACAGCTTGACTTGGAGGATATGAACAATGATTGGTGCAATAGTAATGATTTTGGCGGTGGTGTGGATTTATCAATCCGCCTTGAAAGCAGAGGTTCCTAATACGATCCGATGGGCAATGCTAGCGGCGGGAGTGTTTTTAGTTTCGCAATTTCTGTTGGTGAACGTGAATGTGTACTTGCTTGAGGCGATCCGTGGCGGTGCGGGCGATGCCAACTATGAACGCGATCTAGCCAGCATTAGCGACCGTAAAAATGAAGGGGGCTTTCAAAATTTTGGTGGCAGCTTGCTGTCGGTGTTTTTTGAACTGATGCCACCTGCACTGGGTTTTTTAATGGTTGCCTTTATGCGCTTGCAATTCATCGTCAAAGAGCCCTTTGCGTTGTCTGCGTTGTTTGGAGGATTCACCGACATGTTTAAAAAAGCCGGAAAAGACGCCTTCGAAACTGTGAAAAACACGGTGGTGAAGCCTGCTGATACCCAATCCTCTGATGGGGATAAACCAAAATAGCGTCCTGACACGTCGGTAAAACTAAAAAAGCCCGGATTTTACGGGCTTTTTTGCACGTTTCTCAAAGCATTGATTATCAATCCATCCCTTAACTTTAACCTCAATGGACACCTATTAGCGGCGCACTGTCACTTCTTAAGTGTCCTGCTTGTTTCGGTAAAATACACAGCGTTGTTTTGCGCCCTATTCCGATTGCTAAAACAATCGGTTGGGTTCGCCTCTTTCTAAAATACCGGTTGTAAACCCATGACCGGAACCCTTCAGCAAGCAAGAAAATATGAACCCCCACACTCTCTTAAAACAACTTATGGCTCAGCGCATCCTTGTGTTGGACGGCGCTATGGGCACGATGATCCAAAGCTACAAGCTGGAAGAAAAAGATTATCGCGGTACCCGCTTTGCCCACTGGGACATTGATTTAAAAGGCAACAACGATTTGCTGACCTTAACTCAGCCGGACATCATCAAAGCCATCCATTGTGCGTACTTTGAAGCGGGAACGGACATAGTCGAAACCAACACCTTCAACTCCAACAGCATCGGCATGGGCGATTACGGCATGGAAGCCTGGGTCTACGAGCTGAATGCCGAAGGCGCGAAACTGGCCAAACAGGCAGCGATTGAGTACACCGCCAAAACACCCGACAAACCGCGTTTTGTCGCAGGCGTATTAGGCCCGACCAGCCGCACCGCCTCCATGTCGCCGGATGTTAACGACCCCGGATTCCGCAACATTTCCTTTGATGAACTGGTCGAAACCTACACCGAAGCCAGCCGTGGCTTGATCGACGGCGGCGCGGACATAATTCTGATCGAAACCATTTTCGACACCCTCAACGCCAAAGCCGCCGCCTTCGCTGTTGAAAACATTTTTGACGCCATCGGCTACAAACTGCCGGTGATGATTTCCGGCACCATCACCGACGCCTCAGGCCGCACCTTATCGGGCCAAACCGTCGCCGCGTTCTGGCATTCCTTAAAACACGTCCAGCCCATTTCCTTCGGCTTCAACTGCGCCCTAGGTGCAAAAGAACTGCGCCAGCATATTGAGGAATTATCGGCCATTGCCGACACCTACGTTTCCGCCCACCCTAATGCCGGCTTGCCCAACGCCTTCGGCGAATACGACGAATCGCCGGAAGCGATGGCAGCGCAAATCGACGAATGGGCGGCCAGCGGTTTTTTGAACATCATCGGCGGCTGCTGCGGCACCACCCCGGCGCACATTAAGGCCATTGCCGATGCGGTGGCAAAATACCCGCCGCGCCAAGTGCCTGACTTGCCGAAAAAATGCCTGTTATCCGGTTTGGAAGCCATGTCCATAGCCCCGGACAGCTTGTTTGTCAACGTTGGCGAACGCACCAACGTGACCGGTTCCGCCGCCTTTAAAAAACTGATTATCGAAGGCGATTTTGAAAAGGCATTAGATGTCGCCCGGCAACAAGTCGAAAACGGCGCGCAAATCATCGACATCAACATGGACGAAGGGATGCTCGAATCCAAAGAAGCGATGGTGCGCTTCTTGATGCTGATCGCTTCCGAACCCGACATCGCCAAAGTGCCGATCATGCTCGACTCGTCCAAATGGGACATTCTCGAAGCGGGCCTTAAGTGCATCCAAGGCAAAGGCATCGTCAACTCCATTTCCATGAAAGAAGGCGAGGAAGCCTTCATCCGCCAAGCCAAATTGGTCAAACGCTACGGCGCGGCGGTCATCGTCATGGCCTTTGACGAAGTCGGCCAAGCGGATACCGAAGCCCGCAAAGTCGAAATTTGTACCCGTGCCTATAACATTTTGGTCGAGCAAATTGGTTTCCCGCCCGAAGACATTATTTTCGACCCGAACATTTTTGCGGTCGCCACCGGCATTGAAGAACACAACAATTACGGCGTGGATTTTATCGAAGCCACCCGCACCATCAAACAAACCCTGCCGCACGCGCTGATTTCCGGCGGCGTGTCCAACGTCTCGTTCTCGTTCCGGGGCAACAATCCGGTGCGCGAAGCCATTCACGCGGTGTTTTTGTACCACGCCATTCAGGCAGGCATGACCATGGGCATCGTCAACGCCGGGCAACTGGCGATTTACGAAGACATCCCGCTGGATTTGCGCGATGCCGTTGAAGACGTGATTTTGAATAGGCACGATGGCAGCGGCACGGAAAAATTACTGGAAATTGCCGAAAAATACCGTGGCGACGGCAGCATTGGTGAAGCCAAACCCGAAGCACAAGAATGGCGTACTTGGCCGGTCCGCAAACGCCTGGAACACGCGCTGGTGAAAGGCATTACCGATTTTATCGACGAAGACACCGAAGCCGCCCGCCAAGAAGCCGAACGCCCGCTGCACGTTATCGAAGGCCCGTTGATGGACGGCATGAATGTGGTCGGCGATTTGTTCGGCGCAGGCAAAATGTTCCTGCCGCAAGTGGTTAAATCCGCCCGCGTTATGAAAAAAGCCGTGGCCTATTTAATGCCGTACATGGAAGCCGACAAAGTAGCAGGCGATAGGCAAACCAACGGCAAAATCCTCATGGCGACCGTCAAAGGCGACGTGCATGACATTGGCAAAAACATCGTCGGCGTGGTTTTGCAATGCAATAACTACGACGTGATCGACTTAGGGGTCATGGTGGCGTGTGAAAAAATCCTGCAAACCGCGCGGCTGGAAAATGTCGATATTATCGGCTTAAGTGGGCTGATTACGCCGTCACTCGATGAAATGGTGCATGTCGCCAAAGAAATGCAGCGCCAAGGCTTCACCATACCGTTGATGATTGGCGGCGCCACCACCTCCCGCGCCCACACGGCGGTAAAAATCGAACCGAACTACACCGGCGCAACGGTCTATGTCACCGACGCCTCGCGTGCGGTCGGCGTTGCCAGCAACTTGTTAAGCACGGATTTAAAAGCCGATTTCGTCGCAGGCTTACGCACCGAATACGCACAAGTGCGCGAACGCCACAAAGGCAAAGAAGCCAAAACCAAACAACACAGCATAGCCGCCGCCCGTGCCAATAAATTTAACGGGGGCAACTACCAACCGGTTAAACCTAAGTTTTTGGGCGT
The DNA here is from genome assembly GCA_002299425.1 of Methylococcaceae bacterium UBA662. GTDB lineage: Bacteria > Pseudomonadota > Gammaproteobacteria > Methylococcales > Methylomonadaceae > Methylovulum. The sequence goes on along the minus strand of DBNW01000061.1, from coordinate 39,247 downwards.
GAAAGTGATTGACGACGTGTCGCTGGCAACCTTGGCAGAATTCATCGACTGGTCGCCGTTTTTTCAAACCTGGGAAATGGCAGGCAGCTACCCAAAAATCCTGCACGATGAAATCATCGGCAGCGAAGCCCGCAAATTGTTCGCCGACGCACAGGCCCTGCTTAAACAAGTGATAGCCGAAAACTGGCTAGGCGCAACAGCCGTGGTCGGCTTCTTCCCCGCCAACAGCGAGGAAGACGATGTTGCGTTGTACAGCGACGAAAGCCGCACCGACGTGTTGGCAACCCTGCACCACCTGCGCCAACAAAACGTCAAAGCCCCAGGCCGCCCGAATTACTGCTTGTCTGACTTCATCGCACCTAAAGACAGCGGCGTAGCCGATTACCTCGGTGCTTTTGCCGTCACCACCGGCATCGGCATCGAAACCAAACTGGCGCAGTTTGCAGCCGAGCATGACGATTACAGTTCCATCATGCTCAAGGCCCTAGCAGACCGCCTCGCCGAAGCCTTCGCCGAATACCTGCACCTGCGCGTCCGCAAAGAGTTCTGGGCTTATGTCGAAGATGAAAACCACGACAACGACCAACTCATCAACGAAGCCTACCAAGGCATCCGCCCCGCCCCCGGCTACCCGGCCTGCCCCGACCACACCGAAAAAGCGAAATTGTTTGAGTTGCTCAACGTCACCGAACACACCACCATCGAACTGACCGAAAGCTTCGCCATGTACCCGGCTTCCGCCGTCAGCGGCTGGTACTTCTCGCACCCTGAGTCGCAGTATTTTAATGTCGGGAAGATTGATAAGGATCAGTTAAGCGATTATGCACGACGGAAAGGGATTGCTGAGGAAGTTGCGGCAAGGTGGTTGGCGGCGCATTTGCACCACTAAAACAAAATTAACAAGCTGGACACAAAAATGGCCAGAATTATCACATAGCCTCGGGCGAGTATTACCCAGACATTGTGCTTGATGCGTGCTGTTTTTATGAACCGGTACGGGTTGGGTTAGGTTTGGTTTGCTCTTAAACGCTTCGCATTCATCGACTGATTTTTTTCAGGTCTATCATGCAACTGACCGAGACCCAAGCGCAATGACTACGGACTTTTATCCTGCAAATCTTGGCTAACAGGCGGTTTCTCCGGCCATAAACCTCTCGTAAGCCTGAGCGGACAGCCGTCACAAAGCCCTATTAGCGGGCGGTGTCATCCGGCCGAGCACTCCGTGGCGGCCTGGAACTCGGAAGCGCATGTCACAAAGCCCTATTAGCGGGCGGTGTCATCCGGCGCAACTGTGGCGTTTTTCACCGATAAAACGTTAAAAGTCACAAAGCCCTATTAGCGGGCGGTGTCATCCGGCATCGGCAATGGCGCCTGGGATAATCGTTCCTTCAGAGTCACAAAGCCCTATTAGCGGGCGGTGTCATCCGGCCACAGTCAGCGCCGCTAAAGCGCGTATGGCGGCGTTGTCACAAAGCCCTATTAGCGGGCGGTGTCATCCGGCATGTCTAAGGGTAGTTTCACTTATGGGGGTTATGCCGTCACAAAGCCCTATTAGCGGGCGGTGTCATCCGGCTTGCGAACAGGATACCCCCTATCCACCTGGATAGGAGTCACAAAGCCCTATTAGCGGGCGGTGTCATCCGGCTTGGCTTCGCCAACACATCGGTGACGTTTGTCACCGAGTCACAAAGCCCTATTAGCGGGCGGTGTCATCCGGCAAGATTTTAACGGTACTGAAAGTACCGTTGGTCTTGTTGTCACAAAGCCCTATTAGCGGGCGGTGTCATCCGGCACACCGCCCAGAACAGGCTAAACCGCGTAACTCCTAGTCACAAAGCCCTATTAGCGGGCGGTGTCATCCGGCGATTACGACCACAGCCTGTTGCCTCACCAGATTGGCGAGTCACAAAGCCCTATTAGCGGGCGGTGTCATCCGGCAAGAATATGACGGGCAGCGTGGGTCGGATAACCGAGTCACAAAGCCCTATTAGCGGGCGGTGTCATCCGGCCGCCCCAGGAGCGCGCTCCCAGCCCGACGGTAAACGCGTCACAAAGCCCTATTAGCGGGCGGTGTCATCCGGCAACGCAGCCGGCGCCGCTAAAGCGCGTATGGCAGCGCTGTCACAAAGCCCTATTAGCGGGCGGTGTCATCCGGCACCTATACCCCTGTTGCAGAAGTTTATATCCCTAATGGTCACAAAGCCCTATTAGCGGGCGGTGTCATCCGGCTCTCCCCGCTCCAGGCCCGGTTCCATAAGGGCTGCCGGGGTGGGTTTGCGGAACAGCCGGACCAGTTGGCCGAAGACGCGGTATTCTGCCATTGTGTTTGTGTCATTGCAAGTCAAATCAATGTCTTATGTGCTGAGGAGGAAAAAGCCCACAGCCCAGACCGGGCGCGGGTTAAAGCGGGCCGCTAAACTACGGCGTTAGCTTCCGCAGCTAACCGCGACCGGGTCGGCTAGACCGGTTCTTGGCTGTCGGTTTTCTGGATGACCAGCCGGTTGTTGCGGATGCCAACCCGGCTTCCGGGGTGGTCTGTGTACAAACGGTTGATAAGGATTATTCGGCTCCAGCAGTACGGTGATGTGGTGTAGCCGTCCGTTTTCAATTGCGCGTGCGTGGGCATCGTTGCCTAGCCCGAGAAAGTCGAACAGATGGGTCTTTCAAGGTTTCCTGCGCCAATGCTGAATGTGGCGATGGCAAACGGGCTTCAAAGTTGGTTACGGCTGCGCCTTGGCGTTGTTCAGGAAATGGTGAGCCATTCAATTCAACTTTGTTGAGATTGCCTTGTGTCAGCTTGGGCATCACAGCACCATGAAAGCAATAAGCGTTTGCCGAGTGCGCACCGCTTTCATGCCCTAGCACAAACCCAAACATCCACCCGTTCCACCCCTGCTTTTTTCAATGCTAACGCCAGCGCGTGTACGGTTGAGCCGGTGGTCATGACATCGTCTAGGATGGCTACATGGTGCGCACGGAGCGGTTTGACAACAGCAAAAGCCCCTTTCATGTTTTGCTGGCGTTGTCTTGCCGATAAAGAGGTTTGTGGGGCAGTATCTTGGGGGCGTCGGCAGCAGGCCAAATCCAGCGGTAAGTTTAATTCCTGGGCTACTGTCTTGGCTATCTCGATGGCTTGGTTAAAGCCCCGCTGGCGGTAGCGGGCTAGGTTTAGGGGTACGGGGATGATCAATTCGGGCAGTGCCACTGTATGGCTGACGTGTTCTGCCAGCAGTTGCCCTAACAGCCGGGCGTTTGGGTAAGTGGCATTAAACTTAAGTGATGTGATTAAATGCCGGACAGCCCCTTGGTAAATGAAAGGGGCTTGGGTTGTGGCAAAAGCAGGCGGGGCAGATAGACACAGGCCGCATAAGCAATCTGTGCCTAAGTCAGCTTCTAAAGCTGCCCCGCAACGGACACAGCCGGTCGTATGCCAGGGCAAAAGGCCGTAACACGGCTGACATATATCCCGCCGGTTATCACCCTCATGGCCACACAACAGGCAAGTGGGCGGCAGCAGGCAATCTTGTATACTACTTAGCCAGTGGTATGTTTTTTTCATTACAAAAAATGATCGGTGGGGTGGATGCCCGCTGACAACTATAGACCGGAGCGCACGAAATGTCCCTAACTCGCCATGATTGGCAGCTTGAAGAAATTCAGGCCCTACTTGCAATGCCTTTTAACGACCTTATTTTTACTGCCCAAAACGTCCATCGCCAGCACTTTGACCCTAACGAGATCCAGATTAGCAGCCTGTTAAGCATCAAGACCGGTGCGTGTTCGGAGGATTGCGGCTACTGCCCGCAAAGTGCCCGTTATGATTCAAGCTTGACCACGGAAGCGTTGATGCCGGTGGATAAGGTGCTAGCCGCAGCGCGACAGGCTAAAAACCAGGGTGCCTCCCGGTTTTGCATGGGCGCGGCTTGGCGACAACCGAAAGACCGCGACATCGAGCGCGTGGTGGAAATGGTGCAAGGGGTGAAAGCGTTAGGACTGGAGACTTGCGTCACCTTAGGGATGTTGACCGACCAACAAACCGCCCGCTTGAAGGAAGGCGGTCTGGATTATTACAACCATAATCTCGACACGTCCGAGGAGTATTATGCCGAAGTCATCACCACCCGCACCTACCAAGACCGTTTAGATACGTTGGAACGGGTTAGGCAAGCCGGCATCAATGTCTGCTGCGGTGGCATTCTCGGCATGGGCGAGAGCGAGGATGACCGGGCAAAATTGCTGCGGCAATTGGCAAACCTGCCCCGGCATCCTGAAAGCGTGCCGATCAACCTGTTGGTGCAGGTCGAAGGCACGCCGCTGATGGGTACGGAAAAATTAGACCCTTTTGTGTTCGTCCGCACCCTCGCCGCCGCCCGCATCCTAATGCCCGCCTCGCGGGTGCGTTTGTCAGCAGGCCGCAACGGCATGAGCGATGAAATGCAAGCCTTGTGCTTTTTGGCCGGGGCGAATTCGATTTTTTATGGGGATAAACTGTTGACCACGGCCAACCCCATGACCAACCAAGATTTGGCCTTGTTTGATCGGTTAGGATTGCGCTCGGGCGGGTCGAGTCATGCAAAAGGCCTAGACAGTTAATCAGCGGCGGTAAGCCGCAGGGCCGTTAATTTTCTTCAACAACGCGGTCTTCTTTAGAGCCTGTTCAATATCTTCTACGAGCGCTTAAAAACGCGCTGCGGCCTGATTTCATAATGTCGGGACTGCCGCAAGTCGGGCAGGTAATTTCTTGATAGCACGTCAAGCGCAGCGCAAATTGACCGTTTCTTTTTTAAAACAGATTTTTGGCAACCGCAACAACGCATAAATCGGCTTCTTCGGTGCGGCTTACGCTAAGCGACTGGCTAACTTTTCGCTCTTTAACTTTCGGTACGCATCAATGGTGTCATCATAACGGACAACGCCGATGCCTTATTTATAACCCAGCCCTTCTGTCAGGGCCCGGCTACGTTTCGAGCAGCAATAACGCATCGCCGGGAAACACCGTCTGCCCCGGTTGGCACAGCAGGGCCTTTACTGTTCCAGCCACCGGTGCCTGCACCGCCAACTCCATTTTCATCGCCTCGACGATCAGTACCCGCTCGCCGGCTTCGATCCGTTTGCCCGGCTCAACCAGAATTTTCCAGACATTGCCGCTGATTTCGGCAGTCACTTTATAACCGCTTTCTTCCGAATCGTTCGTCCCGGCACTTTGCAACGGTGCCGGCGTGCTCGCGTCCTGCTGCTGCCAGCGCCTCGCTTCTGCGTCAAACGCCTGCCGTTGCCGTTGTTGAAACGACTCGATGCTGTCGCTGTGCTCGGCGAGAAATCTCCGATACGCGGTAAAATCGAACATGTCTTCTTCGATGCGGATTGGCGCCAGACCTTCGCGGAACGATTCGCGCATTTCGAGCAATTCTTTTTCATCGACCGGATAAAACCGCACCTGATCGAAGAAATGCAGCAGCCACGGCTGACGATCCTTGAACTGCGCGTTTTTCACGAACGTGTTCCATATCGGCAACGTCCGGCCGATCAACTGATAACCGCCCGGCGAATCCATGCCGTAGATGCACAGATACATGCCGCCGATACCGACCGTGCCTTCGGCGGTGAAAGTCCGCGCCGGATTGTATTTTGAGCTAAGCAGACGATGCCGCGGGTCGAGCGGAACAGCGCAAGGCGCATCGAGATAGACGTCACCGAGGCCAAGCACCAGATAACTGGCGTTGTAAACGATTTCGCGCACCTCGTCCGTGCTGTTAAGGCCATTGATCCGACTCAGGAAATCGACATTGTTCGGCAGCCACGGCGCTTCACCGCGCACCGTTTCGCGATAGCGCTGCACCGCACCAAGCGTAGCACTGTCTTCGAAAGCCAGCGGCAGATGGACGATACGGGTCGGCACGATCGTGTCATCGACGCTGCCCAACGCTTCTTCGAGTTCCAAAAGCCGCGCGACCAGTTCACGTTGATGCAGACGGCGATTGTCGTAACGGACCTGAAGCGAGCGCACGCCGGGTGCCAGTTCTTCGACGCCGTCGATGCGTGCGGCCCGGATCGCTTTCATCAGCCAATAAACCCGCAGGCGCAATGCCAGATCGAGTACGTTTTTGCCGTATTCAAGCAGCAGATAAGCATCCCCGGCCTGGCGATAAGTGACCGCCGGGCGGCCCTCGTTGGCGGGCAATTCAGCCAGCACCGTCGCCGAAACGGTTTTAGACGCATGCAGGGAAGGCGTAGGCAACGTTACGCAAGGCGCTGCGGCGAGTCGGATTAAACTTTCCGTCTGCGCCTGCTCCAGCAGCTCGGCCTGCTGATAACTGATTGGCCGGAACCGCAGTTTGTCGCCGGGCTTCACCTGCCCCACTTTCCACAATTCGGCTTTCGCAATGGTAACCGGACAGACGAAACCGCCGAGACTTGGACCGTCCTGCGTCAGAATCACCGGAAAATCACCGGTAAAGTTAATCGAGCCGATCGCATATTCGCAATCATGAATATTCGACGGATGCAAACCGGCTTCACCGCCGTCGGCACGCGCCCATGATGGTTTTGGACCGGTCAGGCGCACACCGAGCCGGTTGGAATTGTAATGTACTTCCCACACGGCAGAGAAAAATGCTTCGATCGACTCAGCGGTAAAATAATCCGGCGCACCGTGCGGACCGTAAAGCACACCGATGTCCCAGACAGTGCGATAACACGGAACCAGATCGGCCGCCGCCGCACGCGGTGCGTCGACCGGCGCCGGGGTAGTGCAGGCCGGCAAATCGGGCTGTGAAATGAACAACAAATCGGCCGTCCGCAAAACACGGCCGGCATGACCGCCGAACCGGCCGAGCGCAAAAGTTGACCGGCTACCCAGATAAAGCGGCACGTCGATACCGTTGCGCACCGCAAGATAGGTTCGGCAGCCGCTGATCGCCGTTCCAATTCGGAGCGTCTGCCCGGCTTCGACGCAGATCGGGCGCCAGTATTCGACCGGCTCGCTATCCAGTTCGGCTGGTGCGTCGGCACCGGTCAATGCAATGACCGCGGCGGTATGAAAGCGCAACGCCGGACCTTGTATCGTAAATTCGAGTCCGGCCGCACGTTCGTGATTGCCGACGATACGGTTCGCGACGCGAAACGCAAAACTATCGATCGGGCCGGACGGCGGCACGCCGACATCCCAATAACCCAGCCGTCCGGGATAATCCTGCACACTGCTGTAAGTACCCGGTTCGAGAACTTCGATCGCAGCGCAGCGAAACGTGAAGCTGTCCAACATGCGGGTCCACATCGTGCCCTCCCGAAAGCGCCGATCGGCGACGGCCTGCCGTAAATAATCCAGATTCGTGACGATGCCGTGCAGGCGCGTTTCGGCAAGAACGGTTTCGAGCTTTTCGAGAGCGTCGTGCCGGTCGCGCCCGTGCACGATCAGCTTCGCCAGCAACGGATCGTAAAATGTCGAAACCTCGGTACCGGCCGCGATCCAGCCGTCGACGCGAACTTCTTCCGGAAAATGGACCTCGGTCAACAGCCCTGGGCTCGGTTGAAAATTTTTCAGCGGGTTCTCCGCATAAATGCGCACTTCGATCGCGACACCTTCAGGTGGCCGGGTTAGTGCTCGCCAATCGATCGATTCGCCCGACGCCACACGCACCATACACTCGATCAAATCGAGACCGGTAACGAGTTCCGTCACCGGATGCTCAACCTGTAGCCGCGTATTCACTTCGAGAAAATAAAATTCGTCGCGAACGCTGTCGTAAATAAACTCGACGGTGCCAGCGCTGCGGTAGCGTACCGATTCGCCAAGTGCCACCGCCGCCGACAGCATGCGAGTTTTTGTCGCCTCCGGCAGATTCGGTGCAGGCGTCTCCTCGACGACTTTCTGACTGCGGCGCTGCAACGAGCAATCGCGCTCACCCAACGCCGCGACCCGCCCGTGGCCGTCCCCGAAGATCTGCACTTCGATATGGCGGGCATATTCGACGCAGCGTTCGAGAAACACGCCGCTGTCTCTGAAGAAATGCTCGCCGAGGCGTTTGACGCTGTCGAAAGCTTCGCGCAGCGAAACGGCATCGTCGCAACGCATCAGACCGATGCCGCCGCCGCCTGCGGTACTCTTCAGCATCACCGGATAGCCGATGCGCTCGGCGGCCGCGACAGCGGCATCGGCATCGACGAGCAGATCGGTACCGGGCGTCATTGGTACCCGAGCGGCGGCGGCCAATTCGCGGGCACGGTGCTTCAAACCGAATTCCCGGATCTGCTGCGGCGTCGGACCGATGAAACAGATACCGGCCGCTGCGCACGCTTCGGCGAAATCGGCACTTTCGGAAAGAAAGCCGTAACCCGGAAAAATGGCTTCAGCACCGCTTTGCCGCGCCGCATCAATGATTTTTTCGATCCGTAAATAACTGTCGGCCGCCTTTTCACCGCCCAGCGCGATCGCGTGATCGGCATCCCGAACATGCGCCACACCGCGATCGGCGTCGGAATATACGGCAATGCTTCGTATCCCCAAGTGCTTCAAGGTGCGAATGGCGCGCACAGCAATTTCACCACGATTAGCGATCAGAACGGTATGGAACACGATAACTCCTCAAACGTTGTTTCGGTCGGCGAGATAGGCTAGCCAACCGCCGAATTCAGTAATATCCAAGGCGTCTTGCAGAGCCCACGGCTCGCAGATGAACCCCTTGACCCATTGCCCATCGGACAGCTCCACGTTGCCGATACCCAGCGGCGGCGCGATTTCGGCGACGAATTCGCCGAACCGGGCCAGCGGTACGTCCCACAATTCGAGATTGATCGAAGCACCGTCGGCGCAGCGCACCAGCCCCGGCTTCGGCGGCTCGGTGCCAGACAGCGCGTAAAGCCGGTAAACCGGAGCGCTACTCGCCGCTTCAACGCGCACCGCATTTCTGCCGGTGAGCTGATGATTCAACGGCATGCCGGTCAGGTGTGCGCCGACGACCGCAACGCGCACGCAGCCGGCCGGTTGTCCGGATGCGGAACCGTCCGAAAACGGCCGGCCGGTCGCGCCTAACGGCAACCTCAAGGCCGTCTGCCAGTGTTTTCCGAACGCGGCCAACGCCCGATCGCGCCAGGCCGGAGCGATTAACGTAATGCCGAACGGCAGGCCGTCCGCACGCATACTGGCCGGCACCGCCAATGCGCAAAGATCGGCGAGATTGACGAAATTCGTGTACGTTCCGAACTGGGCGTTGTAGACGATCGGCTCAGACGCTATTTCGGCCAACGTGCGTACCGTCGGCGACGTCGGCACCACCAGCGCATCGTAATGGCTCAGTAATTCGCCAATTTCGCGCGCCAGCTCGGCGCGCTTGTACTCGGCCTTGTAAGCATCGCAGGCACTGTAGTCGATGCCTTTTTCGACGATGCCGCGCACCACCGGATCGACCGCTTCGGGCCAGTTTTGCAAAACAGACTCCAGCGCGACGGTGCGTTCTGCGAGCCAACTGCCTTGATAAAGCTGCTCGGCCAATTCCCGGAACGGCCCGAAGCCGATGCGTTCAACGGTCGCGCCGAGCACCTTCAATTCGGCGAGTGCCTGATCGAACGCCAATCGCGATGGTTCGTCGCCGAAAAATTCGAGCGGGTCGGGAACCGCCAACCGCAAAGAGGCTCCGAACGCAACCGGCGCATCGTTCGGGTTTCTGCGACTGTAAGGATCGGCGCTGTCGAAGCCTGCGGCGATTTCAGCGACGGCCAGCGCATCGGCCACCGTCAACGCGAACACCGAAATGCAATCGAGCGTGCGGCACGCCGGAACCAGGCCGGTCGTGGATAGCCAACCGCGCGTCGGTTTCAGGCCGACGATATTGTTGAACCCCGCCGGCACGCGGCCAGAACCTGCCGTGTCGGTTCCGAGTGAAAAAGGCAGCAGACCCCTCGCGACGACGCTTGCAGAACCGGAACTCGAACCGCCACAAACATAGTCGGGATTGAAACTGTTCGGCACTGCGCCATAAGGCGAGCGCGTGCCGACTAAGCCGGTCGCGAACTGGTCGAGGTTCGTCTTGCCAACGACGACGGCGCCCGCTTCCCGCAAACGCGCAACGACGGCCGCATCGTTCACGGCTTCGTAAGCGAAAGCGGGACACGCCGCGCTAGTTTGCCAGCGTTGCACGTCGATATTGTCCTTGACGGCGAAAGGAACACCGTAAAGCGGCAGTCCGCTAAGATCACCTGCCGCCCGTTCCAAACGAAGCGCCAGCTGCGCCAGTTGCTCCGCCAGTTGCTCCGGCCGGGCCAGCGCAATCCACGCCGGATCGCCCGCATCCCATGCGTCGAGCAGCGTAAAAAGTGCGTCGGGACGCAATTTTCCGCTTCGATAAGCCGCTTGCCAGTCGACCAACGTCCAGGCCATTCCGGGTTTGAACATAGTGAGCCACTCCTTAGAATTATCATGAGCCGGACGTTCCGTTACCAACGCTGAGGCGATCCGGTCGACGTCGACAAGAACAGAAAAATGGTTTTTCCAAACATCTAGGGCCGCGAACGGCGCGACTTGCGCATCAAACCGTTAGGTAACGCTTGATCATCGCTTCGTTCAGTGCCCCGATGTCGCCGGCTGCGACGCTGCGGCCACGCTCGATGATGCAAAAACGATCCGCGACCTTACGCGCGAACGGCAGCTTCTGTTCGACCAGCAATACCGTCACGCCCATGTCGCGGTTGATCGTTTTGATCGCTTCACGCACTTCGTCGTTGACTTCTGACCACGCCCTGATCAGCGGCGTATCGATGCCGCGCGCCCGGTTCAGACGAATGATCACGTCGCCGATTTCGCTGACAATATTCGGTTGTATGCCCTCGGTCGGCTCGTCGAGAATCAGCAATTTTGGATTCAGCACGAGCGCGCGACCGATTGCCAATTGCTGTTGCTGGCCGCCGGACAAGTCGCCGCCACGCCGTTTCAACATTTGCCTCAATACCGGAAAAATCTCGAATATGTGTTCTGGTACCTTTTTGATGCCCCGCTTGCGCGCCGCGCGCAATCCGGTCTCCAGATTCTCGCCGACCGTCAGCAGCGGAAATATTTCTCGGCCCTGCGGCACGTAACCGATGCCGAGATCAGCCCGCTGTTCCGGCTTCAGGTGCGTGATGTCGAAACCGTCGAATGCGATCGTACCGTTGCGAATCGGTATCAGACCCATGATGCACTTGAGCAGAGTCGTCTTGCCGACGCCATTGCGACCCATCAGACAGACACAGGCGCCTTCGGGTATGTCGAGCTGCAAATCCCACAACGTATGGCTTTCTCCGTAAAATTGATCAAGCGATGAAATGTTCAACATCAGTCCCCCAAATACACCTGAATGACCCTCGGATCGTTCTGCACCTCGTCCATCGTGCCTTCGGTCAGCACCGAGCCTTCGTGCAGCACGGTCACTTTGCGCGCGATCGAGCGGACGAACGCCATGTCGTGCTCGACGACGATGATCGAATGCTTGCCCTGCAACGACAGCAGCAGTTCAGCGGTCCGGTCGATTTCGTGGTGCGTCATGCCCGCGACCGGCTCGTCGACCAGCATCACCTTCGGCTCCTGCATCAACAACATGCCGATTTCGAGCCATTGCTTCTGGCCGTGCGACAACGCGCCGGCAGGCCGCGACGCGTACTCCTGTAGTCCGATCGTTTGCAACACTTCGGCGATCCGGTCGAGCTGCTCACTGCCGAGCCGGTGAAACAATGTCGCCCACGCGCCTTTGTCGGTTTTCATGGCGAGTTCGAGATTCTCGAATACGGTCAATCCGTCGAACACGCTCGGCTTTTGAAACTTACGGCAAACGCCGGCCTGCGCGATCGCCGGTTCATCCATTTGCAGCAAGTCGATCGTCTGGCCGAAAAAGACCGAGCCGCTGTCGGGACGGGTCTTGCCGGTAATCACGTCCATCAGCGTTGTCTTGCCGGCTCCGTTCGGGCCGATCAGACAACGCAGCTCGCCGACGTCGATGTACAGGCACAGACCGTTCAGTGCCTTGAAACCGTCGAAGCTGACGCTGACATCCTCCAGATACAAAATCGTACCGTGCGTCACGTCGAGGCGATTCGAAGCCCGCGGCTGTACCATGAAGCCGAACGGTTTATCCTGTCGCTGATCGGTTTGCGGTTCGCTGCCATTCATCGTCAAGACTCCTTGCCGTCGCGAACCAGCAAACCAACCAGACCGCGCGGCAGAAACATCGTGACCAGCACGAACGCGGCACCGAGCGTGAACAGCCAGATTTCCGGCAACAAGCCGGTCAGCACCGTTTTGCCGTAATTGACTAACACCGCACCGACGATCGCGCCGTACAGTGTCCCCCGTCCGCCGAGCGCGACCCAGACGACGATTTCGAGCGAATTCAGCGGCGAAAACTCGCTCGGATTGATGATGCCGACCTGAGGCACGTACAATGCCCCGGCCAGTCCTGCGAGCATCGCCGCGAACACAAATAGCCACAGTTTGAACATTTCCACCCGATAACCGAGAAATCTCACCCTGGACTCCTGGTCGCGAACTGCGGTGACGACACGGCCCAGTTTCGTTTTGATAATCCAGCGGGACAGCAGAAAAGCGCCGATCAGACTGAGTCCAGAAATCATCAGCAATGCCAATCTGACCGCTTCGGACTGTATAGTGAAGCCGAGAATACTCTTGAAATCAGTCAGGCCGTTGTTGCCGCCGAAACCCATCTCGTTGCGGAAAAACGCGAGCATCAGCGCATAAGTCAACGCCTGCGTGATAATCGACAGATACACGCCGGTGACGCGCGAACGGAACGCGAGCCAGCCGAATACGAAAGCGAGGCTGCCCGGCACGATCAGCACCATCAGCGACGCGAACCAAAACTGATCGAAGCCGAGCCAGTACCACGGCAATTCCTTCCAGTTCAGAAACACCATGAAATCGGGCAAGACCGGATCGCCGTAGACACCGCGATTACCGATCTGGCGCATCAGATACATGCCGATCGCATAACCGCCCAATGCAAAGAATGCGCCATGACCGAGCGCGAGAATGCCGCAGTAACCCCAGACCAGATCGAGTGTCAGCCCCAGTAGCGCAAAAGTCATGTATTTGCCGAGCAACGACACGGTATAGGCAGAAAAATGCAGTGCCGAGCCGTCGGGAAATACCGCATTGCACAAGGGCACCAACACGGTCACGGCGGCAACCAGCGCGATGACGACCGACCCCGCCTTGTGATTTGTAAACGAGTGACCGTTCATATTCACGCCTCCGTCGCCCGGCCTTTTTGCGGAAACAATCCGCGCGGACGTTTCTGTATGAACAGAATGATAAACACCAGCACCAGAATTTTCGCGAGTACCGCACCGGCGTGAGGTTCGAGCATTTTGTTGACGATGCCGAGCGAAAAGCCGGCGACTAACGTACCCCAGAGGTTGCCGACGCCGCCGAACACGACGACCATGAACGAATCGACGATATAGCTCTGACCCAGATTCGGCCCGACGTTCGTGATCTGGCTCAGCGCCACGCCGGCGACGCCAGCAATGCCGGAACCCAGGCCGAACGTCAACGCATCGACCCGTGCGGTCGGTATGCCCATTGCTTTCGCCATGTTACGGTTTTGCGCGACGGCTCGGACTTCGAGGCCGAGCCGTGTCCGCTTCAGGATTTGCAGCAGCACCGTGAACACGAGCAGACAGAACAGCAGGATGTAAAACCGATTCCACGTCAATGAAAGAAAATCGTTGATCTGCCACGATCCGCTCATCCATTCCGGCGTCGTGACGCTGCGATTCAGCGGCGAAAAAATCGAGCGCACCGTCTGTTGCAGAAACAAACTGACGCCAAAGGTCGCGAGCAGCGTTTCGAGCGGACGCCCGTACAGAAAGCAGATGATGCCGCGTTCGATCGCGATACCGACTGCGGCTGAAATCACGAACGCCGCCGGGATCGCGAGCAATACGGACAGTCCCAGATACTCCGGCATGATTTGCTGCATCACATACGTCGTATAAGCGCCGAGCATCATCAGTTCGCCGTGCGCCATGTTGATCACACCCATCACTCCGAACGTGATCGCAAGTCCGATTGCGGCCAGCACCAGTACTGCTCCGAGACTCAGACCGAAAAACACCGTTTCGACCGCGCTGTAAAATTGCCGCCGGGCATCGATTTTCACCAATACCGATTTCGCTTTTTTTCTGACATCGGCATCCGGCTCGACGAAATGACCGTCATCGTCTCGATCAACCAGGACGCTCAGCCGGTTGTAAACCTCCAGGCTGTTATATTCCTTCAAGGTGTCGAGCGCATTGAGGCGCACCGATTTATGGTCGCTTCGCAAATCGTGCAGCGCGAAAATCAGGCGCATCGCCGCGAGTACCCGTTCGTCACGCTCGGTCGCTTCGAACGTCCGCAGCAGCTCCAATGTCTTGTCGTCGGCGCTTGTGATCATCGCGTTGACGGCCGCGAGGCGAGACGCCGCATCGCCGGATCGCAGTTGCAGCCGGCCGATCGCTTTACGCAGTGTGACGCGCAAACTGTTCGTCAGGTTGATCTTCGCGATATCACCTCGGCCGACGTAGCCGAGCGCATCGCCGGTCAGCGCATCGCTTATCGCATAACCACCCTGGTTTTCGGCGCCAATGACCGGCCTGCCGTCGGCTTTCAGCTCGAACAGCTCGCCGTTCAGCAACGCTTCGAGAACCACCTGCGCACGTGGATGGCCGGTAGTGCTCAAGTGTTCGACGATCTGCTCACGTTCCTTTATGTTGCCCCGGAGCAAACGCGTCAACGCTTCGGCGAACGACGCCGGTAAAGGATCTACCCGTGATTCTGTTCGCTCCGAAGCCAACTCAGAAACGGCAGCTTCCACGGCATTGCCCTGAGCCATGCAGGGAACCGACAGCACAAGCAATAGCACGCTCAGCCACAAGTACGAACATACCATCGAATTCGCTTTCATCTGATTGCCACTGGGAGAGTTGATAAAAAATAGAGCTTTCATACAGCCCATTTCGGCACCGGCTTATCGAGGTACCGGGGTGTTCGGCGGGTTTTTGCTCCTTGGCAAAAACCCGCCCTGCGCCCCTTTCCGTCGTACTACCCGATCAATAGTTCTGCCCGGAACATTTCTTTGTTTTGGTATTGAAATTTCCACACAGGATCGGCGGCGTCCAGTCGGCGATGATCGGCTTGCTTTCCGGCAAATAATCGGACCAGGCGTCACCCTCAATCAGTTTGTCCGTCTGCCAGACTGTCAAGAACTGGCCATCGTCCTGAATCTCGCCGATGAAAACCGGTTTTGTGATGTGGTGATTCGGCAGCATTTTCGCGACGCCGCCGGTCAGGTTCGGATACTCGACGCCGATGATCGCTCTTTGCACCGCATCCGGCTCGGTCGTGCCGGCTTTCTCGACCGCCTTGACCCACATATTGAAACCGATGTAATGCGCTTCCATCGGGTCGTTTGTCACGCGCTTCGTGTCCTTGATGAAGGTGTGCCACTGCTTGATGAATTCTGCATTCTTCGTCGTATCGATGCTCATGAAATAATTCCACGCGGCAAGGTGCCCGACGAGCGGTTTCGTGTCGATGCCGGACAATTCTTCCTCGCCGACCGAAAACGCGACAACCGGTATCGCTTCGGCGGAAATGCCCTGATTGCCGAGTTCCTTATAGAACGGAATGTTTGCATCACCGTTGACCGTCGAAACGACCGCAGTCTTTTTGCCGGCCGAGCCGAATTTCTTGATCTCGGCGACGATGCTCTGCCAATCGGAATGGCCAAACGGCGTGTAGTTGATCAGGATGTCCTTTTCGGCGACGCCTTTCGATTTCAGATAGGCTTCGAGAATCTTATTCGTCGTGCGCGGATAAACGTAATCGGTGCCGGCCAGCACCCAGCGTTCGGCGCCGAAGTCGTTCATCAGATAATCGACCGCCGGAATCGCCTGTTGATTCGGCGCCGCGCCGGTATAGAACACGTTTTTCGACGACTCCTCACCTTCGTATTGCACCGGATAGAACAGCAGGCCGTTCAATTCCTCGACGACCGGCAGCACCGATTTGCGCGAAACCGAAGTCCAGCAGCCGAAGATCGCCGCGACCTTGTCTTTCGTCAGCAGTTGGCGGGCCTTTTCGGCGAACAGCGGCCAGTTCGATGCCGGATCGACGACGACGGCTTCGAGCTTCTTGCCGAGCAGACCCCCCTTGTTGTTCTGCGCGTCAATCAGCATCAGCATCGTGTCCTTCAGCGTCGTTTCGCTGATCGCCATCGTGCCGGACAGTGAATGCAGTATGCCGACTTTGATCGTGTCTTCGGCTTTCGCGCCGACGGCAGCGAGGCTCAACAATGCCGCCGCCGCGATCGTTCTGAAGGCTTGTAAATGCGATAATTGTTTCATGGTTCGTTCCTGTTGGGTTGGGTTGCACTGAAATCAGATTTGCCATTGGAAACCGACACTGAACGCATTGACGTCGTCGCCGGTCGCGGTGTTTGTATAATCAAGTCCTTTCGTCATCAAGTCGCCGTGCTGCCAACTGACTCCAATCCGGGCGTTATGGCCGTCTATTACATAATTGACGCCGACTTCGGACATATTCCGGTCGCTGCTGTTGACCGGCATCACATTGACGTAACGAACAAACGGCTGAAACTGGCCGAAAACGACTTTCTGAGGAAACAGGTACATGCCGCTGACATCGTAGGCATTGCCTTCAAACATCGCGAATCCGGTTGTAACACCGGCCTTGATGGCCTGACGCGACGCCATGCCGAATCCTGAAATACCGTAGTTTTTGTATTCGCCGTTCAGTGTGATGACACCGTCGTTGCCGAGCACTTTTTCGAACAACAGATCGACCGACGTGCCACGAAAATTGCCAGCGTCGCCGAGGATCCCGGCCCCGTCCTCCTGATACTGGTTTGAAACAGCCAGCGTCAGGATGTCGCCACCCTTGCCGTAATAGGTGCCCGACGTGTAGTAGCCTGGATTTTTTTCGACGCTTAAGAAGTTGAACGCGAAACGCTGCGCGTAGAGCGGATTGTCGTTGGCGTTTGCGCCGCCCCGAAGCCCCTGGAAGACGCCGAGCGCATATTGAAAGCGCCCTTTGAAAAACGCACCCCACAGCGTCACGCCGTCGTCGCGACCGAACGATCCGGCTGAGGTGCCGTCGTTTCTGATCACCAGATTGAAATCCGCAGGTACGAACGGCGTGCCACTGATATTGTCGCCGGCGAGAAATATATTGTGCACGGCACTGAAAAACGGCCCGTTCATTTCGCGCCGTTCGGCCGGAACCAGCATCCGCCCGACCCATAAATTCACCATCGGATGAAATTCGAGTTTGCCGATCGCATCAAGCAACCGAAGTTCGCCGCCGTGGTTACAGGTCTGGCATTCGGAATTAATTTCAAGCTTGATGTATTTGTGAACCTGCGCGTTCAGATACAAACGCATGTTGTCGATGAAAAAGTCGTTCGACCAGTCGCTGCCTGGAGCGGGTGCGGCCGACTCAACCGCAGTGAAGCTGCTGCGAAGTCCCGCGCCGAGACTGAGCCATTTGGTCTCGTCGATTTTGAATGTCGCGCCGGACTGCGACTCCGGCGCGTGTCCGGTTGCCAGCGCGGCAAGAACCAAGGACGGCAGCAAACGTTGTTTACGCCTGCTGGTCTGTTGCTCGTTAAAATTCTTCATAATCACTCCCCCGAATAACAACAAAATGCGCCGGATCGACCCGGCGCAAGCCCAAACGATTGTCTGGCTTGAATTATTAGGTTGCGGGGAGCTTCGCACAATCCGTCGAATGACTCATCAGTCAAATGACGTAGGCATGAACCGAAAAAAGAAATCGGTGCAGGTCAATCCGTCAGATGGCGTATTCCGAAAAAGCCCCGACCGATTTACAGTAAAAAAAATCGAACGCAACCCGAAACCGGTTGTGTTCGGGTTGAGCACGCTTATTGCTTTCAGAATAACGATTAACCGAAACTCAACAGAAGACTTTTATGTTCCCACCAGCATGCTTCTTACGCCCAATCCTGGTTTTTTCATTGACCGTACTTATCTGGGGTTGTGCGACCGGGCCCACTAGCCATCGCGGTCCGGTTGACGGTGCTGCGGTCGGACACATGCTGCTCGTCGTCGTATCCGAAGATACGAAAGCAGTTTCGACGCTCGATGAGATAACCGCGCAAGTGGCCGGCCATCTGAAGGAATGGGGTTATCCGGTCACAAGCGATTCATCGGCACGAGTGAGCCACCGCTTAGTCGCGACCATCGGTTCGGCCAAACGCGGCAGCACGCCGGTCGGCCTCTCCTTCACGGCCGGCCATTCCGACCCGCGCGCCGAAAATTTCCAAAAAGCGGACATCATGCAGGTTACCTACACACTCGCTGCGATCGCGAACAGTGCCGAATCGGCGGATTACACGATGGAATTCATTGCGAAACGGCAAAGCGAACTCGAACAACGCGCCCGACTGATCGATCATGCCGGCACGGTCTGTATCAATCTGCTGAAGGCATTGAGCGTAAAATCGAACACGAGCACCGCTCGGCCCGAGAGCGCCAAACCGGCGTGGACGCCGGAAGTACTGATAGACGTCATTGAAGAACCGCAGGAAAACGCGCAACCGGACCCTGCCGAAGAAGCGAGATCAACCACCGGCCTGCACGTCGAAAAAAAATCCCACAAACAAATTACAATTCACAATCAGGGTTCACCGATCATCCTGAAACTCGGGCATGAAAGGCAATAAATCGATGCGGAAAAAATCATCATTCTGGTGCGTGATGATCCGTCTTTGCACCAAAATTTATCCTGCGCAAGCACTCAACGGTAGGTAACCGGCACTTCGGACGTTAAGGCACATAAGTTGCCTAGAGGTATAGATGAACTCATCGATAACGTCCACTTCTTAAGTCATAATGGCTACTTAATGCCTGCTTCCATTCGTCAAAACGTTTCGAAAGTTCGTCGCGATTACAACTCATGGGTCGCGAACGAATCGCTCGAAGATTATGCACTGCGTTTTGCGCCGCGCAGTTTTCGCAAATGGTCCGAATTCCGTGTCGCGAACACCGCGTTCGGTTCAACGTCGTTTCTGGTGCTCGAAGCGATCGGCGGTTTCCTGTCGATCAACTACGGCTTTACGAATGCCTTCTGGGCCATTTTGGCGGTTGGCCTGGTCATTTTCATCATCGGTTTTCCGATCAGCTATTACGCCGCGCGCTACAACATCGATATCGACCTCTTGACGCGCGGTGCCGGTTTCGGCTACCTCGGCTCGACCGTTACGTCGCTGATCTATGCCTCGTTCACGTTCACGCTGTTCGCGCTCGAAGCATCGATCATGTCGCTCGCGCTCGAACTGTATTTTCACATTCCGGTCGCGATCGCGCACATCATCAGCGCGATCGTGGTGATTCCGCTGGTCACGTTCGGGATCACGACGATCAACCGTCTGCAATTATGGACACAACCGGTCTGGCTGATCTTGCTGATAGTGCCTTATATCGCCGTCTACCGGCACGAACCCGAAGCACTGTTAACGCTGAAAACCTATTTCTGGATAGCCGGCAGCGGCCGGGACTTCGACTGGTTGTTGTTCGGCAGCGCGGCGACGGTCGCGTTTTCGATGGTCGCGCAAATCGGCGAGCAGGTCGATTTTCTGCGTTTCATGCCCGAAAAAAACGCTAAAAACCGTTTCCGCTGGTGGCTCTGCACGATCATTGCGGGTCCGGGCTGGATCCTGTTCGGCATGGTCCGGCAACTGGGCGGTGCCTTGCTCGCGCATCTTGCACTGCGCAACGGTATCGCACCGGAGCACGCACACGAACCAACACAAATGTACCTGATCGCCTATAACAATCTGTTCGACAACCCGGAAATCGCACTGGCGGTGACGACGCTGTTCGTCGTGATCAGCCAAATAAAAATTAACGTGACCAACGCTTATGCCGGCTCACTGGCATGGTCGAACTTTTTTTCACGCATCACGCACAGCCATCCAGGCCGCGTCGTCTGGCTGGTGTTCAACGTCTCGATTGCGCTGCTGTTGATGGAATTTGGTGTGTTCGGCGCGTTGGAAAAAGTTCTGGGCCTGTTTTCGAATATGTCGATCGCGTGGATCAGTGCGGTCGCCGCCGAATTGTTGATCAACAAACCGCTCGGACTCAGCCCGAAAATCGTTGAATTTAAGCGCGCTTACCTGCCCGACCTAAATCCGGTCGGCATCCTCGCGATGCTGTGTGCATCGATCGTTTCGATCCTGGCCTATATCGGCGTGTTCGGCGACTATCCTAAGGCGTTCTCGGCGTTCATTTCGCTCGGCCTGGCTTTCATTCTCGTGCCCGTGCTGGCGTTCATCGCCGGACCGAAACATTATCTGGCGCGCGACCGAGATAAGGACAACCGCGCATTCCATCAAAACTGTAGCATCTGCGGCAACCGCTTCGAACACGAAGATGTTGCGACTTGCCCGTTTTATCAGGGCAGCATCTGTTCGTTATGCTGCACACTCGAAGCACGCTGTCTCGACGCTTGCAAACCCGGCGCTCGGTTAGACGACTATCTCGAAAGTGTCGCACTGCGCCTCCTGCCGGGCCGGATACCGCTTTCGACCCGCCTGCGCCTGCTGCGCTTTGGTCTGCTGTTTTCGTTTCTGACCGTGCTGACCAGCCTCTTCGTCGGCATCATTTATTATCAGGATATGCTGGTCGCGCAATCGTATCTGCCGGCGTTCCGTCTGTTGCTCGAAAATTTCGTCAAAATCTATGCGTCCCTGCTCGTCTTCATCGGCCTGTGTACCTGGTGGCTGATTCTGAACGACGAAAGCCGCCGCATCGCTCACGAGGAAACCGCGAAACAGACGCAACGGTTGTTAATGGAAATCGACGAGCATAAAAAAACCGATACGAAACTCGCGCAGGCACTGAAAATGGCCGATGTGGCGAACAGCGCGAAAAGCCGGTTTCTAAGCAACATGAGCCATGAAATCAGAACGCCGCTGAACAGCATCATCGGCTACGCCTATATTTTGCACAAAGACCCGGCGATTCCCGAGCACCGCCGCCAGGCGGTCGAAACCCTAAAACGCAGCGGCGAGCATTTGTCGTCTCTAATCGATGACATCCTCGACATCGCGCGCATCGAGGCGCGCAAATTCGAACTGAAACCGCAACCGTTCAATTTCCCGGCATTCATCGAACATCTGGTGATCCTCTACAAACAGCAGGCCGAGGACAAAGGGCTGTCGTTCAGCTGCCAGTTCACCCATGCCCTGCCCCAGCGCGTTCGCGGAGACGAACAGCGGGTCGGTCAGATTTTGATCAACCTGCTCAGCAACGCGATCAAATTCACCGAAACAGGCGGCATTGTTTTCCGTATCGGCTACAGCGGCGAAGTGGCCAATTTTCAGGTCATCGACACCGGTAAAGGCATCGAGCGTGAACAGTTGCAGAATATCTTTCAACCGTTCGCCCGGCTGCACGACACCACCGGCAATGCCGTTGCCGGCAGCGGACTGGGTCTTACGATCAGCAAAATACTCATCGAAATCATGGGCGGAGACCTGTCGGTGACGAGCGAGCCCGGCCGGGGGTCGGTGTTTACGGTGCGCTTATTTTTACCGAATCCAGGCGCGACCGTGATAGCCGACGATAACAACGATAGCGTCGGCTATCACGGTCGGCGCAGAAGATTGCTGGTCGTAGACGATCAGGCCGAACACCGTGACCTGCTCGTCTCGATTCTGGAACCGTTCGGATTCGCCATCGATGCCGCCGAGTCCGGGGAACGTTGTCTCGAAAAAGTGGCGGAAAGCTCGCACGATCTCATTCTGCTCGATCTCGCGATGCCCGGCATCGACGGTTTGACGACGGCGGCGAAGCTGCGCGAGCGGGGCCATCGGCTGCCGATCATCGTGTTGAGCGCGAACGCCTACGGCATCGACCGTCTCGCCGCAGTCAATGCCGGCTGTAACGATTTTCTCGCAAAACCGGTCCGGGTCCGCGAGTTACTGGATAAACTGAAACTGCATCTGTCGCTCGAATGGTTTCATCAGGGCGAGAAGATGCGAACGGAACACACGACGGACGCGACCGTCGAACGGCCGCCGGCGGCCATCATCGAGGCACTCGGCGACTTCGTCCGCATCGGCGATCTGATCGGACTGACCCGAGGACTCGAACCGTTGCTGCCAGAATACCCGCTGTTCGCCGCGAAGCTAAAAGCCTTGGCTGCGGAATTTCGCATCGGCGAAATCAAAAAAATGCTGATCGTCAATGACGACGCTTGCTGACCGTGCCATGCCGATGAATGCCGAATCGACACGCGGCAGTCGCGGCACGGTGCTGATCGTCGACGATACGCCCGGCAATCTGGCGTTGCTGTCCGATACGCTGTCGGAAGCCGGCTACCGGGTGCTGGTCGCAACCGACGGGCTATCCGCGCTCGACCAAATCAACCACCTGCAACCCGATATTATTTTGCTCGATGTCGTGATGCCCGGCATCGACGGATTCGAAACCTGCCGAAAAATCAAAGACAATCCGAGCACGGCTGGCATTCCGATTCTGTTCATGACCGGACGAACAGAACTTAACGATCTGCTACGGGGCTTCAATGAAGGTGGACGCGACTATATCGTCAAGCCGATCAAGCCGCCCGAAGTCCTAGCACGGCTCGAAGTCCATCTAAATCAGGCCCGGACCCTACTGCGCGCCGAAAGCGCATTGAGCCACGCGCCGTTCGCCGCGTTCAGCGTCGATCGTGATGGACGCATCGTCTGGCTGATGCCTTCGGCGGAAAGTCTGCTCGCGGAGCTGGATAACGCCCGACCTTTCGGCATCGGCACCCTAGCACCGAAACCGGTTTTGGAATGGATAAGGTCGCCGGTTCAGGCCGGCAATGCGTCCGGCCAATTACCGTCGGACGCACACCGATCGCTCGGCGCGTTATCGCTCAGACTGTCCCGGTGTCCGAACAGCGGTGAATTTCTAGTGCTACTGCAAAAACACGCCGGCGAATGGCCTATCGAAGCGCTGAAAAGCACTCTCGGCCTAACTTTCAGGGAAGCGGAAATATTGATGTGGATTTCGAGGGGCAAAACCAACAAGGAAGTCGGCATCATACTCGGCAGCAGCCCGCGCACGGTCAACAAGCATCTGGAACATAGCTTCGAAAAACTCGGCGTCACGACGCGCGCCGCCGCTGTTGCGTTGGTACTGCAACGGACGATCCGATGAACGATTGTCAATGCACGAGCGATTCGATGTGTTCGAGAAAGGTAAGTTTTTCCCAGTCATTACCCAAGACAAAAAAACCAGAACTTCCAGAGCAACCACGTTAACAGCCAGCCCTTACTGAAACACAAAAAAACCGGCTGCATCCAGACCCACGCTCAGAGTGTCGCCGCTGCTGAACTGTCCGGCCAAAATAGCGTGTGGCAACGGATTTTCCAGTGGTTGCTGGATGGCGCGTTTCATGGGCCATGCGCCGTAGACCGGATCGAATCCGGCTTCGCCCAGCAAATCCAAGGCGGCTTCGCTGATTTTAAAGCCGATCTCGCGCTCTTGCAGGCATTTGCGTAGGTAGTCGATTTGCAGGCCGAAGATGGCGCGGATTTGTTCGCGCCCCAGACCCACCGCCTCGTCGATGCGATTGATGAATCCGGGGCGGAAAGGGTGGCCGACAATGTCCATCACCTTGGCTGTCATGATCGGGTACAGGGCTTCGTCGGCCAGCTTCTGGATCACGTCGGCGTGGGCTTTTTCTATTTCGTTCATCAAAATGACGGAATACGGTTTGCGCCGCACCCGTTCAGTCAAGTAGCCACCGTACAACCAACCAAGATTTGGCCTTGTTTGATCGGTTAGGATTGCGCTCGGGTGGGTCGAGTCATGCGAAAGGCCTAGACAGTTAATCAGCGGCGGTAAGCCGCAGGGCCGTTAATTTTCTTCAACAACGCGGTCTTCTTTCGGTTCGATATGCCTAGCGTTGTCGCCCTCTAGGGCGTTGATGGTTTTAATTTGTTCGGGCGACGCCTGAAAAATTTTTTTCAGCACAAACCAATTGACGGTTTCAGTGTAAGGCGGGGTGGTCAACGAGCCTTTGTAATGGTAGTGGTGTTGCAAATCGCTGGACTTTAGCAATTCATTCAGTCCGATGCTGCGCGTACCCTGCAACGAGGCTTTTCCTTGCTGATGCGGGATCACATCCAGGAATTCATTGATAAAGACGTTTTCCTCGCCCATTCTGAATAACAATGCAAACACCAGGTAATGCGGGACACCGTGTTGCTCACGGCTGGCTACGGCATGCAGTTCCATAGGGAACGTGACGCCGTCGAGTAAATGCTCGGATGGCGTGTGGAAGTGCATCTGTTTGAAGGTGTACGTGTCTTGGCCTAGGGTAATGGTGCTGCCCGGCTTGAAGTCCAATTGGATGGTGTGCGCTAAATGTTCGACTTCGGTGATTTGTTCTTGCAAGTTAAAGTCAAGCTTATACGGTTTTGAGTGTTTGGTCTCGAAGGTAAGGATGTTGATGGGCGATTGGTAGGCCCCCGGATCTCGGCTGGGCAAATTGTATTGACTGCTGGGGCGGTTTTTTTCTGGGTTGATACAGTCCGCAGGCTTGCTGTTTTGGCCGGCATGGGCGACCCATGAAAGCAAGGGTAAAACGAATGGCAAGATGTTTTTCATGGCGCGTTGAATCTAGGTAAATGACGACTGAGTTTTTTAAAACCCGCTCTTGCTAACAAGGCTGTTGCAGGATAGGCGTGCTTTTCTGGCAACAAGATTTTAAGCCGTTACATGCTGTTGCCGTTCAAGCAAATAATCCAGCCACAAGTTCGACAGCTTTTCCTGCACCGTGTTTTGCCGTAAGCGGGCGTTCAGGTGTGGGAAATCCACTTTGTCCAAGTCTTGGTCTTGGTTGTAGCAGGAGTAGACAAAATACTCCTCGCCGTTGGCATCGACATGCCTGCACAGGCACTGGGCGCAGATGCCTTTCATCATGCACTGCATCGGCGAATTGATGGAGCCGACAGCATGTTGAACGTTTGGCAGGTAGGGTTTCAGCACGTTGTAGCGGGCGTCTTTGACCGCCGCCATCATGCGGTCAGAGCCGATGACGATGAGGTGGCCGGTGTCTGACAACGGGATCGGCTGCCCGCCGAGTTGGTCCTTGGCGTAGGCCAGCATGGCTTCTAGGATGTTGCCGACGAAGGTTTTGTCTTGCGGGCGGGTGGTGGGGATGGCACTCGCCCCCGGCGTGTTGTCCACCGCCCAGACAATCACGTCGGAGGCGGCTTCGATGTCTTTACCTTTGAACACGTCCCGGTTGAATTTGTAACCGGCAAAATAGATAACTTTGTTGCCGGCGGCGCGCAGGGCCTTGCCGATGGAGAACAGCACGGCGTTGCCCAGGCCGCCGCCGATCAGCAGCACGGTTTGGCCGCTCGGTATTTCGGTCGGCGCACCGGTCACGCCCATCAGCACCACGTTATCGCCGACGTTCCAGGTGGCGCACAGCCTTGATGAGGATCCCATTTCCAGAGCAATCAACGACACCGTGCCGAGGTCTTTATCGACCTCGGCGCCGGTTAGTGCCAGGCCTTCCGCCGCCAGCACCGTGCCTTCAACGACCGGGGCGTGGGCTTCAAAATTCTGTACCCGGTAGAACTGGCCGGGCTGGAATTTGGCCGCCGCCATCGGTGCTTTGACTACGACTTCGATGATAGTCGGGGTGAGCCGGTTGATGGCGACGACGGTGGCGGTAAACGCTGCGTCTAAGCGTTTAAACAAGGCTTGCATTGCCGCTTCGCGTTGCGCTTGCTGGCTGGGGTCGAGTGCGGCCAATTCCTGTTGGAACAGCCTGACCACATGCGGGTAGCCGTTTTTGGCGCTGGCCATGGCCTTGACCACATTGCCCGCATAAACCGGGTGGTTGTCACCGTAGAAGCTGATAAATTTTCCGTTTTTTTGATACGAGGTTAGCGGTGCGGGCTTGCCCAGTTTCGGCGTGGTGTCATCGTGCATGGCCACCAATTGCAACTGGCCGTCGGTCCATTCCGGCTGGAAGCGTTGGAAAAATTTGCTGTCCATTTGGAAGGTTTTCGGGTATTCGCTTTGGTAAATGGTGTTCGGCGAGGTGCCGGCGGCGATGTACAGATTGCGCAGCGCTACGGTGACGGTTTTGCCCGCGCCCGTCCAGCGGCCTTCTTTAAGTTCCTGTTTGTCGAACTCGACGGCGCATAAATGCCCAAACGCATCGGCGATAGCACCGGCAGGGCTCATGCCCTCGGCCAGAGCGATGCCTTCTTCTAAGGCTTTGGCGACTTCCTCGTGGTTTTGCCGGTAGGCGGGGGCATCGTTCATGCCTTTGCGGTAAAACAAGGTGACGCCGCCCCATTGTTGCAACAGCGGCTGGAAATCGGGCAACTCACCGGCGGCGGCGGCGCGTGCGCGCTCGGCTTTGATGGCTTGGCCGTGGGCGAGGAACTCATCTAAAATGCCGGTTTCTTCCGCATCATAACGGCTGCGGATGGTGTTTTCGCCGTAACGGGCCACCAAGGTTTCATAACGGTACAGGATTTTTTCCACCTGCACCGGGTAATAGGCCATCAATTCGGTGGCAGTGTCGACTGCGGTCAAGCCGCCGCCGATGACCCCGGCGGGCAGGCGCACTTGCAGGTTGGCCAGTGAGGATTTTTTCGCCGCACCGGTCAATTGCAAGCCCATCAAGAAATCCGAGGCCTGGCGGACGCCGCGCATCAGGTTGTTTTTTAGCGGGATGATGGTGGGTTTACCGGCCCCGGCGGCGATGCAGATATGGTCAAAGCCCATGTCCCAGGCGTCGTCGATGGTTAACGTGCCGCCGAAGCGGATGCCGCCGTAGGCGCGGAAGGCTTGGCGCCGGGCTAAGGTCAGGTAGATGACTTTTAAAAAGTTTTTGTCCCAGCGCACGGTGATGCCGTATTCGGCGACACCGCCAAAACCGGCCAGGATGCGCTGGTCCAAGTCTTCGTAGAGTTCGTTGAAATCGGCGATGGGTTTGGGCAAGGTGTGCTCGTCGCCGGCCAATTCCACCGGCAGCGGTTCAATTTTTAGGCCGTCGATACCGGCCACGGCGAAGCCTTCGTTCAACAGGTAATGGCTCATGGTGTAACCGGCAGGGCCTAAGCCCACCACCAGCGCGTTCTTGCCGTTGTAGGGCTGCATCACCGGGCGTTTGGCGTTGAGCGGGTTCCAGCGCGTCAGCAAGCTGTAAATTTCAAAGCCGTAGGGCATGAACAGCACGTCGGTTAAGACGTTGGTTTCAATTTGCGGAATGTTGACCGGGTCGGTCTTTTGGTAGATGCAGCCCTTCATGCACTCGTTGCAGATACGGTGCCCGGTGCCCGGGCACATCGGGTTGTCGATCATGATGATAGCCAAGGCACCGATGTTGTCGCCCCGGCGTTTGACCAGGTGCATTTCGGAAATTTTTTCATCCAGCGGGCAACCGATGGTGGTCTCGCCCAAGGCATCGACCTTGTAGGTGTGCGTTTTTTTGTTCCTCATGCCTTTGGAGCAGGAATCGGTGTCGCGCTCGTGGCAGTAGATGCAATGGTTGACTTCGGACAACACGTCGCGTTGCTTGAAACGCGGGTCGGTCAGTTTGAAACCGTCGCGGCGGCGGTGCTGCCCAGCCTGACCCATCCAGGCACTGTAGCCGTCAAATTCAACGGTGTCGTGGGCGACTAGGTGGTCGAAGTCGCGTTTTTCCGGGAATTTGAAACTGAGCCAATGGCCGGTTAGGGATTCGTCGTGCCCGGCGATGAAGCTGAAGCGTTGCGTTAAGTCCATCAGGGCGGCGATGAAGTCGGCCGGGTAGGCCAACGCTATCACCTCGGCGAACACGCTAGCGGCTGCCCCGTGCGCCGCTAAGCGGGCGCGTACTGCTTCGGCGGCGGCATCGGCGTTGTCGTAGCTGCCGGGCTTGTTTTTGGCAAGCAGCTGGTAATGCGCCGATAACAGGCCGATGTGCGCCCCCACCCGCGCCACCCGGCGTTCGGGGTCGCGGTCTTGGTCGGCTTCCGGGAAGGCGGCGGTTATCAGCAGTGCAAATCGGCTTTGGATGGTTTCAACATCCCAAGTGCCGATGTCTTGGCCTTTGAAATAGACCTCAAGCTTTGCCACCACGGCATTTTTATAGGTGAACACGCTGTCGATTTCTTGCTGGATGGCGGCGGCTTGGGCTTGATGGGCGGCGGTGACGTTGAACAGGCGGGCGAGAAATTGGCCCACATAAGGGCCCATCTCGACCAGAATTTCGGAGAGTTGTTCGGGTGCATAGCCTTCGCCTTGGGCTTGGCGGAAGGCGGCGTAGCGGCCAAAAAGTTCCGGTTCATGCTGTTGGACGGAGGCGTCGAAGGCGATGAGCAACGCGTTAAGACGCGCCGGGTCGTACAAATCGGCGTAGGTAAAATCGGCAATGCCCAAGTGTAAAGTGTGTGATTGCATAGTGTGGTGTGGGTAAAGTCCTCGCGGGTCGCAGGGTGCCTGTGCGCGTGGGTGTAAAGATGAGGGATAGCGGGGCATTTTATGGAAATACGGTTTTTTTTGCCACCGCTAAGGCAGTGCTGAACAAATTGATGGCACCTTTTGCGACACGTTCAGCACGCGTGCTATCGGGGGGTACCCCCTGCGGCGGCTAACTTTGAGTCAGCCGTTGTTCCGCCTCGCGGTACTGGGCAGCGCAAAATTCCGCCACCTCGGGGGGCAAGGTTGGGGCCGGGGCGGTTTTGTTCCAATCCAGACTTTCCAGATAATCGCGCACATATTGTTTGTCGAAGCTGGGCGGGCTGGTGCCGACTTGGTAGCGATCGGCTGGCCAAAAGCGTGAGGAATCGGGGGTGAGGGCTTCGTCGATCAGATACAAAACGCCTTGCGCGTCGGTGCCGAACTCGAATTTAGTATCGGCGATGAGAATGCCGCGCTCCAAGGCGTAGGCGGCGGCTTCGCTATAGAGCCGAATGCTGGCGGTGCGCACTTGTGCGGCTAAGGCGGCGCCGAGCAAGGTTACCGATTGCTCAAAACGGATGTTCTCGTCGTGTCCTCCGGTTGCCGCTTTGGTCGACGGTGTGTAAATGGGTTCAGGCAATTGCTGTGCTTGTTGTAGGCCTTCTGGCAAGACAATGCCGGAAACGGTGCCCGTTTTTTGGTAATCCTGCCAGCCGGAACCCAACAAATAGCCACGCACGATAGCTTCTACGGGTAAGGCGTTGAGTTTTTTTACCACCACAGCGCGACCGGCTACTTGCGCCCGTTCATCCGCATCGGGCAAGACCTGTGCCAGCGGAATATCGGCTAAATGGTTGGGGATAATGTGGCTTAGCTTGGCAAACCAAAAATTAGAGATGCGGGTTAATACCCGGCCTTTACCCGGTATCGGGTCGGGTAGGATGACATCGAAGGCCGACAGCCGGTCGCTGGCGACCATCAGCAGATGGTGGTCGTCGATGCCGTAAATATCGCGCACCTTGCCACGGGCGAGCAGAGGCAAGGAGGTTAGGGTTGATTGATAAAGGGCAACGGGCGTATCCATTTTAAAATCCGGTAGCTAAAAAAGTGCAGTAGCCCATCAGCGGCTGGTCTGTGGCTGCGGGGTTGCTGTATCGGAGCCGTCCTGGGCGGCAGCGTGGCGGCGCACCCGTGCTATCAGTTGTTCTACGCTGAAGGGCAGCGGCCATCCCATGGAATAGTTGGCCGCTTCTAGGGCGGTCGCCGCCCAGGTGTTGCAATTGTTGAATAGGTGAAAGGTGCCGGTCGCCGGGTAAAAAAAGCTGTTAAGCCCTTGGCCGCGCCGCAGCGCCGGGGTTTTGGCGGCATCGCCGCGGGCAAAGCTGCGGTGTATGAAAGCGGCCAAATCGGCAACGTCGGTGTGTGCTACATCGAGGCGGACGATTTCAAAGCCACTGAAACGGTCGCTGATACTGCCTTGAACACCGACCACATGCAGCACACTGGGAGTGGGCCAGAAAGCGGCTTTTAGCAGTAACCACAGGCCAGGGTCGTCGGCTTGGTAATAATCCCAATCGCCCCAGCCTACTTCTAAGTAATCGGCGTTTGGAAAGTCGGCACTCTCGGGCAACAGCCCCGGCGGAATGTCCGCTCGCCGAATGGCGATACCGGCATGCCAGCCTTGTCCTATGACATAAATCGGGGTAGTGGGCTGACCCGCAGCAAGCGGTGTTTTAGTCGGACCTGCACAGGCAGAACACAGCGACAACAGGCACAGTAGAGGCAGTAAAGCCAGCCGCTGCATCCTTGTGAAAAAATCGCTGTTCGCCCAAAACCGGCGGCGAACGGGTGTCTTTAACGCAGTCCGAGCATGACGGGAATGGCCAGATTCGGGTATGAAAGGATCGTGGCCGTAGGGGTGGGGCAAAAAAATAGGCATCATAGGTGCAACCGGTAGAGGAGTGGTGGGAGGTTTAAGACCGTACTGGATTACATGGAACAGCCCCTTTCCGGGGAATGGGTTAAAAATGCCTTTAAAAAACGGCCTGGACGAGCAACTAGGCTCAGTCCATCGCTGATGGCCTGTATCGTGAGCGGCACGCTGAACAGTCATGGACACCTTTAGGGCAGTGGCTATTTGAAAAATACGATGGCATCGGCAACATAGATTACCATAGGCGTTTTTTGTTTTAACCCACAAGTACCCCATGCAAGCCTATCTATCTTTACTGGATAAAATCCTCGCTGAAGGGCAGCGCAAAAATGACCGCACCGGCACCGGCACCTTGGCTATTTTTGGCCACCAAATGCGCTTTGACTTAAGCGCAGGATTCCCGCTGGTCACTACTCGAAAAATCCATCTAAAATCGGTTATCCACGAACTGCTCTGGTTTTTGGCGGGGGCAAGCAATACCGCGTATCTTAAGGACAACGGCGTGGACATTTGGGATGCTTGGGCGGATGAAAACGGCGAGTTAGGGCCCATCTACGGCAAGCAGTGGCGCTCATGGCCGGCCCCCAATGGGTGTAGTATCGACCAAATCAGTCAGGTGGTGCGGCAAATCCAAACCAACCCAGATAGCCGCCGCTTGGTGGTATCTGCGTGGAACCTCTGCGATTTGCCGGTTGAGGGCTTAAGTCCACAAGCCAACGTGGCACAAGGCCGCATGGCCTTAGCACCGTGCCATGCCTTGTTCCAGTTTTATGTTGCCGATGGCAAGTTGTCCTGCCAATTATACCAACGCTCGGCAGATGTATTTATTGGCTTACCGTACAATATCGCCAGCTATGCCTTGCTGACACACATGGTTGCCCAGCAATGCGAGCTGGGTGTCGGCGACTTCATCTGGACGGGCGGCGATGTGCATTTGTATACCAACCATACGCAGCAAGCGCACTTGCAACTGGGCCGCGAGCCCTATCCGTTGCCGACTTTAAGCATCGCCCGCAAACCGCCATCGTTGTTTGATTACGTTTATGACGATTTCGCTGTCACCCACTACCAAGCCCACCCGCCTATTAAGGCTCCCATCGCTGTTTAGCCAGCGATGGTGTGCTGATAACGCTGACATTTTTGGCAAAACTACTCGCTGGAGAATAACGTGCAGGAAGAAGCAGTGGCAAACCTTCTAAGGGGTGCCGAAGAAGTCTTGGTGGCGTTTGAGCTGGTCGCTAAACTTAAGGAAAACCGGCCGCTACGGGTCAAGGCTGGGTTTGACCCGACCGCGCCCGATTTGCATTTAGGGCATACCGTACTCATCAACAAACTGAAACAGTTTCAGGATGCCGGCCACGACGTGCTGTTTTTAATCGGCGATTTTACCGGCATGATCGGCGACCCGACCGGCAAAAACGTCACCCGCAAGCCCTTAAGCCGCGAACAAGTCCTTGCCAACGCACAGACTTACCAGGCCCAGGTGTTCAAAATCCTTGATCCCGACAAGACCCGGGTGCTGTTCAATTCTACTTGGATGGACGCGCTGTCACCGGCCGAGTTGATCCAAATTGCCGCCAAGCACACCGTAGCGCGCATGTTGGAGCGCGACGATTTCAGCAAACGCTTCAAGGGCGGCCAGCCAATCGCCATTCACGAGTTTTTATACCCGTTGCTCCAAGGCTACGATTCGGTAGCCATGCACGCCGATGTCGAACTGGGCGGTACCGACCAAAAATTCAACCTGCTAGTTGGGCGGCAGTTGCAGGAAAGTTATGGACAAAAGCCGCAAGTGGTGATGACCATGCCGATTTTGGAAGGCTTGGACGGCGTACAAAAAATGTCCAAATCGCTGAACAACTACGTCGGCATCGCCGATACGCCCGATGACATGTTCGGCAAGCTGATGTCGATTTCCGATGACTTAATGTGGCGGTATTTTGAGCTGCTCAGTTTTAGGCCGATGGCCGAAATCCAAGCATGGCAACGTGCCTGTGAGCAAGGCGACAACCCGCGCACTTATAAAGTCAAGCTGGCGCAGGAAATTATCACCCGTTTCCATGATGCTAAGGCCGCAGGTAAAGCGTTGGAAACTTTTGAAGCGCGCTTCCAGCGTGGCGCCCTGCCGGAGGATATAGAGGAAATCGAGCTGGCTGCCGAAGGCAACGGATACAGCCTTGCTGTGTTACTGAAAGAGTCCGGCCTGGCTGCTAGCACCTCGGAGGCCATCCGCATGATCAAGCAAGGCGCAGTTAAAATCGACGGCGAGAAAGTGGCCGACGGCAGGCTGGAAATAGCCGTCGGGACGGCTCATGTTTACCAGGTGGGTAAACGCAAGTTTGCCCGCGTCAGCGTAAAAAAAGACGTTTGAAGGCTTGGTTTTGGTCGCTTGTTTAAGCCTTTTTTGCCAGCGATGGGCTGTGTTGATCCAAAACGGTGGCAATTTCTTGGTAACTGACCCGCCCGCTTTTGTTGGTCATGAGGGTTTGGCTTAAAGCGATAATAGCCCGCCAATGTTCGCGGTGGTTGATGAAGTTAAAGGCCTCGGCCATGAGTTGGTTAATTTTTTGCCGGCGCCGCGTGGCATCATCGGTATAAAAATCCAGATATTCTTCAATGGCATCTAAATCGGAGGCACCGCCATAAAAGCGCAGGGCAGGGAAGTTGACTAAATGGGCATTGATGGGTTCGTTGTCCATGAAGGCCACATAGTGGGCTTCGGCTAACGGGCCGACCATAAAGTTAACTACGTCAGCATCGAAGGCTTGAAGGTAGCTTTTTTTTTGGGCGGGGGAAAAATCCCTAGTGGCTGTCTGCATACAGCAGGAAAAGCAATCGATGAGCCGGCCGCCTTGTACTTTGGCAAGATAATGGCCGGTTTTTGCGAAGGCTTTGTTGGGGATTTTGGTGATGACGATCTGGAAAAATACCGGTTGCAATTGTTTTTGCTTATTGCCTAAGTAAATGGCGGCGGCGTGTCCAGCTTCGTGAATTGCCGTCCTTAACCGGGTTTGGTACAGAGTGGCTTGGGGGAAAGTGGTGTTTGGTTCGTAGTTTCGATACATTTGAACAGCCTCATTAAAAAAAGAATGCGGCCTGCAAGGGCAGCCCGCATTTTAGAGAGGAAGGGATGTGCAACCGTTGTGATGGACGGTTACGGGGCAAGTGTATCAGGACGATAAGGGCTGAAAATGCGGCAAATTGTCGCGCGACAAGAGGCCGCATAATGCGGCATGATTTGTGCTTTAAATCAACAGCATATTTTCAATGATTTGTTTTTAAACGAATAAATTTTTATTTTTATTTTAAGTGTGGCACATGCTGCGGCATATCACTAAGGTCGGTCGGGGCATTTCACCCACACCGAGCAGGGAGTGCTATTGACAAGTAGAAAAAACAAAAAAATTGTTTTTTTTAGCTCTTTTTTTAGCCTTTTTTTCTAGGCAATTTTCCTAAATGTTCGAGGTGCAGCGGCAGGTTCGGTGCTTAAGCCTGACCCTGTCGGTGGGCATTCAGCCCGTCAAAGTAACGGTTGATTCCCTGCTCAATGGACAAAAACGGTTTTCCGTAGCCGGCTTGCCGCAAACCCCGGATGTCGGCCTCGGTGAAGCTTTGGTAGGCGCCTTTCAGGTGGTCGGGGAAGGGGATGTACTCGATATGGCCACGGCCGTGCCAGGCGATGGCCGCTTTGGCGACGGCGTTGAAGCTTTCCGCCTGGCCGGTGCCGACGTTGAAAATGCCGCTGTGTTCGGGATGGTCAAAAAACCACAGGTTGACAGCGACCACATCCTCGACATGGATGAAATCGCGCCGTTGTTCGCCGTCGGCATAGCCGTCGCAGCCTTCAAACAAGCGGGCCGCGCCGTGTTCGATGAGTTGCCTGTTGAAATGAAAGACGGTGCTGGCCATGCCGTCTTTGTGTTGTTCTCTGGGACCGTAGACATTGAAATAGCGGAAACCGGCGAGGGGGCTTTGTGCCGTTGGCAAGATGCGGCGGACGTATTGGTCGAACTGAAATTTGGAATAGGCGTACATGTTGATGGGTCTTTCGCAGCCGCGCCCTGCGTCAAAACCCTGCTGGCCCGTGCCGTAGACCGAGGCGGAGGAAGCGTACAGGAACGGGATGCGCCGGGCTAGGCAGGCACCTAACAGGCGTTTTGAATACTCGTAATTGTTGGCCATGATGTAGCGGCCGTCCCATTCGGTAGTGGCCGAGCAGGCACCTTGATGGAACACGGCGCGGACGCTAGCGGCGAGGCCGATTTTGTCCATGTGGCCGATGAATGCGTCCTTATCCCAATAATCGGCGATGTCCAAGTCGGCGATGTTGTGCATTTTGCGGCCATTGGTTAAATTGTCGACCAACAAAATGTCGCGTTCGCCGCGCTGGTTTAAGGCCTTGATCAAATTGCTGCCGATAAAACCGGCGCCGCCGGTGACGATAATCATGCTCCCCCCCGGGCTTTGTTGATGATGTGGGTGGTGGATTGGCCTTCTACGAAAGACAGAATTTTCACTTCCCCGCCCGACTTGACCACACACTCGGCGCCGGCCACTTGTCCCGGCTGGTAATCGCCGCCCTTGACGAGCACATCCGGCAACAACCGGCAATACAGCCGTTCCGGGGTCTGTTCGCTAAATTCCACCACCCAATCGACGCAGGCTAAGGCCGCCAGCACGGTCATGCGCTGTTGCACGCCGTTGATCGGGCGGCCATCGCCTTTGAGCGCCTTGACCGAGGCGTCGGCGTTGACGGCGACGATCAGGCGGTCGCCTAGGGCTTTGGCCTGTTGCAAATAGGTGACGTGGCCGGCATGGAGCAGGTCAAAACAGCCGTTGGTCATAACGATGCGCTCGCCGTGGGCTTTGGCAGCGGCGATGAAAGCGGCCAGTTCGTCCTCGCTGACGAGGCCGTGGCAGGTGTCGCGGTCGCCGTGCATGGCGCGGGCCAGTTCCTGCGGCGACACCGTTGAGGTGCCGAGCTTGCCGACCACGATGCCGCCGGCCAAATTGGCCAGGTACATGGCTTCCGGCAACGCCACGCCCGCCGCCACGCCTAAGGCCATCACGGCAATGACGGTGTCGCCGGCACCGGTGACATCAAACACGTCCTTGGCTTGGGCGGGTAGGGAGTGCTGTTGGCCGGGTTCGATGAGCGTCATGCCGGCCTCGCCCCGGGTCAGCAAGAGGGCACCAATCCGGTGCTGCCGGAGCAGCGCCAGGCCTTTGTCCACCCAGTCTTGCTCAGAGGGGCATGGCCCGACCACGGCTTTTAATTCGGCCAGGTTGGGGGTGATGACATCGGCGTGGGCGTAGCGGCTAAAATCAGTGCCTTTGGGGTCCACCAAGGTCTTTAGCCCCGACGCTTTGGCGATGGGGATCAAGCTTTCGATGTGCGCCAAACTGCCCTTGCCATAATCGGAAAACACCACGGCATCGTGTTGCGTTAAGTGCGCGTTAAATTTCGCCCCTAACAGGTCCCGGTCGAACAACAGCGGCAGCTCCTCAAAATCGACCCGCAGCAGTTGCTGGTGCTGCGCCAGAATACGCAGTTTGCACACGGTGCGCAGCGACGGCTCGGCGACAAAATCGCACTGGACATTTTGCCCTTGCAGCAGTTGCCGCAGCGTTTCGGCCTCGGCATCGCAGCCGGTCACGCCCAGCAGCGTCACCTGCCCGCCCAGTTTGGCGATGTTCAAGGCCACGTTGCCGGCCCCACCGACGCGCTCCTCGGTGTGTTTGATGTTGACGATGGGAACGGGGGCTTCGGGGGAAATGCGGGCACTGTGCCCAGACCAATAGCGGTCGAGCATGACATCGCCGATGACCAAAATACGGGCTTGATGGAACGGGGGCAGGGTGGCCAGCATTACTTTTCTCCTGCGGTCAGTGTGCCTTCAAGCAGGCGGTCTTCAACCAAAGCGCACCACCAATGGCCGATCAAAATATGCGCTTCTTGGATGCGGGCGGTGACGGCAGAGGGGGCTTGTACGGCGACGCTGGCATGGCGCAGCAGTTCGCCGCCGCCCGCCCCGGTCAGGGCGATAACGGACAAGCCCTGATGCCGTGCGGTTTCAGCAGCGTTGACGATGTTGCGGCTGTTGCCGGAGGTGGAAATGGCGATCAGGCAATCACCGGCCCGGCCCAGGGCCTCGACTTGGCGGGCAAAGACGCTGGCAAAGGCGTAATCGTTGCTGTGCGCCGTCAAAATGGAGCTGTCGGTGGTCAGGGCGATGGCGGGCAGGCCTGGGCGTTTTTGTTCGTAGCGCACCACGAATTCGGCGGCAATGTGCTGGCAATCGGCGGCACTGCCACCGTTGCCGCAGAGCAGAATTTTGCCGCCGTGGCGCAAGGTGTTAAGCAATACATCACCGGCTTGGGCGATGGCGGTAGCGCATAGCGGCAACCGGGCCATCATGTCTTGGTGTTGTGCGAGTTCTGAAAGGAAAGTTCTCAACGCTGCGCTTCTTTTTAAGGTTAGGTGGCGGCTTGGTGTGGCCGGCCAACTGGGGTTGACGGAGCTTGGGGTTCATTGAACTGCATGGCGTGGAGCCGGGCATAGGGGCCGTTTTTGGCCAATAGCTCCCGGTGCGGGCCCCGCTCTACGATGCGGCCTTGATCCAGCACCAAAATTAAATCGGCACTTTCCACCGTGGACAGCCGGTGGGCAATCACCAAGGTGGTGCGGCCGCGCATGGCTTTGTGCAGGGCGGCTTGGATGTAGCGTTCGGATTCGGTGTCTAAGGCCGAGGTCGCCTCGTCCAAGATGAGGACGGGGGCATTTTTTAACAAAGCCCGCGCCAGTGCCAAGCGCTGCCGTTGCCCGCCGGACAGTTTCACGCCGTTTTCACCGATCAGGGTATCCAAACCCTGCGCCAGTTGGTTGATAAAGGGCATGGCGTAAGCATCTTCGGCAGCTTGGATAATGGCTTCGCGGCTGGCACCCGATAACGCCCCGTAGGCGATGTTGTTGGCAACGGTGTCATTGAACAACGTCACATGCTGGCTGACCAGGCCGATATGTTGGCGCAAGTTGGCCAGTTTGTAGTCTTTGATTTCGATCCCGTCGAGCAAAATTTCGCCGCTGTCATGCGGGTAGAACCGGGGCACTAAGTTGACCAGCGTGCTTTTGCCGCCGCCGGAGGCGCCCACTAAGGCGACGGTTTGCCCGGGGTTGACCGTCAGGCTGATGTTTTCTAGCGCGGGTTGGGCTGCGCCGGGATAAGTGAAGCTGAGGTTTTTGAATACTAACGCGCCTTGGCAGCGGGCGCATTCAAACCGGCCCGTATCGACTTCGTCCGGCAAGTCTAGGGCGGCGAATAAGGAATCGGCGGCGGCAATGCCGCGTTGGATGTCGCTGTTGGCATCGCTCAATTGCTTGAATGGCCGGGGCAGTAAAAAAGCAGCGGTCAAATAACCGACAAACTCCCCGGCGGAAGCTTTTTCCATGAAAAACAAGGCTAAATACATCAGCACCGACAAGGCCACGGCAATGATCAACTGCATGATTTGATTGTTGATAGCGGTGGTGTGGATCATTTTTAACGCTTGGCGGCGGTTGTACAGGCTGCTGTCCAAAAACCGCCGGCGTTCATACGTCTCGCCGCCGTAGATGCGTACCACCCGCAAACCGGTCACCAGCTCCGAGGTAATGTGGGTCATTTCTCCCACCGATTCTTGGATGCGCTTGCTCAGTATACGCAAGCGTTTGCTGACGTAATTGACCAGCCAGGCGATCAGCGGCGCGACCACTAGAAATATCAGCGACAACCGCCAGTTCAGGTAAAACAAATAGCCTAGCAAGCCTGCGGCAGTTAGGCCTTCTTGCACGATTTTGCGTACCGAATCGGTAGTGGCCTTGGCTACCTCGCCGACATTGTTGGTGATGCGGGAAATCATGTAACCGCTGTTTTCATTGTCAAAATGAGCCGTGGGCAGTTGCGTGTATTTGTCAAAAATGGCATAGCGCAAGGTATGGATGACGTTGAGCGAGACTTTGGCCAGGAAGTAGTTGCCCAAGTAACCGCCTATACCCCGCAAGACGATGAGGCCGCTGAAGAACAACGGCAGCAGGTACATGTCTGCGCGTGATTTTTGCACTTGCAGGGTGTCGATGATTTGCGTGACCAAATGGGCGAACAACGGCTGGGTGCTGGAATAAATCAGGAA
>DBNW01000061.1:0-362 GCA_002299425.1 Methylococcaceae bacterium UBA662 | reverse complement strand
TGGGTGCTGGAATAAATCAGGAACCCGATGATGCTAATGGCAAAAAGCCCTTTGTGGGGTTTTACATAGGAAAGCAGGCGCTGATAAATTTTCGCGCCGGCTTGGGTTGTTGCGGGCATCACAATCCTTAACGTGTGGAGGCACAGTAGCATGGCATTTTACAGCGGCTTAGGGCAAATCACTAAGCGGTAAGGTGTATTTTGCTGGGGCTGTTGCCATAAAAAAAGCGGCACAGTGCAATTGTGGTACACTCGTCGGCGGAAGAGTTGGCTGAGCAGTCGCTGTTTTATCGTACCGATGAAATGGAGGAAAGTCCGGGCTCCACTGGGCAGGGTGCCAGGTAACGCCTGGGAGGCGTGAGC
>DBNW01000010.1 GCA_002299425.1 Methylococcaceae bacterium UBA662 | reverse complement strand
AACCACACCCAGTGCGATTCGTTATCAGCGCGTGTGGTCGATTTTTTTAAAAACACGGGCAAAGACTGGCAAACGCAAAGGATCAGGCTTAAACAGAAATTTAGTTATGCACTACAAACAACTGACTGCGATTATTCATAAAGAAGTCGCAAACCGAAATCCAATACGCTTTGGCAAAATCATGAATTCTTCGACTCAACCAAACTTATTTAAATTTGCCACCAGCGAGCTATCCCAAGATGCGTTTATTTGTTGGTTATTGTCTTGGGCAGACCCGAAATATCAATCGGTTGATGCAAACTTGCATCAATGTGGTACGGAGTTAGTAAAAGCGTTAGCTCAGAAGTCAGAAAACATTTCCGAAGACATTATTGACATTAAATCTGTTGAGGTGATCAGGCAATATTCCTTTGCCCATAAACCAGAGACAAAACAAAAAAGATCAATTATCGATATTTTGTGCGTCGTAAATGGGAAATTCGTCTTCATTATTGAAGACAAAACCAATACGAAAGACAGTGGTGACCAGCTAAATCGCTATCTTAATGAAATCAAAACAAACGGCGTTAAAAAAAACAAGATCAATGTGATGGCTTGCGAAAAGATAAACATTGTACCTATTTATTTTAAAACTTACGATCAAGGCAGTTATTCGCATGTAGAAGCTAATCAGTATAAAGTCTTTTCCCGTGAAGATTTCCAATCAATTTTAGATGAAGGCCATCGAACGGGGATCAACAACGCTATTTTTCAAGACTTCAGGCTGCATTTGCAGGGAATTGAAAATAGAGTCCAAAGCTACCTTATTTTGGAAAAGAACCAGTGGCACTCCCAGGCATGGACTGGTTTTTATATGGTGCTTCAAAAAAATTTAAATCCCGGACAACTAACGGGTAATTGGAAAAAGGTCAATAATAAATCAGGTGGATTTATGGGCTTTTGGTGGGGAGTTGGCTGCAAGCCATACTTATTATTGGCACATGAAAAGCTTTGTTTCAAAATAGATACCAAAAATCTAAACCCAAACCACCCGAAAAAAGATCGTCCGATGATTGGTGTAGATACTTGCGGGAGTGTAATACAAGTTTGGGTCTTAATTTAGATTTTAAGAAAGTAAGGTTTAGCAAAAAGGCTAAAGCCAAAACACTGCTTATTATTGATAAGGATTACAGAAAACTTGATCCTCAAGGCCGTATTGACATTGCCGCAACCATTGCCTATCTCAAGCAGGTGGAAGTGCTTTTAAAAATGGCTCAAGAGTTATCAAACAATAGCGAATGTTTACCGAATAAATAATCAATCATGAACAACAACTACACCGCAGTAATAAAACAAGACGGCGACTGGTGGCTAGGTTGGATTGAAGAAATCCCCGGCGTGAATTGCCAAGAAGCCACGCATGATGAATTGATTGCAAGCCTAAAAATAACTTTGCAAGAAGCCTTGGCGTTTAACCGCGAAGAAGCGTTATTGAACGCTGGCGTACATTATCAAGAAGAATTGATTGCTTTGTGAAACGTTCGGAATTAATCCGGTATTTGACGGCGCAAGGTTGTGAGTTATTGCGTGAAGGTGGGCGGCATTCATGGTGGCATAACCCTGAACTGAATAAACGATCGGCTATTCCGCGACACGCAGAAGTCAATGGTATTTTGGCCAATAAAATCTGTAAAGATTTAGGCGTAAAACCTCTTAAATAAAACCAACAGGGTACTTTAGCGATGAACTGGCAAGAAGTCTGCTCCAACCCCAATTTAAAAAACCTGCCTTTCAAAATAGAACTGAACGAATACGGGCAAATCGTCATGAGTCCGATGAAGGTATTGCATTCCTTATTGCAAGGCGAAATTGAACGGCTGTTATTACGCCACGCCACAGGCGGCAAAGTATTCCCCGAATGCGCCATTTTCACCCCTAAAGGCACGAAAGTCGCCGATGTGGTTTGGGTGTCTGATGCGCGTTTGCAAATCATCAAACACGAGGCTGAATGTTCGGTTGCGCCGGAAATTTGTATTGAGGTGTTGTCCGACAGCAATACCGAACGGGAAATGAGGGCGAAGAAAAAGCTTTATTTTGGGCAAGGGGCGCAGGAATTTTGGTTGTGCAGCCAACAAGGGGCCATGCGGTTTTTTAATGCCGATAATGAATTGGCGCATTCGCAAATACTGCCGGATTTTCCGGGGAAGGTTGATGTTTAAGAAACCGTTGTTTTATTTGGATTGCAGAGAAACATTATGAACAACTTGTAGTAGTTCAAACCTAACCTGACAGTTACTGGGTTTTTCGAAGTGCCTGTCCGGTTAAATTCAGCCTATCAATTTTTCTTTCCAGATGGTTTTGCCATCGTGCACTGTCGCCATAGGCGTTCGCCCACGGCACATTTTACCTTGCTGGGTGCGCTGATTATTGTAATAGTCGAGCCATTCGTCCAAATCTTTATTGTAGCGCTGCCAAATCGTTATACAGAGGTGAAAAACGGCAAGACTTTATCGTTCAATAGGCCTGCCGCTGTAATCGGGGTTTTAGTGGTATACAGCTTGGCAAAGGCGACTTTTGAGTAGGCATCGACAAAAGTTTGCTGATAAGCCCGTCCGACGCCTTTAAAGGTACCGACATAAGTCTTGGGAACCTAGATACCCTGGATGCGCGGTCTTGATTTCCCCGCAGACTTCGTCATCCTGGCGCTTCTTTTCGAGCGCTGCCTCCGGCTTTTATCGAACAGGGATTCAACCCCGCCTTGCTCAACGGCGGCTTTATAGCGATAGAAGGTCTGGACACATTACCCAGTTCTTCGGCCAGATTCAACAAGCCCACTTTGTGCTTGATGATTCTTACGTTATTCTCAAACACGCGGGTTACCTCTTTGGGTTTGATAAAAATTCAACACTTCCATCTCAAGTAACCCTCTCTCTTTTCAAGAGCAGTGTCAGGTTAAGTCTGAATTATTACAGGTTGGGAGATAATACGTTAGCCCGACTTAGGACTGAGGACGACAGCACGACGCTGCGTCTTGACGAAGCCAAGCAATAATTGCGACATTTTTTGTTTTAGGCATAAAAAAAGCCTTACACTCGCATGTAAGGCTTTGATTTACTTGGCTCCCCCGGACGGGCTCGAACCGCCGACCTAGTGATTAACAGTCACCCGCTCTACCGACTGAGCTACAGGGGAATAAACTCTCGTGTGAAATTGGCGCGCCCGGAGAGATTTGAACTCCCGACCGATCGGTTCGTAGCCGATTACTCTATCCAGCTGAGCTACGGGCGCATTGTGAGCTGCCCACTATAACTTTCATTTCTTTTTTTGTCAAAAACACAGTGACAATTTTTAATTGGCGGAGAGAGAGGGATTCGAACCCTCGATGGGCTTTTGGCCCATACTCCCTTAGCAGGGGAGCGCCTTCGGCCTCTCGGCCATCTCTCCTATAAACGTTTTACCTTAACTTCTTGATTCTAGCTGTTCTTTTTTTATTTTTTCGTAGATTTCTTCCCTGTGCACTGACACATCCTTAGGAGCATTGACGCCGATTCTGACTTGGTTTCCTTTTACTCCCAGGACGGTGACTGTTACCTCGTCCCCTATCATGAGGGTCTCTCCTACCCGACGAGTCAATATAAGCATGGCTTCTCCCTTTTATGTTAAAAACGTACTGTTCTTAAACAGTGTCCAACTTATTCTGGCATAATAGCAGCTTTTTATGATGATGAGAAACGAAAACCGTTTGCCCGCACTATTTGCAGGCCGTGTCATGCCTGATGCGGGTGATAATGATTGTTTGCCCTGTTTTTTCTAGGTCTTAAGACTATTTCCACGTTTAAATTTCCCGGCCAATTACCCTCACGATGCCTGCTAACACCGAAAAACTTTCCAGTGCCCGCCTTGCACAAGGCACCGATGCCTTTGTTGAGAAATTTACTGCTTCGGTTGAATTTGACCAGCGTATGGCCCAACAGGATATTCAAGGGTCGGTTGCCCACGCCAAAATGCTGGCTGCCTGCGGCATTTTGACCGAAGCAGAGCGCGATGACATTATTTGTGGCTTGGCGCAAATAAGCGGGGAAATTGAACGGGGCGCATTTAATTGGTCAGTCAAGCAAGAAGATGTGCATATGAACATCGAAGCGCGCCTGACTGACTTGATAGGCATGGCGGGTAAAAAACTGCATACCGGGCGCTCCCGCAACGACCAGGTGGCCACCGATATTCGTCTGTATTTGCGGCAAGGAGTGGATACGATTTTGCTTGAGTTGGCGCGTTTGCAAAAAGGCATCGTGGCATTGGCAAGCCAACATGCCGACACGATTATGCCGGGCTTTACGCACCTGCAAGTGGCCCAGCCGGTTACTTTTGGTCACCATTTGATGGCCTGGTTTGAAATGCTCAAGCGAGACCGCGAGCGGCTTGAAGATTGCCGCAAAAGAATTAACATCATGCCGTTGGGTGCTGCGGCTTTAGCGGGTACCCGCTACCCC
This sequence comes from Methylococcaceae bacterium UBA662, assembly GCA_002299425.1. Lineage (GTDB taxonomy): Bacteria > Pseudomonadota > Gammaproteobacteria > Methylococcales > Methylomonadaceae > Methylovulum. The sequence continues at coordinate 16,882 of DBNW01000010.1, read as the reverse complement.
ATTGACAGGGCCATGACTGCCGGGTTGCTTGGTTTTAGCCGGCCCTCGGCTAATTCTTTGGATGCGGTCAGCGACCGTGATTTTGCCATCGAGTTTGCCGCCGCCGCCAGCCTTGTAATGATACATTTGTCGCGGTTTTCAGAGGAATTGGTCTTATGGACCAGTGCCTCGTTTGATTTTATTGAATTGCCGGATACTTTTTGTACCGGCTCGTCCATTATGCCGCAAAAGAAAAACCCGGATGTCCCAGAGCTGGTGCGCGGCAAAACCGGGCGGGTGGCAGGGCATTTGATGTCGTTGCTGATGCTGATGAAAAGCCAGCCCTTGGCTTACAACAAAGACAATCAAGAAGACAAAGAGCCTTTATTTGACACGGTCGACACCCTGGTCAATTGCTTGCGTGCGTACGCCGATATGGTGCCGCATATCCGGGCAAAAAAGGACACCATGTACAATGCCGCCAAACGCGGTTTTGCCACCGCGACCGATTTGGCCGACTACCTGGTGCTAAAAGGCATGGCTTTTAGGGATGCCCATGAAATCGTGGGCTTAGCGGTGCGTTTAGGCTTGGATAGCGGCCGCGATTTATCGGAATTGTCGCTGGCAGAATTGCAAGGGTTTTCCAGTTTGGTCGATGAGGATGTGTTTGGTTTTTTGACGCTGGAAGGGTCGGTCGCTGCCCGCCGCCATGTCGGCGGCACCGCACCGGACACGGTGAGAGCGGCGATTGCACAAGCCCGCGCCGACCTTGATTAGGGGGTTATAAAAACAGGGTGCCAACGCGTCCTTGCTGGGGCCGTTTCGGTACAAGCCTGTTACCCGACAGCAAAGCTTTCACCGCAACCGCATGTTGCTTTGACGTTAGGATTGCTGAACTGAAAAGCTTCGTTAATCCCTTCGCGGCGGTAATCTAACTCTAAGCCTTGCAGAACCGGCAAGTCCGCTTGCGGGATTACCAGCTTTACCCCATGCATCTCAAAAACAGCTTCTTGCTCGGTTAGCTCGTCCGCATAATCCAGTACATAGGAAAAACCGGAGCAGCCGGATTTTTTTACCGCCAATTTCAAGCCTAGGCCACGTCCGCGTTTTGTCAGTTGTTTTTGAATCTGCCGGGCGGCCTTTTCTGTCACTGTGATGGTCATGGTGTTTTATCCAATAAGGCTTTTAATGTTTGGGCAAATGTAATGATGTCTGTCTGCGTGTTAGTTTGCCCTAAACTGATACGCAATGCGCTCCTAGCCAAGCGGGGTTCAACTTTCATGGCGGCCAGCACCGGGCTAGGATGCGCGCTGTTAGCGGCACAGGCAGAGCCGCTGGACAGGGCGATGCCTTTTTGGTCCAGCCGCATCAACAGCATCTCACCGTCGTAGCCGTCGATACCAAACTGTACGGTGTTGGGCAAACGCGGGCTGTGTTCGGCAAAAATAACCAGCCCTTTGATGGTTTTTAAGCTGTTTTCCAGCAGGTGTCGCAGCTTCAATAAATGCGCGGTGCGCTCGGCAAGCCCTGCGTGTGCTAATTCTGCTGCCTTGCCAAAGCCGACGATGGCGGCGACGTTTTCAGTACCCGCCCGCAGCCCCCGCTCTTGTCCGCCGCCTAACAGCAGGGGCGTGGTCCTGTCGTTTTGATCGATAACCAATGCCCCACACCCCTTAGGGCCGTATAGTTTATGGCTGGATAAGGACAGCATTTGCACGCCCAACTCCCTAAACGATACGGGGATTTTTCCCACGCCTTGGACCGCATCGGTATGGACACAAATGCCGCACCCCGTCAGTTGCCTAGCAAACCAGCCGACGTCTTGAATGGCTCCGGTTTCGTTGTTCGCCAGCATGATGGAGACAAACTCGACCTTGGCCGCTAGGACTTCGGCAACTCCGGCTTGGGCGACTAAGCCTTCGGCATCGACGCCCAGTTCAAACACTTGACAACCGTGGGCTTTAAGGCGAAGGGCCGGCTCGGTGACGGAAGGGTGTTCTATGGCAGAAATAGCGATAGCACTCAGTGGGGCGCACGCCCTAAAAGCCAAGTTATTCGCCTCGGTGCCGCCGCTGGTGAACACTACCTGGGAGGGTTGTGCCTCTACTAAGGCGGCGATTTGTTCGCGGGCGGTGTCAATGGCGGTTCTAGCTAGGCGACCTAAACGGTACAAAGCGGAAGGATTGCCATAAAACGGCCCCAAGAACGGCATCATGGCTTCTAAAACTTGCCCGTCTAAAGGGGTGGTCGCATTGTGATCCAAATAGACCATGCTTGTTACAGATTTGCTCTGGTCGCGCTGTCGCCTAAACGGTGGATCTCTACCAACCGGAGCGCATCGTGTTCCTGTCGTCTAGCGACTTCTTTAACATGGTGTTTGTCCAGCAACTGACCTAGGGTGATGCCTTTTAAGTATTCCCTGATTTGGTCGCTAAGGCCCATCCACAAATCGTGGGTGAGACAGGCCTGATGTTTTTGGCAGTTGGCCTCGCCGCCGCACCGGGTGGAATCCACGCGTTCATCGACGGCGGCAATAATGTCGGCGACATTGATGCTGTGCGGTTCGCCGCACAGTGTATAACCGCCGCCTGGCCCACGCAGGCCTTTGACCATGCCCGCTCGCCGCAAACGGGCAAATAATTGTTCTAGGTAAGACAGAGAGATGGTTTGACGAGTAGCAATTTCCACCAGTGTGACAGGGTTGGTTTGACTATGGAACGCAAGGTCTAGCATGGCGGTGACGGCATAACGGCCTTTAGTGGTCAGTCTCACGGGACAATCCTGGCTAATTACAGTTTAAAAGTAGGGTTACTATACTTAACCTAGCGAATTAGTCAACTATTTGGGCGGCTGATGTAAGTCGTTATCAAGTGCTGGTACAACTGTAAACGGTGCGGATTTGGTTTTTGTCTGTGCGCTGTCTTGAATTTGACAGTCGTCTAAGTTGGTTAACCGTGTTTCTTGGCAAAGTATGCCCGCAGCGTTCAAGGCCTGCTGCATGGTTTCAATTTGTTTGTCTAGGGCATTGATATGGTCGAGCATGCGGTTGATGGCAAAAGCGACCGGGTCGGGCATATCGGCTTTCAGACCGTAAGGGTCAAAGTCCATTTTGCCGGCAATTTCGTCCAGTCGGACTTGGGTTTTTTTAGCCAGGGTATCGACGATATGGCCTGGGATTCCGACCACGGTGGCACCAGCGGGTACAGGTTTGAGCACCACCGAATTTGACCCTATCCGGGCCCCGGGGCCAATTTCAATAGGCCCTAAAATTTTTGCCCCGGCACCGACTACTACATTGTTATGCAAGGTAGGGTGGCGTTTGCCTTTTTGCCAGGTGGTGCCGCCCAAAGTAACCCCGTGGTACAGCGTGCAATCATCGCCAATTAAGGCGGTCTCGCCAATGACCACGCCCATGCCATGGTCGATGAAAAAGCGGCGGCCTATTTGGGCACCGGGATGGATTTCAATGCCCGTCAGCCAGCGGCTAATAAACGCAATAAAGCGTGCCGGCCACCTAAGGCCGAGCCGCCAAAGGCGATGACTCAGCCTGTGGATTAGCACCGCGTGGACGCCTGGGTAGGTGGTAACCACTTCAAACACGGATTGTGCCGCCGGGTCGCGCTCAAGCACACAGGAAATATCTTCTTTTAGTCTGGCCAGCATGGGGTTCAGGTTATTTTTTTCCCTGGTTGTCTTGGGACATTCTGAAAATGCCGCGCAGAATATCAAGTTCTTTAGTGTCCAGTTGGGTTCGGTTATAAATTCTACGCAACCGCCGCATAATGGATCTGGATTTGTCGGCATGCAGGAAGCCGATGACTTCTAGGGTTTCATGGAGGTGTTGGTAAAACAATTCCATTTGTTGCGCCGTCGCTAGCGGGCATTCGTCCTTATCGCCAACCACGGCAGCATCAGGAGCACCGCGAGCTATGAGCAATTCATAGCAAACCACTTGCACGGCCGCAGCCAGGTTCAGCGAGCTGAACCCAGGGTTGCAAGGGATACGCAGCAAGTAATGGCATAAATCCAGTTCGTGGTTTTTTAAGCCTGAGCTTTCACGCCCGAACACGATGGCGACTTGCCGGCTTGGGTCGGCAACCACCACATTTTCCGCGCATTCCCGGGGCGTAAGGGGTGGCCAGCGAATGCTCCGGTAAAGAGCGCTGGAACCGATCACTAATTGGCAATCGGCGATGGCCTCTTTTAGGGTTGGGTAAATCGCTGCCGCAGCGAGCACATCATCGGCTCCGGCCGCCCGTGCGGTTGCCTCGGCACAGGGAAAAATTTTAGGTGCCACCAAGCATAGCCGTTCCATACACATGTTTTTCATTGCCCTGGCAACCGCGCCGATGTTGCCAGGATGCGAGGTTCCAACCAAAACGATTTTAACGTGCGGCGACAAAGTTAATTCCTTGGGGAGCAAAAAGCGGCAAATTTTAGCAAAAATTTTGCTATCCTAACCGACTTTATCTTTTTTCTTTTCATTGAGCCGACCGCCTATGCACCCCATGTTAAACACGGCCATCCGCGCTGCCCGCAGTGCGGGCGATCTGATCCTGCGGTCTTCCGACCATATCGGCCAATTGCGCATCGACCAAAAAGGCAAAAACGATTACGCCAGCGAAGTTGATAGGGCGGCCGAGCGGGAAATTATCACCATTCTCAAAACCGCTTACCCCAGCCACGCCATTTTGGCCGAAGAAAGCGGCGTTCACGCGGGCGATGATTTTGTTTGGGTGATAGACCCTTTAGACGGCACCACCAATTTCTTGCACGGCTTCCCTCAATACGCCGTTTCGATTGCCTTAAAGCACAAAAACCGATTGGAAGTAGGCGTCGTCTATGACCCTTTGCGGGATGAGTTGTTTTGCGCCGAACGGGGCGGCGGGGCGTTGCTCAACAGTCGGCGCATCAGGGTTTCTCAGCAAACCAGCCTGAAAGGTGCGTTGTTAGGTACGGGCTTCCCGTTTAAGAGCGATACGCATTTAGATGCCTACATGGGCATGTTCCGGGCATTGACCACCGAATGCGCCGGCCTGCGTAGAGCAGGTTCTGCCGCCCTAGACTTAGCCTATGTGGCAGCGGGGCGTTTGGACGGTTTTTGGGAGATTGGCATCATGGAATGGGACATGGCGGCAGGCATACTGCTGATTAAAGAAGCCGGTGGCGTCGTGACGGATTTTTCGTTCAATGATCACTACATGCAGTCTGGCAATGTGATTGCCGCCAGCCCTAAAATGCACCAATTGATGTACCTTCAGTTAACCCCTCATGTGACAAAAAATTTGCAATAGCCGCTTGCCTCGGCGGTACGCTCTGTCTTCGGCGTAGAGTGCGGCATTAACTGTTTGCTTAACCAGCGGCTTCATCGTAGAATCGCCACCGGCTTACTTGATCGAGCTATCAACTTTTATTGGGGTAACGACTTATGAAATGGGAAACACCGAGCTACCAAGATTTGCGTTTCGGCTTTGAAGTGACAATGTACATTTACAACCGTTAACGTTTGGTTGGCAAGACAAAAGGGGGTTCGAGTGAACCCCTTTTTTTTGGCTAAATTTTTTGCTTTGCTTCCGCTACTCCCTTAGCATGGCGAGTTTTTCAACGGGGTTTGTGCATGAAAATAAGAGTTCTTGGTTCGGCGGCGGGCGGTGGTTTCCCGCAGTGGAATTGCAATTGCCATAATTGCCACAGGTTCCGACACCAGAAATTTCCGGGCACCTCCAGAACCCAATCATCCATCGCCGTTAGCACCGATGATAACCGCTGGCTGCTGTTTAATGTCTCGCCGGATATTCGTGCCCAACTGGAGGCTTTTCCTGCGATACAGCCAAAAGAAGGTGTTCGTGGCACCGGCATTCATGCCATCGTCTTAATAGACAGCCAAATTGACCATGCTACCGGGTTGTTGTTGCTGCGCGAAGGCAAGCCGCTTGACGTTTATTGCACGGAAATGGTCAAACAGGACCTGAGTGCCGGTTTCCCCATTTTCAACATACTCGCCCACTATTGCACCGTCAGACACCATCCGTTGCCCATCGACGGCAGTGCTTTTACCGTACCCGGGATAGATGACCTGCGGTTTTTTAGCCAAGCCCTAAAAAGCAAAGCTCCGCCTTATTCCCCGCATCGGGACAATCCGCATGAGGGCGACAACATCGGGGTGGTTATAGAACAAATTTCGACGGGAAAAAAAGCGTTCTACTCGCCTGGCCTAGGGGCGATAGAGCCGCATGTGTTGGCCGCTATGCAGGACTCCGATTGCGTTATGGTCGATGGCACGTTCTGGACTGACGACGAAATGGTTGTTCAGGGCATCAGTCAAAAACGGGCGCGGCAGATAGGCCATCTGCCGCAATCGGGTGCAGGCGGCATGATCGAGTGCTTAAACGGCATCGGAGACAAGCGCAAAATACTGATCCACATCAACAATACCAACCCCATTTTGGACGAACATTCGGCAGAGCGGGGTGTTCTTGATGGCCACGGCATTGAGGTCGCCTACGATGGCATGGAAATCGTGCTATAGCGAACAACACGCGCTACCACGGTAAAGTAGCAAGACGTTGTAGCCGTTTTCGTAAGTCCGCCAAACCCGGTGCACCGCGCCTCCCTGTTGCTGGATTCCGGCATCTGTGCCGCAATGGCGGGTGTAGCCTGCAACCGGGTACCCCGAAGAACGCATGGACGCTCGGCGCAGGCACCCACCGAGACCGCTATTCTTCTTCAGGCCTTTGATTTTCCTCAAGTGCTTCTTGGCCTTCTTCCATCACGGCAGTGCCCTCCGTAGCCCCGCCCTCTTCCTCAGCAGCGTCCATGCCCGCCAGATCGTCGTCAGCTTCGTCTTCAGGCAGGGTCTCGTCGGCATGGCTGCTGTCGGGTCTCTCTCCCTCAGACTTGGACACAACGCTGGTATAGCACTCTAACATGCTCTCGGTGTAGTTGGCATGAGCATCCGCTAGGGCCTTGGGCGAACCGAATTGCGTCCGTAATTCCTCCATGGCCTTTTTTGGATCAGCCGCTTTCATCATGGTCAGCATTTTTGTGTAGTTGCGGTAAGCGGTCATGCGTTGTGGGTCGAGGTCAAAAAAACCCGGCATGTTTTGTGATGACAATTGCACCACGCAATCGGCCATGTATTCAGGGGTGATGTTATAGTCATCGAGGTCTTTTTCTTTCTTAATGTCCGCTAGCACGGCTTCTTTGTATTCGTTTTTGTCGGCACAGGCCGGCAACAGCAAAACAGCGGCAATAATGAACAGGTGTTTTTTCATAAGGGTCATTGTCCCGTTGGCAATAGGGGTTGAAAGGTTGTTTGTCACTCTAAGCCGGCCATGGCTTGATGGATCCAATCGGCGGCTTCTTGGTTGATGTCTGCGGCCTTGCGGCCTTGCGTTGCTATGGGCGGGCCAATTTTAACGGTGATAAGGCCCGGGTATTTCAAAAAACTGTTGCGCGACCAACAATGCCCGGCATTGTGGGCGATGGGGATCACCGGATAACCGGTCTTCTCCGCCAGCAAGGCACCGCCGGCATTGAATTTTTTGGTTTCGCCCGGGGCGGTGCGGGTGCCTTCGGGAAACACCACCACCCACAAGCCTTCAGCCAAACAGGCCTTGCCTTGCTTTAACAAGGCTTTCAAGGCCGCCCGTGGGTTGCTGCGGTCGATGGCAATCGGCTTTAACTTAGCCAGCGCCCAGCCCCAAACCGGGATTTTCACCAGCGACTCTTTCAGCAATGCCGTTTGCGGCGGCAAAAACAAGCGCAAGGCGATGGTTTCCCAGGCCGATTGGTGTTTGCATAAAACAATAGCCGCCGGTATCCCTTGGCTGTTTTCCAGACCCTCAACGTGATAACGGACGCCGCAAAACACCCGCGCCGCGCCAATGGCCAAACGCACCCAGGTGGTGGCGATGTTATAGCGGACCGAAAACGGCATCGCCCCGCAAAGCAATACCAAAGGGCCAAAAATGAAAGTTGAAACCGTCATCCAAGCGAGCAAAACGCTGGAGCCTAGATACACGGCGAGGTTAGTTTTTTTGGCTAAGAAATTGGGCGGCATCATACAGCGTGTCAAAGATAGGGACATCCAGGTGCGGGTTTTCGGCCAGCGTTTTCAAGCCCTTGCCGGTTTTTACCAAAACAGCTTGGGCCCCGGCCGCCCAGGCGGCTTGCACGTCGCGGAACGCGTCGCCGACCATAACGGTTTCGGCCAAATTCGCTTGCCAATCGGCGGCGAATTGTTTTAGCAAACCCGGCTTGGGTTTGCGGCACGGACAAGCACTGTCCGGGCCATGCGGGCAATAATACACCGCCGTGATCCGTCCGCCGTGTGCTTGCGCCTCGCGCCGCATTTTGGCATGGATTTGCGCCAGTGTCGCCTCATCCAAAAAACCACGGGCGACGCCGGATTGGTTGGTGATGACAGCGACCTGAAAACCATGCCGATTTAGCAAGGCGATGGCTTCCAGGCTACCCGGCAAAGGCCGCCATTGCTCGGGGGATTTGATGTACTCGTCGGAATCGTCGTTGATGACGCCGTCGCGGTCGAGCAGGACAAAACGGCTCATCGGTAGAGTACGCATTGATGCTTTTTAGGGTATGGCATAGCTTTTTGGGTTTTTAAAACGGCCTGAAAAAAGTACGCAATGGGCACCCTGCTGCCCAATGCCGTCACGATTGCAATTTTGAAATGTCCGCGCAGGTCAAAAACTGCTCGGACAACAGGTTCAACAACGCCAGTCGGTTGGCGCGCAGTTCCAAATCATCGGTCATGACCCTAACGTGGTCGAAAAAGGCATCGACGGTTTCCCGCAAACCGGCCAGACGGTTCAAGGTCGCGTGGTAATTGCGTTCCGCCAATAGCGGCTTAATGTCTTGTGCGGCTTGCCGGGCGGCGGCGAGCAGGGCGATTTCTTGAGGTTCGACCAACACGCCGACGGTTTCGGCGGGCGCGGACTCGGCTTTTTTCAAGAGGTTACGGATACGTTTGTTGGCACTGGCCAGGCTTTCGGCTTCCGGCAATCGGCGGAAGGCTTGGACGGCGGCCAGCCGCTGCATGAAGTCTAAGGGGTCGGCGGGGGCAAGGCTCATTACGGATTCGAATGCGTCCGCCGTGTAGCCTTTATCCAAACAATACCCGCGCAAGCGTTCAAAAATGAATTCCACGACGGCGGTGTGCGTCGCGGCAGGCTCGAAACTATGCGAAAACTGCGCCAGCGCAAACGTGCATAACTCCGGGATGTCCAGGCTCAAGCCGTTTTCTATCAGCGTCCGTAACGTGCCTAAGGCGGCGCGGCGCAATGCGTAGGGGTCTTTGTCGCCGGTCGGGACCAGCCCGGTGCTGAAAATGCCGGCCAAGGTATCGATTTTTTCGGCGATGGCCAGGACTTGCCCAAGAGCACTAGGCGCGGTTGCGCTGCCGGATTGTTTGGGAAAATACTGCTCTTCCAAGGCCCAGGCGACTGCCGGCACCTCACCTTCGGCCAGTGCGTAGTACCTGCCCATGATGCCTTGCAGGTTGCCGAATTCGCCAACCATGGTGGTCAGCAAATCGGTTTTGGCCAGCATGGCCGCCCGCCGCGCCCAGTTTACATCCGCACCTACGCGTTCGGCGATATAGGCCGAAAGTTGGCTGACGCGCACGGCTTTGTCGTAAACCGTGCCGAGTTTTTCCTGGAACAGCACGGTTTTCAAGGTTTCGATGTGCGCCGCCAACGGTTGCTTGCGGTCTTGGTTCCAGAAAAATTCGGCATCGGCCAAGCGCGGCGTCACCACCCGCTCGTTGCCTTGCCGGATGACTTCCGGACGTTTGCTGGCGATGTTGCTGAAGGTGATGAAATGCGCTAACAGGCTGCCATCGGCACCTTCCACCGGAAAATACTTCTGGTGGGTCTGCAGGGTAGTAATCAGCACTTCTTTGGGCAAGGCCAAAAAGCGCGGGTCGAAGTTGCCGATAATCGGCATCGGCCATTCGTTCAGCGCGGCGATTTCTTCTAATAAGTCCGCTTCGATAGGGACGATGCCGCCAACCGTCGCCGCCGCTTCTTCCGCTTTGGCGCGGATGAGGGTCTTGCGCTGTTCAAGGTCGGCGATGACGTGGCCTGGGCCGAACAAGGCCGCCGCATAATCGTGCGGCCGGTTAATGACGATCGCGTCCGGGGCGTGGAAGCGATGGCCGTAGCTGGTGTTGCCGGTGGTTAAGCCCAGAATTTCGGTTTCAATCACCTGATCGCCAAACAGCAGCACCGCCCAATGCACGGGCCGGACGAATTCGGTGGCAAAACTGCCCCAACGCATGCGTTTGGCAATGGGCAAGGCGGCGATGGCCGCACGAATGATGTCGGGGATGACCGCCTCGGTGCGCTGGCCTGTGACCGCCTGCGTGTAACTTAGCCATTCGCCCTTATCGGTTTGCAAGCGTTGCAACTGGTCAAACGGGGTGCCGCAACTGTGCGCGAACCCTAACGCTGCTTTGCTCGGCGAGCCATCTGGGGCAAACGCCGCCGACATCGCCGGGCCACGTTTTTCTACGGTTTTGTCGGGTTGGGCAGTCTGGAGACTATCAATCAACACCGCCAACCGGCGTGGCGTAGCGTAGGCTTTGCTGGCGGTGAAGCTCAAATTGGCGGCTTTAAGCCCTTCGATGATGCCTTCCAACAAGGCGTTGCTGAGTTTCAGCAAGGTTTTCGGCGGCAGTTCTTCACAGCCGAGTTCGAACAGGAGAGGTTGGGTGGTTGTCACAGTAATTCCTTGTAATGAAAGTGCTTCTGCTTTTTCGTGGCTGATTTTTTTGTTGGGTTACGCTACAGCCAGTAATTTACGAGAAACGCCAGCGGTGCTTTAGTTTTTTGTAAATTACAGTCTGTACTAAACGGCACCGTAGCGAAAAACGCGTGCCCCGTTTTCCTGGCAGAAATCGTCTTATTAAGATTTGCGCCGTTTGAATTTTCTGGACATACTCAAAAGGGATGCGGGCAGAACCCGTTGTATCGAAACTTATGCGACGATTAAACTGAAACCATGAACCGTACCGAGGGCTATTTTAACAACGGCGACACGGGCCGCATTTATTACCAGGCCTGGTTGCCAGATACACCCGTGCGAGCGGTGCTGGTGGTAGTCCACGGCCTATCTGAACACAGTGGCCGCTATATCAGATTGGCCAGGCATTTTGTGCCGCAAGGCTACGGTATTTACGGATTTGACCACACCGGCCATGGCCGTTCCGAAGGGCGGCGGCAGCACGTCGAGCATTTTGCACAGTTCACCGATACGTTGCAGAGCTATTGTAATAAAGTCAAGGGCTGGCAAGCGGGGGTGCCACTGTTTTTGTTCAGCCATAGCATGGGCGGCTTGGTCGCCTGCCATTATTTGTTGGCAGGCGGCGAGGCAACAGGCGTTGTTTTTTCCGCCCCCTGCATTAAGGCCTACAAAAACATCACTCCCGCTACCGTTTGGCTGGGCCAGTGGCTGGCGGTGGTTGCTCCTCGGTTCAGGTTGTTGGGAATAGACCGGCGCAGCCTTTCCCGAGACCCTGCGGTACTCGCTGCCTGCGCCAACGATCCTTTGATGTGCCAGGGCCCGTTTACGGTGCGCTTAGGTGTGGAGCTGTTAGCAGCCATGCACCGCATCAAATCACAGGCCCAAAAAATCACGGTGCCCTTTATTGTCTTGCAAGGCAGTGCCGACCGCATTGTTGATCCGGGCGGCGCTCAGTGGCTTTATGCAAACGCAGGTTCCGTACACAAGACCTTAAAAATTTACCCCGGCTTATACCATGAAGTGTTGCACGAGCCAGAGCAGGGCCAGGTATTGCAGGATGTCCAGGGCTGGTTGCAGGACTTCGGTTGAAGGCTGGCTTTATCCTGCTATTTGTTCCATGGGGCTTTTGCTAACAGCAGCCCCATGCCGCAGGTGTCAGTGATTCCAGAAAACACCAAGCCAAGACCGACAAAAGCCGCCAAAGCAATGAAATAGCCGTGTACCAGCAATGCCAGCAATACCCCAGTCAGCACTAACAAGCCCGCCGCAATTCTAACTTGGCGTTCAAGCGACATTGAAGGTTTCCCGTGCACGGCATCCAGTCCTTCGGACAAACACAAATCGGTCCCGCCATCGACGCATTCCACATTGTGGTAGCCGTGTTTTTTAAGCGATGCTAAGGCTTTGTTAGACCTAACCCCTGACTTGCAGATAAGAACGATTTTTTCAGTTTGTGGCACGAGTGCGTTTAAACCCGTGCCGCGTTCAATTTCCGCCAAAGGCAGCGATCGAGCACCTTTTATATGCACAGAGTGGTACTCTGGCTTTGTCCTAACATCGAATAAATGCAGGGAGCTGTTTTCAGTAAGCTGTTGTTTTAATTGAGAAGGTGTCATGGTTTGTGGCCTTTTGTTTACGGTGAAATGAAGCCGTGTGCTTAGCGTGTTCTGCGGCCAAAATAGCGCATCACTAACCCTGCGCCGTGCCCGCTTAGGTTTCCCCAAAGTCAGGACTTCGTTATTGTATAAGTATTTTATAATATTTGCATACAAGCCGAACTGCTTAGCTTGAGTCGCGACCGCTTAGTTTTAAGTAGGGGTGTCGTGGCAAACTTCATAAGCTTTCTGAATAATGGACTTTCGTTACCCGTGGAAACAAAAGGCTTGAAAAAAGTGCGTAGGGCGTACCCTGCTTGTTGCCTAAATGAGGATCGTTTTTATCGCCCACCGTAGCTACACCGGCAATTCTTTTATTAACTTGCCCCGACTCATTTCACCGCTGCTGAAAAACTGGTTTTCCCCCTTTTTTGCATAATTCCACTTGCTGGATGGCAAAGCCCGTTTTACATTGGAATCTGCCAACGGGTCGATACGCTCATGGGTTTCCAGAATAAACAGTCTTATCCGGTCATACCATGCCTGATGCGATTCTCCAAAAACTTCCTTTTCTGCGCCTTCGATGTCTATTTTGAATACATCTATCACATCAATCGCATATTTATCCATCAGTGCCGGTACATCGTAAGCCTCGGTGAGCATTACCTCACCCGTACCCGTTGCGGCGACTGTTCGCACTCCCCATGAGCCAAGGCTCCTGCCAACAGTATTTTTAAATTGCAGCTCAAGCCTTGAGCAGTCTTTCCACAAGGCCGCATTTAACAGGATAACCCCTTCCAAGTGTGCACAGTTTTTGCGTAGCATCTCAAAGTTACGCGGGTCGGGTTCAATAGCGATGACGGTAGCGGCCGGATAGAGCATCTTGAAAAATAACACGGAATAACCAACATTCGCTCCGGCATCTACAATAACGCCTGCCTTTTCAGGCAGAAGTCGGCTTTTGTAATCTTCCTGAATGAAAACCTGTTTAAACACATAGGGATCCGACTCGTTCAGCCGGCACAAGACATCTTTCTCCAAGCCCGGGACGGAAATACTCACCGTATTAATTTTGTAAGATTTGAAAATCTCCACAGGCACATTGTTCTTACCAATCATTATTCTCATTTGACAACCCCCATAAAAAATACGAAAAAACGGCCTCACCTTACCAACAAGCGTGAGCCGCTTTCAGCTAACGATGAACCTTTAACAGTGAAAGCATTGCGACTTCTCCCCCTAAAAATTAGGGCCTTCAGAAATTTCTGAACCTATAAAAAAGTTCCCAAAAGAACGTTTAAATAGTAACTGATGTTACGCAGTAACGCGAAAAACCCCATTTGCCGCGCCCAGCAAAAGTGAGGAACGCAGGGAACGCGCGGCAACCGGCTTTAAAAAACCGTCGCCCTAGCGATACACCGTCTACGATAATGCGCTAATCCATGACGCGCTGCGTAACATCAGACAGTAACAACAGGAGACCTTTGCACAAACAGCAGAAATTCCTGCTGCACGGTCAAATGGCAATTTTTTTGAATAGTTGGCTATAACTACTTCTATTTTGGCGGGTTGGAACAAGTATCTAACAAAGCCTGCATCGTGGCACTGCCTATTTTTCGAGTACTGATTACATTCCGCTCTGGAATTTGTTCTGGCTGGGGATACTTGGAAATTGCCGCTTCTATACTGGCTTCGCGCAACAAATGCACCATGGGATACGGTGAACGATTGGTGAAATTGGCGGGGTCATCGCGTTCTACGCCTTCGAAACAGTAGCCGGGATGAAAACTGGCAAGCTGGTAAACACCTTCATAACCTTGTTCGTGGCATAACACTTCAGCCAATTCAAAGAAATCCAGATAATCGTCAAAATTCACAAAAGCCGCACTGTAAATCAACAAACTGGTTTCTATGCCGTCATCGGCATCAACTCGGTATAACTCGTCAATCAACGCTTGCAGGCAGGTTTCAACGGTGGTTTCGTGGATAACGCGGAAAGCGATGGTGCCCGCTTCCCACTCTCGCCGCGCAAATGGACACAAATTAAGGCCGATCACAACAGCAGACAACCATGCGCGGGTAGCCGCAAGGTAGGGTTGGTCGTTGGGGTTATCCATCAGGACAACCTGACTCGCGGGTCGACTAGGGTGTAGGAAATATCGGTGAGCACTAACCCAAACACATACAGCACCGAACCTAAAAAAACCATGGCACGAACAATGGCAAAATCTTGGCTGTTAATAGCATCAATGGTGTAACTGCCCAGACCGGGTATGCTGAAAAACGATTCCATAATCAGGCTGCCCATGAACAGCAGCGGCAAAACCACTACTACGCCGGTCAAAATCGGTATCATGGCATTGGGCAGCACATGCCGGAACAAGGTAGCGGTTTCGCTTAACCCCTTAGCGCGGGCGGTGCGGACATAATCCTTGCTGATTTCTTCCAAAAACAAGGTGCGGTACCAACGCACTCCCGCGCCGATACCGGAAAATACACCGATTACTACCGGCAAGATTAAAAATCTGATCGACGCTAAACCGTCGTCATAACCGGAAATGGGCACAAGATTTAGGGTTTTGCCGAACAAAAATTGCCCGCCGATAATGTAAAACAACGATGACACCGACATCAACACCACGCACACAACCAACCCAGCAGACTCTAAATAACTGCCACGGAAAAGCACCATCAGCAAAGCGCAGGTGACGTTTACCAGCAGACCGATGGTGAAGGTTGGCAAGGCCAGAGCCAGGCTGGGCCAGGCCCGCTCCTGAATGTCTTCGCCGATATTTCGGCCGCCATCGGACATGCCGAAGCGGAACAGAAATAAGCGCATTGATTTTTGGAAAAAAATGGTCTCGCCGAGCTTGTCTGTGCCTGCCGCTGCGCCGTTCCACAGCAACGGCAGGTCATAGCCGTGTTGGTGCTTCCAATTGGCGATGGCTTGTTCGGTAACGTGCTTTTGTCCTAACTGCATGCGCGCCATATCATCGGGGCTATTGACCACAAAAAACAGCACAAAGGTGAGGATGTTAATACCCAGCAGCAACGGCAGAGTGTACAAGAGACGGCGAATGAGGTAGTTAATCATGACCGGTCTCGTTAAACCCCGCTAGTTTTGGCCAGTGCCGCCAAAGACACCGGGTAGGGTCAGGTTTTCTAAAATAGCCAGCGTGGGACCGGCTTGATTCATGGTGTAAAAATGCAGGCCGGGTGCTCCACAATCCAATAAGCGTTGGCATAGCGTGCTGACCACTTCTAAACCAAAAGCCTGAATGGCTGGACGGTCATCGCCAAAATTTTCCAGCCGTTTCCTCAGCCAACGCGGAATGTCGGCCCCACACATCTGAGAAAAACGGTACAACTGCGCGTATTGGGTAATGGGCATGATGCCGGGAACGATGGGAATGTCTAAGCCCATTTTTTCGCAGGCATCAACAAAATAAAAATACGCCTCGGCATTGTAAAAATACTGGGTAATGGCGACATCGGCTCCTGCTTGGACTTTGCGTTTAAAGTTTTGCAAGTCATCACTAGCACTCAGCGATTGGGGATGAACTTCTGGGTAGGCGGCAACATGAACTTGAAAATAGCCGCCGGTTTCCTCGCGGATAAAACCAACGAGTTCGTTGGCATAACGGAATTCGCCCACCGACATCATCCCTGAGGGCAAATCTCCGCGCAAAGCAACAATTTTATTGATGCCCTCATTTTTGTAATCGGCCAATATCGCCCGAATATTGGCCTTGGTCGAGCCAACACAAGACAAATGCGGAGCAGCCGGAACCCCGCTGGCTTGTATATCCACAACGGTGGTAAAGGTTTTATCGCGCGTTGAACCCCCGGCACCAAACGTCACCGAGAAAAAATCAGGGCTTAGCTTTGCCAGTTGTTCTTGGACAACTTTTAGGCTTAGTTCCCCTTCTCTGGTTTTGGGGGGGTAAAATTCAAAACTAAACAGTTGCGGATATTTTTTTTGTGATTGCATATTTTGTCTAGCCTTACGTTTGCTCTAACCACGGAACCGCCGGTGCTCCTATTAACCCGGCGGCACTCGTTATCTGCGGTCAATAACGGTAATGCTCCGGTTTAAAGGGCCCGTCTACTGGCAAGTTGACATACCGGGCTTGCACGTCAGTCAGTATTGTTAATTTAACGCCAATTTGTTCCAGATGCAGGCGGGCTACTTTTTCATCCAGCTTTTTCGGCAACACATAGACTTTATTCTCGTAGCGATCAGCGTGGTTCCATAGCTCGATTTGCGCCAACACTTGGTTGGTGAAGGAATTGGACATGACAAAACTCGGATGGCCGGTCCCGCAGCCTAGGTTAACCAAACGGCCTTCCGCCAACACGATAAGACGCTTGCCGTCTGGAAAAATGACATGGTCAACTTGTGGCTTGATGTTTTCCCAGGGGTAATGGCGCAACGAAGCGATGTCGATTTCAGAGTCAAAATGGCCGATGTTGCAGACGATGGCTTGGTTTTTCATGGCCTGCATGTGGTCATGGGTGATGACATTGACATTGCCGGTAGCGGT
>DBNW01000069.1:4560-20950 GCA_002299425.1 Methylococcaceae bacterium UBA662 | reverse complement strand
TCTGGGGTATAGCGAAAGTCCTATGATTATAACTTAAGGGTATCTTAATGAAGCGTTTTCACGTTGTGTTTTTAGTGGTCTTGATGGTCCCGTTTGTGGAAATTTATTTGTTGTTGCAGGTGGGCGGTGTGTTGGGGGCGGCCCCGACCATTTTTTTGGTGGTGCTGACCGCAGTCATCGGTACGGTGATGCTGCGGCAACAGGGGTTGGCCACCTGGCAACGCTTTCAAAACAGCCTGGCGAAGGGTGAGATACCCGCTTATGCGATCATTGAGGGACCGATTATTTTGGTCGGCGGGGCGTTGCTGTTGACGCCGGGGTTTATTACCGATCTGATGGGGTTTGTGTGCCTGGTGCCGTCGCTGCGCAAGCGCATTGCCCGGTATTTGCTGGAAAATTATTGTGTGCAGGCGGCGGGTTTGCGGCCGAATGCTCAAACCTACGGCGTGTTGGACGGCGAGTTTCGGCGCGATGAATAAGCGCGATGAAAAAGCAAAAACTACGTCCCTGTAGTTTTAAGGGTAAAAATTATTCGGAACCGCTACCGGTTGAATCCGGACCGTTTCCTGTCGATTCACAGGTGTTTTTATTCAGGCCGGAATAAACCGGACACCAGCCGCTAAAGCCGGTGGCGATCAAAACCATGCCGATTACCAACAAAACGATGTTGCCCATAAAAACCGAAAGCCCGGCCACTACGGCACCGGCATAAAGGCGGTATTGCTTTTCCTTGGTGCCCACGTTGTGTTCAAATTTCACCATGCGCTTAAAGTCAAAGTTCATTGTCTTATCCTCATCTCTAGGTAATTGATAGTTATTTGTTATTTTTTTCAAAAGGGCAATTTTAGGATTGGTTCGCCGACCACAAGAACCGCAGCAACTATACACAACCACGCTAAATGTGCAAGCGACACGCTATGGATATCACTAAAATAATCACCCCCTTAAACGCCGCCCAGCGGGCAGCAGTGACCGCACCGCCTGGGGCTACGTTGGTTTTAGCGGGGGCTGGCAGTGGTAAAACGCGGGTCTTAGTGCATCGGATCGCCTGGCAAATTCAAGTAGCGGGTTTATCACCCCATGCGGTTTTGGCGGTCACCTTTACCAATAAGGCCGCTAAGGAAATGCGCTCGCGTCTTGAGGATTTGCTGAACCTGCCCGCTCATGCTTTGTGGATAGGCACGTTTCACGGTTTAGCGCACCGTTTGTTACGTCGGCATGCGGAGCGTTCAGGCTTGCCTAGCACTTTTCAGGTGATGGATTCCGCCGATCAATTGCGGGTGATCAAACGCCTGTTGAACACGCTGGGCTTAGACGAGGCTCAATGGCCGGCCAAGCAGTTGCAATGGCACATCAACGCGCAAAAAGACGCAGGCGTGCGGGCGCGGCAGGGGTCTGACGGTAACGATCCGTACCAACGCCAGTTGTTGGCCGTTTACCGGGCCTATGAGAACATCTGCCAACGTTCGGGTTTGGTTGATTTTGCCGAATTGCTGTTGCGAGCGCATGAATTGTTGCGTGACCATCAAGACCTCTTGGATTTTTATCAGCAACGCTTCCAGCAAGTCCATGTCGACGAGTTCCAAGACACCAACACCGTCCAATACGCTTGGCTGCGGCTATTAACCGAAGGCCGGGGCAACTTGTTTGTGGTAGGCGATGATGATCAGTCTATTTATGGCTGGCGCGGGGCCAAAATCGAAAATATCCATTTGTTTCGCAAACACCATCCCGATCACCAGTTGGTAAAGCTGGAACAAAATTACCGCTCCACCGGCACCATTTTAAAAGCCGCCAATGCGGTCATCGGTTTTAACAGCGGACGGATTGGCAAGGAATTGTGGACACAAACGGGTGACGGCGAAGCGATTGCCTTGTACGCGGCGTTTAATGAATTGGACGAGGCGTATTTTGTCGTCGAGCGTATCCGGGCTTGGGTTGCTGCCGGCGGCAGCCGTTCCGACATCGCTATTTTGTACCGCTCTAACGCCCAATCGCGCCAGTTTGAGGAAAAGCTCATGGCCAGCCACATCCCGTATCGGGTTTATGGCGGTCTGCGCTTTTTTGACCGCGCCGAAATCAAGACGGCTCTGGCGTATCTGCGGCTGTTAGTTAATCGCACTGACGACACCTCCTTCGAGCGGGTGGTCAACCTACCCACCCGAGGCATCGGTGCCAGCACCCTGGAGACGGTCAGGCACGTTGCCCGCGAACACCAGTTGTCACTGTGGGCGGCGACTGAAACCGTAATCCAACAAACACGGGTATCGGCTAGGGCCGGTCAGGCTTTGAAGCGGTTTTTAAATTTGATCAACCAGTTGGCGGAGCAAGCGCGGGGCTTGGAGTTATTTGAGCAAGTCAAGCTGGTGGTGGAAAAAAGCGCTTTGCTGGCTTTTTATCAGCAAGATAAAGCCGACCGGGGCGAGGAAAAAGCTGAAAACCTAGAAGAACTGGTTAACGCCGCCAAATTGTTTGACCCCTATCAAAACAACGAAGAGAGCTTGTCGGAATTGGATTTGTTTTTGGCCTATGCCGCCCTGGAAGCAGGCGAAATGCAGGCCGATGATGCTGCCGATTGCGTGCAGTTGATGACCTTGCATTCGGCTAAGGGCTTAGAGTTTAAACAGGTGTTTTTGGTGGGGATGGAAGAAGGCTTGTTTCCGTCGCAGCAATCGGTCGATGATGCCGGGCGTTTGGAAGAAGAGCGGCGCTTGTGCTATGTCGGCATCACCCGCGCCATGCGCGGGCTGTGCTTAAGTTACAGCGAATCCCGGCGGCTGTATGGGCGGGAAACCCATCCTCGGCCATCCCGATTCCTGAAAGAAATTCCGCCGCACTTAGTGCAGGAAGTCAGGCTGCGGGCGAATACCCGCAGGCCCCTGCCCGGTTTCGGTGTGGTCCAGTCCTCTGGGCAGTTCAAGCTCGGGCAACGGGTCAGGCATGAAAAATTTGGCAAGGGCGTTATTCTGCAACAGGAAGGCGAGGGCGCACAAGAGCGGGTGCAGGTGAGCTTTCAACAGGTCGGGGTGAAATGGCTGATGCTGGCTTATGCTAAGTTGGCGACCGATGGTTAATGGGCAATACACGGTCACGGCCATTCCCTACTGGCGTTTGTCCGGCTTTTATTTTTTTTATTTCGCAACATTGGGAGCACTGGCACCCTATTGGAACCTGTTTCTTAGCGATGCCGGCTACACTGCGCTGGAAATAGGCCAACTGTCGGCCTTGTTGATCGGCACTAAGCTCCTCGCCCCCAATTTAGGGGGCTGGCTTGCCGACCGTATAGGCAAAAGCTTGGTGATTATCCGCTGGGCCTTATTCATGGCGACGTTGTTATTCACGGGGTTCTTTTTTTTTCAGGGGTATCTGTGGTTTGCCTTGATTACCGCAGGTTACAGTTTTTTTTGGAATGCCGCCTTACCCCAGTTTGAGGCGGCGACCTTATTCCATTTGCGCGAGCAATCGCACCGTTACAGTCGTATCCGCTTGTGGGGTTCGATGGGTTTTATCGCCACGGTGTTAGGCGTGGGCCGGTTGTTGGATGTGTACCCGATTGCGTGGTTGTCGGTGGTCATCGGTGGCTTCTTAGCCGGCAATTGGCTGGTTGCCCTGATGGTGCCTGAGGCACCCCCCCGCCACCCTAACCCAGCGCCGGTGGCTATCTGGAAAATTATCAAGCAACCGGCGGTTGTAGCGTTTTTCGTGGTGGCGTTGTTGCTGCAAGCCGCCCACGCCCCGTACTACGCTTTTTATTCCATCTATCTAAAAGACCACGGGTATTCTGCCACTGTAACGGGCGGATTTTGGGCCTTGGGGGTGGTTGCCGAAATCGTTTTGTTTGTCTACATGAAACCGTTGCTGGCTAGGTGTTCGCTGCGGGCGGTGTTGCTGGCGAGCATTTTTTTGGCGGTGTGCCGTTGGCTGATGATTGCTTGGGGGGCTGGAAATTTGGCCGTGCTGTTGTCCGCGCAAGTGTTGCATGCGGCCACCTTTGGCAGCACGCATGTAGCCGCCATCCATTTATTGCAGGGCTATTTTGGCCAGCAGCACCAAGGTAAAGGCCAAGCGTTGTACGGCAGTGTGTGCCTAGGATTGGGCGGTATGCTGGGCAGCTTGTTGTGCGGGTACTACTGGGAGCTGTTGGGGGCGCACCGTATCTACAGTATTTGCGCGGCCGTTTGTTGTTTGGCGGGCTTGTGGGCTTGGCTCTGGGTGGGCCGGGAAAATGGCAGCCAAGCGGCGGCTTTCAGCTAAAATAAGCCGCGGGTTTGTTTTTATGGGGTAACAGCGTGTTTGAAATTGTAAAAAGCGGCGGTTGGTTGATGTTGCCTATTATTCTGTGCTCCATCGTTTCTATGGCGATTATTGTTGAACGCTTTTGGAGTCTACGCAGGGACAAAATTTTACCTCCGGATTTGGTCGCCAAAATTTGGCGCATGTCTTGTGAGCGGCGTTTGGACGATACCCAATTGCAACGGCTAAAATTAAGTTCTTCGCTCGGTTTTGTGTTAGCAGCAGGGCTGGCTAATGGCAACCACGGCCGTGATGTGATGAAAGAATGTATTGAGGAGGCGGGCCGCCAGGTGGTGCATCAATTGGAGCGGTTCCTGAATACCTTAGGCACTATCGCTGCCATCTCGCCCTTGTTAGGGTTGTTAGGTACCGTGGTGGGGATGATCCAAGCGTTTTCTGCAATGGTCGGTACAGCATCGGGAGAGCCGACGGTGTTGGCAGGCGGTATTTCCGTGGCCTTAATCACCACGGCGGCAGGCTTGATGGTGGCCATTCCCAGCGTAATTTTTCATCGCTATTTCGAACGTTTGGTCGATGAGTATGTGGTCATTATGGAAGCCGAAGCATTGAAATTAGTTGCCATTCTGCATGGCGACCGTGAAACCTTGTTATGAAATTCCAACGCCGAAAAAAACGCGATCCTGAAATTTCCATGACTTCCATGGTGGATGTGGTGTTGCTGCTGTTGTTTTTTTTCATGGTGAGCAGCCATTTCAACCAAAAAACCGCCATCAAAATCAAGCTGCCCGAAGCCGCCGGTGTCGAACCGGACAGGACAGAAACTAACATTACCTTGGTTATTGATGCTGACGGCGGGTTCTTTTTGGCAGACACCGACGGCCTGCCGCACGCCGTCATCAACCGCACTGCTGGCGCCTTGCAACGGGCCTTGGCCAGGCAATCAAAACAGCCAGGGCAAACGCCGCTCATCATCCAAGCCGACGGCAAGGCCCCGCATCAATCGGTCATGACGGCGTTGGCAGCGGCGGCGGCGGTGGGTTTTGAGCGCATTCGTTTCGCCACCGAGCAACCACCTGAGCGGCCGTGAATAAAGTTTTGAGTCGTTGCTTAAACCATCTTTGGTATCGGGACACCATCACCGGCACTTGGTTGGCACCGCTGGGCTATTTGTACGGCGACATGGCCCGTTTCCGCAAATTCTTGTATCGAATCGGTGTGCTGAAAAGCCACCGGTTGCCTGTCCCCGTCATTATTATCGGCAACATCACCGTCGGCGGCACCGGCAAGACCCCGTTGCTGATTCGCTTGGCCGAACGCTTAAAAACCGAAGGTTTCCAGCCCGGCATTATCAGCCGGGGCTATGGCGGCAAGGCGAAAAGCTGGCCGCAACCGGTCACGGCGCAAAGTTCGGCGCAGTTAGTCGGCGATGAAGCCGTGCTGGTCGCGCGGCGCACCGGCTGCCCAATGGCAGTCGGGCCTTCGCGGGTAGCGGCGGCGACCTGGTTGCTCGACAATACGAATTGTAATCTGATACTGTCCGATGACGGACTGCAACATTATGCCTTGCAACGGGATATAGAAATTGCCGTGGTCGATGGCGAGCGGCGTTTTGGCAACGGCTTTTTCTTACCCGCCGGGCCGTTGCGCGAACCCATCGAGCGTTTGCAAAGCGTGGATTTTGTCGTGGTCAATGGCGGGGAGGCGGCAGACCACGAGGTTGCCATGACCCTGACAGGAGCTGTCGCCGTTAACCTGCAAACCGGCGCGCACAAGCCCTTAGCCGATTTTATTGGCCTTGATTGCCGGGCTGTGGCGGGCATAGGCAATCCGGGTCGTTTTTTTCAGCATTTGGCCGCCGCCGGGCTGCAATGCCAAACCCATGCCTTCCCGGACCATTACCGCTATCAGGCCCGTGACCTGGATTTTGGCGACGGCAAACCGGTGTTGATGACCGAAAAAGACGCCGTCAAATGCCAGGCGTTTGCTGGTGCAGCGTGCTGGTTTGTACCCGTAACCGCGCATCTACCCGCAGAACTGATTACGCAATTGCTTCATTTACTAAAGGAAAAAGTATGATTGACAAAGACTTGCTGGAAATTTTAGCCTGCCCGATCTGCAAAAGCCCGTTGCGTTATTTCAAGGAACAACAAGAATTAATCTGCCGCGCCGACCGTTTAGCGTTCCCTATCCGTGATGGCATTCCGGTGATGCTCGAAGACGAGGCGCGAGTCTTGAGCCCTGAGGAAACCGAGGCCTTGTATCAATGAGCCTGGGTTTTAAGGTAGTCATACCCGCCCGCTATGGCTCGACTCGGTTGCCGGGCAAACCGCTGTTGCCGATGGCCGGTCGGCCGATGATTGCCCACGTCTTGGCGCGGGCTAGGGAGTCTGGAGCGGAGCACATCGTGGTTGCTACCGATGACCTGAGAATTTTACAATCGGTCCAGGCTCTAGGCGGTCAGGCGGTGATGACCCGCGCCGACCACCTAAGCGGTACCGAGCGAATTGCCGAAGTGGCAGCGTTGTACGGCTGGCACGACAGCGACATCATTGTTAATTTACAAGGCGACGAACCGCTGATCCCGCCCGCTTACCTTAGCGCTGTCGCAGCCGCCTTGGCCGGCCAACAGCGGGCCGGCGTTGCTACGCTGGCGGCGGCTATCACCGACCCGGAAGAGATTTTTAACCCTAACGCGGTGAAAGTCGTACTCGACCAAAACGGCTACGCCCTTTATTTTAGTCGGGCACCCATTCCGTGGCAGCGCGGTGCTTTCACTTTAAGCGGCGGCCAGCCCTCAGGCAAGCAGCCCTACTACCGGCATATCGGTCTTTATGCGTATAGCGTCGCTTTCTTGAACCGCTATTGCCACTGGTCGGCGGCATTGCTGGAAAGTGTCGAAGCCTTAGAGCAACTGCGGATTTTATGGCACGGCGAAGCGGTTTATGTGCACATTGTCGAAGCACCGCCTGCCGCCGGGGTGGATACGCAGGAGGATTTATTGCGAGTAGAAAGGGCTTTAGCGGGTGGTTAGCCTGCGTAGGTGCGATGACGCCGCGCTAATCGCACCTACGGTTCTTAAGCCACGCCCGGTTTTTATAACGCGGCGGCCTGGTCTTGCAAAAACGCCATCACATCTTGGTTTTGCACGCGCCGGTAAATGTCTGCGACGGGCATGGTCAAATTGATCGATTCAAAGCTAATGTCATCACCTAAAAAATAATGGTTGGGCAGCCAGCCTTCGTGCCTTCTTAACACCGTGACATCAGCAATATCTTGTTCAATCAGGACATATTCCTGCACGCTGGGGAGGTTGATGTACGTCATCAGTTTGAGCGTCTCGTCCTTTTTCCGGGTTGACCGGGACAAAATCTCGACAATCAGCACCGGTGTTTCAGTGTAATAAGGTTCGGACTCGTCAAACTGGCAATCGACCATCATATCCGGGTAGAAAAAATTGTCGTTGACCCGCAGCTTCATATCCGAACCGAACGGCTCGCAAGAGGCCTTTTTCAAATGGCTGGCAAATTCCGACAATAGGTTGACGGCAATCCGTTCATGGTTGACGCTGACGCCCGCCATCGCATGGATACGACCGTCAATTAGCTCATGTTTCACGGGTCTTGCGGGTTCTTCCCTGAGGTAGTCCTCTACGCTGATGAATGCGCTGGATTTCAATACGGCTGACATGCGGTTGCTCCGTTAAGTGGATAGTTGCTGGTTCCAAAGACCGCTGCTCTTAGGGGTAAGCCGTGGCTTGGGAGCCTGCGGAAAATGGGCAGAAGAATCGGTTTACGGTTTGCCGACACGATAACCCAAATTAAAAGAAACCTACAACCGACCTAACAGCTCCGCCTTTTTGGCATTGAATTCATCATTACTCAAGACACCCGCTTCATGGAGTTGGGTTAACTTTTCTATCAGCGTGATGATCTCGTCCGCTGCGGGGGTGTTTGAGTTTTGTGGAATCGATGCCGCCTGGGCGGGTTGGAAGTTTGAAATAGGCACCGGGCTGGCAAAATTGGTTTGTTGGTTGGGGGGCAGGCCCGGCCCGGAAATGACGGGCAAGCTATTGACGGCGACAGTGCCGTATTGGCTGCTGAAGGTGAGCGAGGTGTTGCCGCCTTGTTGTTGGCTGACGCCGCCGATGTTGTGGTCTAGCGTGTCGTAAACGGTCACCTGCCCGTTAAGTTCCACGGCCAGCCTGCCCGGAAACACGGCGTAACGGATGTTGTTTTGGGAGCCGCTGCTGAAGGGGCGGCCTAAGTGGCCGGGCCACCATTGGTTGCTGTTGGGCGAGCCGGCCGGTATCGGCGGGAATACTTGCGTATTCGCCAAGGCGTTAGCCAGTTCGTTGCACAGATTGTTGACGGTCATTTTTAGGCCGTGGTTGAACATGTCGCCCACCATGGTCATGCCGCCGCGCATCCATTGGCCGCCGCCGCCCAGTTCCGGGCAATTGAATTGCGCCATGGTGCCGCCGCCGTTATTGACGGCAATGAGCATGTGGACAACGGCCGCTTGGCTCAGGTTGTAACGGTTTGAAATATCGTTGACTAAATTTTGTCCGGCGGGTGTGAGTTGCTGCATGGTGTGTTCCTGCTTGTAGTTGAGGGAAACGAGGTTTCAGGTTGGCTATCTTAAGGTAGCCGGTTTTATCATGGCAGAGGCCGATTGGGCCTTATGCGGCGATTTTACGGACAGTAGGGCACTTTAGGGCCAACAAAGGGCTTGGTAGCGATAAACTTTGAGGCTGTCTGACCAATAATCCGCAGGCAACCCCGCTTTTTGCTTTAACTGCCGTAAAAACTGCTTCGGTTCGGGCAGTTGCTTCCATACCGACGGCAAAAACGTGGCACGCCGGTGGCCGTCTTCTAAAACCAGCCCATCAATGCCCGGTTTAAGCTGCTTGAGCAAGGCTTGTTCGGAGCTAAACGCCATCGGTTCGGCGGGGGTGAGTAGCGACAAATGGATGTCCAGCCCCGCCCATTCGGTTGCTGCCAAAGGCGGGAAGCGCGGATCATGAAACGCTGCGGCAAAGGCGTTGTCGGCAATGTCCAGCACCAGCGGTTTTACCGCTTCCAGTGTGCCGATGCAGCCGCGCAATTGCCCGTGTTGGTGCAACGTGACAAAAGTGGCGCGGCGTTGTTGCAAGGGCGTTGGGTAATCTTCAGGTTTAACGGGCAAAGGCCGCCCCGTTGCCAAGCCGTGTGCTATGGCTTTCCGGGCTATCGCCAGCAATTGCTGTTTTTGCGCGTCATTCAATGACATAAGCACCATAACCGACCACCCGGCTGTGATCACCTGCGGTATCGCCCGAGTTGCGTAAATCCACCGTCTTGATGGACAGCGATTGGGCCTTGGCCCACTTTAACAGGCCACTGACCGGCACCTTGCCGCAGGCGGCGGCGGCGC
This sequence comes from Methylococcaceae bacterium UBA662, assembly GCA_002299425.1. GTDB lineage: Bacteria > Pseudomonadota > Gammaproteobacteria > Methylococcales > Methylomonadaceae > Methylovulum. The sequence continues at coordinate 11,284 of DBNW01000069.1, read as the reverse complement.
TGAGTTGTTCGTATTGTAGCTGCTCAATAAGCGTTGAGGTGGCCTGGTCCCGTGTTTTCGCGGTCAGGTAGTCGTGGTAGTGGCTTAAATCGGAGCTAATCACAATCAGCGTTTCCGGGCCGCCCCATAAGCAGTCTAACACCTGCTCGACTTGTGCCGGCGTGGCCTCGCCGGCGACCACTGGCACCAGTTTAAAATCATCCAATAGGACTTGTAAAAACGGCAGTTGTACTTCCAAACTGTGCTCATGGCTATGCGCCGCTTCCAGATAAACGACGAACGGCAGCCCGCACAGTTTGTCGATGGCGGCTTTGTCAATTTCGATAGCCCCTAACGGTGTGACGAAGGCATCGGCTGCGCTGACAGCCAAGCCTTGGAAGCCGACCCGGTGCGATGGGCCTATTAGCAGCACGCGGGTGATGGTGGCATGGGCCGGTTTCAAACGCGCATAAGCGGAAGCGGCAGCCGGGCCGGAGTAGGCATAACCGGCATGAGGGACGATGAGGGCTTTCGGCGGTTTGGCCTCAGTTGCGGCAGCTTGCAGGTATTTTTCTAGCAGTTGCCGTAATTCGGTTGGGTGGGCGGGGTAGAAAAGCCCCGCTACAGCGGGCGGTCTGTGCATTCTCGGCTCCTGCGGGTGGCGTTTAATGAGGGTTGGCGGATATTCTGAAACAGGGGCGCTAGTGGCAAAAAGCCACACCAGACCATCCTGTTTGATGCCGTTACGGTTAATGCCCGTCTGTTCCAGACCGATGGGCACCGGACAAATCCGTCGGGAGCGGATTTGCACCCGCCCGCAGGGTGCCGGGCAGGACAGCCCGGCATGAATCGAATGGACAGGCATGCCGCATTGATCGGTGCCATCTGATGCGTGCCCACTACCCAGGGGCGGACGGTCAGTGGGCCTAGTTTAGGGTGGCGGCGCTAGGGAAGCAATTGCCGCCACTGTCCTCAATCCTGTTCGGGTAACGTTTTGATGGCCCGGAAGCTCACCAGTTTATTCCGTTGTTCATCCCATAAATTCAACCAAAGGGATTGAAGGCTTTTGCGGAGGGTTAAGGGTTCGACCGCCTGCAAAGCGGGCACTTCGTCGTAGCAACGTTGCAAGTTGTAGTTAGGGATGTTGGCCCTGACATGATGGATATGATGCAGGCCGATATTGCCGACCAGCCACTGCATCATTTTGGGTAATTTATAGTACGAGCTGCCCTCCAAACCTGAGCGGGTCAAGTCCCACTGTTCATTCCGTGACCAATAGACATTTTCAAATTGATGCTGCACATAAAACATCCACATGCCAATGCTGGCGGCTATCCATAAAATCGGCAACTGTATTAGCCAGTAGTTCTGGAAGCCTAGGGTTAGGCCCATGGCTAGGATGATGCCGGCAATGGCGGCATTGGTGATCACGACACTGCGGCGCTCGCGTTTCCCCGCGCCCGGACTGGGAAAGCGGTTGATAACCACAAACAAGAATAACGGGACAATGCTGAATAACACCAATGGGTTGCGGAACAATCGGTAGATAATCCGCGTGCTCCTGGGTGCCTTGATATATTCTTCAACCGTCAACGTCCAAACGTCGCCTGTGCCCCGGCGATCGAGGTTGCCGGAGGCGGAATGGTGGATAACATGGGTGCGTTGCCAGTCTTCAAACGGGGTAAAAACCAGGGTTCCGGCAAGGTAGCCTAGGATTTTGTTCCCCTTTCTGGACGGGAAAAAGGCGCCGTGCGTACAGTCGTGGAAAAAGATGAAAATCCGCACCAAAAGACAGCCCGCAGGTATCGCCAAAAGCAATGTGATCCAATAGGGGTAGCCTTGTAATGCCAAATAAGCCATTAAAGCCCAAAGGGCAAGGTACGGGACGAACGTGTTCGAGAGTTGCCAGAAGGCTTTTTGGTAATCAGGCTGGGCGTATTTTGCCACGGCCTGAATGAGCTGTTCCCGGGCGGGCTGGCGGGTTGCGAATTCGGCGGGTGCAAACAATTCGGGGTAGGTGGTTTGGTCTGACATGACAGGCTCTAAAAATAAAGGGATAAATTTTGTATGGTTTTTGTGGGTGCGCCCAGACTATCCGGGCAAGATGGGTTGAGGCCAAAAAAATACGGCGACCCATTCCGTGCGGCCCAATCTAAAATTGGGTAGCTGTTGAAAACGGCAGAGGGGGCTGGAAAAACGCTGTTTCAGGCGTTGCTCTGAATGCGGGTATGACCCGGCGGGTCGGTGGTTAATGGGACTGGAATTTAAGGACGCCGGCCCCATTAACAGAACATTAGTCCTTAAATCTTTACCACGGGTTCCCTTAAAACGGTTCCGGGAAAAATTCGTCGGTAGTGACAAAAAACTAAATGATGCACAAGGCATCGTCATTCCGGCAGGGAGGTCGCATTGAACAGCATCATTTAAAACTTATCCACTACTCATTCGTCTTGGCTAATGGCTCCCTTTACTTTTTCTGAAGCTGGGGATGCCGAGCAATAAAAAAAACACACGTTAGCCTTCTGGCCTAAACCGGGACTGGCCATGCCGGAGGCGACCCTTATCTACCTAGGAGGCCCCACATGAACCCGTTGATCAGCCCCGATACCGTCACCACCCGCTATTGGCATGGCTTAAGCGATGGCCGCATCCAATGCGACCTGTGCCCAAGATTTTGCAAACTGCATCAAGGCCAGCGCGGCTTGTGTTTTGTCCGGCAAAACCGGGACGACCGGATTGTCATGACCAGTTACGGCCGTTCCAGCGGTTTTGCCCTAGACCCCATCGAAAAAAAACCGCTCCACCATTTTCTGCCGGGCACGCCGGTGTTTTCGTTTGGTACGGCCGGCTGCAATCTGGCCTGTAAGTTTTGCCAAAACTGGGACATCAGCAAATCCCGGGAAATGGATACCTTAATGAGTTACGCCTCGCCGGATGCCATCGCCCAGGCTGCGCAAAAATACGGCTGCGCCAGCGTCGCCTACACCTACAACGACCCGGTCATTTTCCATGAATACGCGCTGGACACGGCCAAAGCGTGCCGCGCTTTAGGGATAAAATCCGTCGCGGTCTCCGCCGGTTATGTCTGCCCGGAACCCCGGGCGGAATTTTACCTAGGGATGGATGCCGCCAATATCGACCTGAAAGCCTTTAGCGAGCGGTTTTACCATGAAATCACCGGCAGCCATTTGCAGCCGGTGCTGGAAACCCTGATCTACCTAAAAAAAGAAACCTCGGTTTGGTTGGAGTTGACCACGCTGATTATCCCAGGGGAAAACGATTCGGAAGCGGAATTGGAAGCCATGACCCAATGGGTGGTGGAGCATTTAGGACCCGATGTGCCGATGCACTTCTCCGCGTTCCACCCCGACTGGAAAATGCTCGACAAACCGCCGACACCGCTTTCATCCTTGCTCAAGGCCAGGGGAATCGCCTTAAAAAACGGTGTCCGTTATGCGTATATCGGCAATGTCCCTAACAAGGAAACCAACAGCACTTATTGCCACTCGTGCGGGCAATTGCTGATTGGCCGCGATGGGTACCGTTTGTCGGAATGGAATCTGGACGCTGAGAGTTTCTGCCGTTTTTGCGGGCAGCGTTGCGCCGGAGTTTTTGCCGCCAAACCCGGCACCTGGGGGGCAAAACGGCAGGCGGTGTGTTTAGGGTAGTTTAGCGGTGGTAGGCCAGAGCCGGTTCGGCACCTGTAGCAGCCTGCGCCACCCGAATGCTGATGGCATTCCAGGCTTTAAGCCGGTCTTGCAAAGGCCGGTTAAGCGGGGTTTCATGGCAGAGCATGATTTCCCGGTAATCGCCCGGATTCATGTTGTAGAGAAAATTGGCAATACCGTCCTCGTAATTGTCCTCAAATTGGCACACCGAGCGGATGTCGTTGCCGACACGGATGGGCGAGCGGGTGGTGCTTTGCACCTGCACCCTAAAGCCGGCCTTTTGTAAGGCCCTGCCCAGCAAAAATGCCGGGGCGTTGCATTCGCCGGTACCTAACACCAGCACCGGGCGCAGGTCGTCGTGGCCGGTTTTGAACAACGCCGTCACTTGGCTGACGGCATCAGCCGGCAGGCTGGTGGGTGCCGATAGCCCCAAGCGTCCCGGCCAGCCCAACAAGCGCTTTTTACAGGCACCGTTGCTGTCCACATTGACAGTGATGGCATCGAGCGCGGCATTGCCGTGGTCTGCAAAATGCATCTGGCCTTTCCTAAGCCAAACCCAAACCACCTCGACGCCGGCTTGCCGGCTGAAGGCGGTAAGGTCGCAGGGGTTGGCGAAATTAACTAGGCTGGCGATGTAAACCCTTTGCAGTTTAGGGTTAATCTTTCGGTAAGCTTTCAGCAATTGCAAAAACGTCCGCCCGGTGCTGATTTCGTCGTCGATCAACACCAAGGTTTGTGCGTTTAAAAACGGCTCGAGCAGCTGGGCTTGTTCCGGGTAATACAGAAAAAAATCGGTAGCGTGGCTGTGGGCTTCGTCAAACTCCAGCCGCTGTGCGCCGTCCAGGTGATAGCGCGTGGTTTGCAGAAACAACGCATTTGCCAAACCTAGCCTGCAAGCGGCTTCGTACACACCGTAACCTAGGCCGGTCGCCGTCTCCGCCATGCCGACCCAGACGCTGGTGCCGAGATCGCCTACGATTAGCCGCGCCAACGCCCGGTACGACCAGGCCATTAGCGTTGGCGACACCGGAACATGCTTGCCCAGCACTTTGCTGATCAACAAAAACTTGCGCTTGCTGCTGACCCTAGCGGCAAAACCAAGCAGGCGGTGCAGGGGGATGGTGCCGGGTTCAAGGTCTAGGTGCAGGGTGCCGGTGGCGAGGGGGATGCTTTTGGATCTCACGGTTAATTTTATCCACGAATGATGGGGGGAAAGATAGCGCTGACACAGCGGTATAATAACCGGCTGTATCCGCCAACGAAACTTATGAGCCTTGATGACACCACCCTAGAACGGCTGCGGCAGAACCACCCCGCTTGGCGGCTGTTGAATTCGCCGCATGTCACGCTGATCATCAGCTTTCTGCAGCGCGTGTTTATCGCCGAAAACGTGCGCATGATGGCGGAGGCGGAGCTGGTCGAGCAGTTGGAAGACGAGTTGTTCGTTTTACGCGAAAGATTGGGCGATACGGCGTTCCCGAAAACAGCACGCGATTACCTGAACGATTGGGCCGGCAATGACAAAGGCTGGCTACGCAAATTTTACCGCGCGGGTTCGGACGAGCCTTATTTTGACCTGATGCCGGCCACCGAAAAAGCCATCGCCTGGCTGGAATCCCTGGTCGAACGCAGCTTCGTCGGTACAGAATCGCGGTTGTTGACCTTGTTTGAACTGCTTAAACAAATGCGCGAGGGCAGCGAAACTGACGCGAAGGCGCGTATTGCCGAGCTGGAGCAACGCCGTGCCGAGCTAGCCGCCGAAATCACCCGGATAGAAGCCGGCGATTTGATGCTGCTGGACGACACCGGGCTGAAAGACCGCTTCCAACAATTCACCGCCCTGGCCCGCGAGTTGCTCACCGACTTCCGCGAGGTAGAACACAATTTTCGCGGCCTGGACCGCAAAGTGCGCGAGCGCATCGCGTTGTGGGAAGGGGGCAAGGGGCAGCTTTTGGAAGACATCATGGGTGAGCGCGACGCCATCGCCGATTCCGATCAAGGCCGCAGTTTCCGCGCTTTTTGGGATTTTTTGATGTCCAGCCGCCGGCAAGAGGAGTTGTCGGCGCTGCTTGAGCGTGTGCTGTCGTTGCCGCCGGTGGCCGAACTCAAACCCGACCCGCGCATCCGCCGTGTGCATTACGACTGGCTGGAAGCGGGCGAATACACCCAACGCACCGTGGCCGAATTGAGCCGGCAATTGCGCCGCTTCCTGGACGACCAAGCTTGGCTGGAAAACCGCCGCATCATGGAAATCCTGCACGGCATCGAAAGCAAAACCTTGGCCTTGCGCGACAACCTGCCGTCCGGTGAATTCATGGCCATGGCCGATACCGCTTGCGCGGTCGAATTGCCGATGGAACGCCCGCTTTATACCCTCACCGCCAAACTCAAACTGGATGAAACCGCGCCCGAAGCCGGTGATACAAACTTAGATGCCAGCGCGTTGTTCACGCAAGTCGTCATCGACAAGGCGAAGTTGACCCGGCACATCCGCCACGCCTTGCAAGATAAACCGCAAGTCACGCTGGCCGAACTGTGCCGGCAGCGGCCGCTGGAGCAGGGCCTGGCGGAACTGGTCGCCTATCTGCAACTGGGCGGCGAGGCGTTCAAGACCGTAATCGACGAACAGGTGGAAGACACCATCGTCTGGCGCAGCCAAGACCGCAATAAACAAGCGCGGTTGCCACGGGTGATTTTCGTCAGGTGAATGGCCGCCTCTGCTAACATAGACCGCGAACTCGCGGTAACGCGCCGCCGAAAAATTTTAACCGCAACCGAGGTGACAAATGGCCCAAATTACTGAACTTTCGCAACTGGACTTGAACGGCACCTACAGCTATGCCGATTACCTGACCTGGCAATTCGACGATACCGTGGAATTAATCCGGGGTAAGATCATGGCCATGAGTCCGGCGCCGACGACCAAACACCAAAGAATTGTCACTGAATTAGGCGGGCAGCTTTTCAATTATTTTCGCCAAATTCCTTGTGAATTGTTTTTCGCGCCATTCGATGTGCGCCTGTACGACCACCGCAAATCCAACCTCGCCAACCGCGACTGCATGGATGCAGGAGGT
>DBNW01000069.1:0-4229 GCA_002299425.1 Methylococcaceae bacterium UBA662 | reverse complement strand
GCAACGCAGGGAGCAGTTGCCGAAGACATTTTTACTGTCGTCCAACCCGATTTATGCGTGGTCTGCAACCGCGAACAACTGGACGAGCGCGGCTGTTTAGGCGCGCCGGACTGGGTGGTGGAAATCCTGTCGGCGGGCAACTCCAAGCGCGAAATGCAGATTAAATACGGGCTTTACCAAGAGAGCGGCGTCAAGGAATACTGGCTGGTTTACCCTTACGAAAAAGCCGTGCATCAATTCGTGCTGGACGAAGCCAGCGGCCTGTTCCAGCTCAAGGCCATGTATGCCGAGGAGGATTGCGTCAGTCCAGCGTTGTTTGCCGATTGTCAGGTTGATTTGGCCGAGGTGTTTGCGGATTAGTCTGGTAGGGTACGCACCGCGTACCTTTTGCGTTGGTTTAATCATGTTGCCTAACTTTGTATCAAATAGGCGATCCGGTAGTGGCCGTACAATAAAATGCGAATATCGCCATCGGTTTCTTTGCGATGGACAAATAGCCGATTTCCGGGAAATCGCTTAATAGCTGTGTTCTTGCGTAAATGCTGGTAACGACATTGGCTGCTGCTTCGGGCTTGTCTTGGGCGATATAGTCAACAATCTAGAATGTGACTGTTTTTGATGCAAGCTTAGTAGTTTCCCGTATCGTACATTTTTCCTATTTTTAAAAAAAAGAGGCATTCATGACCGAACCGGAAGTCGAAACGGCCAACTCCCACGACTTATCCACCCTTGCCATCCCGCTGCTCAAAGGCGTGATCTACCAGGAAACCGACCCAAGCTTATGGCTGTCCTTGCTTAACCTGCAAGCGCGAGTGCGTGATTACGTCGCCGTGTTGGGTTTGGAACTGGTCTTGGACGAAGCCGAAGGTTATGCCTTTTTGCGCTCGAAACCGCAAACGGACGATGACGGCGGCAAATTGCCGCGTTTGATCGCACGGCGGCCATTGTCGTTTCCGGTCAGCCTGTTGCTGGCCTTGCTGCGTAAGAAGCTGGCCGAGTTCGATGCCGGCGGCGGCGACACCCGGCTGGTGCTGGCGCGCGAGGACATCGCCGAGCTGCTGCGGGTGTTCTTGCCGGAAGGCAGCAACGAAGTCCGCTTGCTCGACCAGGTCGAAAGCCATATCAACAAAATCGTCGAGCTGGGATTTCTGCGCCGGTTGCCGGCCGCCGCCGGGCAAAAGCCGGTGTTCGAGGTGCGGCGTATCCTAAAAGCTTTCGTCGACGGGCAATGGTTGGGCGAATTCGACGCCAGGCTCGCGGTTTATCAAGCGCGTACAACCGGAGCCATCGATGACTGAATCCCAACTCTCGCTGGATTTCGTCGCCGACGATGCCTTGTCTGGCTTCCGTTTGCAACGGCTGGAAGTCTACAACTGGGGCACGTTCGATGGCCGGATTTGGGCCTTGCGGCTAAACGGCAAAAATGCGCTGTTGACCGGCGACATCGGTTCCGGCAAATCGACGCTGGTCGATGCCGTCACCACTTTGCTGGTGCCGGCCCAGCGCATCGCCTACAACAAGGCGGCCGGGGCCGACAGCAAGGAACGCAGCCTGCGCTCGTATGTGCTGGGGCATTACAAATCCGAACGCAACGAACTCAGCGGCAACGCCAAGCCGGTGGCGTTGCGCGATGCCAGTAGCTATTCGGTGCTGCTGGGTGTGTTCCATAACCAAGGCTACGACCAAACCGTGACGCTGGCCCAAGTGTTCTGGATCAAGGACGCCCAAGGCCAGCCAGCGCGTTTGTACCTAGGCGTCGAACGCGATTTGACGGTGGCCCGCGATTTCTCGGGCTTCGGCGGCGACATCGGCCAATTGCGTAAGCAACTGCGGCGTTCGGGCGCCGAGTTGTTCGATAGCTTCCCGCCCTACTGCGCCTGGTTCCGCCGCCGTTTCGGCATCGACAACGAGCAGGCCTTGGAATTGTTCCATCAAACCGTGTCCATGAAATCGGTCGGCAACCTGACCGATTTCGTGCGCGGCCACATGCTGGAGCCGTCCGACGTGGCCCCGCGCATCGCCGCGTTGATCGCGCATTTCGACGACCTCAACCGCGCCCACGAAGCGGTGCTGAAAGCCAAGCGCCAAGTGGAGCTGCTAACCCCATTAGTGGCCGATTGCAGTCGCCATGACGAATTAACCGCCCAAACCGAAGCCCTACGCGCTTGCCGCGAGGCGCTGAAAAGCTATTTCGCCCTGCTCAAACAGGGCCTGCTGGACCTGCGGCTGGCGGGTCTGCAAGACGAGACGCTCAAACAAAACGCGCAACTGGAACGGCTGGAACAACGCAGGCAAACCCAACAGGCCGAGGAGCGGGAATTAAGGCGCAGTATCGCCGACAACGGCGGCGACCGCATTGAACGCATTGCCGAGGAAATCAACCGGCTTGAAGACGAACAAAAACGCCGGCGCATCAAAGCCGAACGTTACCAAGAACTGGTACGTGCATTAGGGCTGGTGGTTCCTGGGGACGGCGATGCGTTCCTCAGCCAACAACAGCGCTGCGCGCTGCTACAGGAACAGGCGGCGGCGCGTCAGGCCGGGCTGCAAAACCAATTGACCGAGGCTGGCGTCGCCTTCGCGCAAGGCCGCAGTGAACACGGTGAATTACAGGTCGAAATCGACAGCCTGAAAGCCCGGCGTAGCAACATCGACACCCAGCAAATCACGATGCGCCAGACTTTGTGCCTGGCCTTGGCCTTGCCCGAGGAGGCTATGCCGTTCGCGGGCGAGCTGATCCAGGTGCGCGACGACCAACGCGATTGGGAAGGCGCGGCGGAACGGCTGCTGCGTAACTTCGGCCTGTCGCTGCTGGTGCCGGACAGTTATTACTCGCATGTGTCCGACTGGGTGGATCGCACGCATCTGAAAGGCCGGCTGGTGTATTTCCGCGTGCGCCCAGCAGGCCAGCGTGGCGGGCTGCCCGGCCTGCACCGCGATTCGTTGGCGCATAAATTGACCATCAAACCCGATTCGGCGTTTTACGACTGGCTGGAGCGGGAAATCGCGCAACGTTTCGATTTCGCCTGCTGTGCGACACCGGAGCAATTCCGCCGCGAGCAAAAAGCCGTCACCCGGTCGGGGCAAATTAAGGCCCCCGGCGAGCGTCACGAAAAAGACGACCGGCACCGGCTCGACGACCGCAGCCGTTATGTGCTGGGTTGGTCTAACGCCGCCAAGATCGCAGTGCTGGAAGCCAAGGCTCATCTGTTGGTGACGCGCTTGGGCGAGCTGGGCGCTAACATCGCCAAATTGGAACAAGCCCAGCAAGCCGTAAAAGCCGAACTGTCCGTGTTGGCCAAACTCGACGAATACCGCGATTTCCGCGATCTGGACTGGCGGCCCTTGGCCGCCGACATCGCCCGCTGGCATGATGAAAAACGCCGGCTGGAAGCCGAATCGGATTTATTGAAGGTGTTGGCCGAACGTCTGGCCGCCGTGCAAACGGAGCTGGCAAAAACCGAGGCCGGCATCAAAACCAAACTGGGCGACATTGGTAGCCTCAACGCCAAGCGCGAGGCGGCCGAAGCATTGCGTACGGAAATCCAGGCGGTGCTGGCCGCCGACGGCTTCACACGGCACCAAGGCTATTTCGAACGCTTGGACGCGATGCGCGGTGAGGCGCCGGACGGGCAAGTTTTGACCGTGGAATCTTGCGACCACCGCGAGCGTGACCTGCGCGACTGGCTGCAAACCCGCATCGACAACGAAACCAAAAAACTGGACAGGCTGCGCGACAAAATCATCGACGCGATGCGCGGCTACTGCAACGCCTTCCCGCTGGACACCCAAGAAGTCGATGTCAACATCGCCGCAGGCCATGAGTTTGCCGCCATGCTGGATACGCTCAAGGCCGACGACCTGCCGCGTTTCGAGGCGCGTTTCAAGGAATTGCTCAACGAAAACACCATACGCGAGGTGGCCCAGTTTCAGTCGCAATTGAACTGCGAGCGCGAAACCACCAAGGAGCGCATCGCCCGCATCAACGAATCCTTGACCCAAATCGACTACAATCCCGGCCGCTACATCGTGCTGGAAGCGCAACCCAGCCAGGACGCCGACATCCGCGATTTTCAAACCGAGCTGCGTGCCTGCACCGAGGGCGCGTTGACTGGCTCCGACGATGCCCAGTATTCCGAGGCCAAGTTTTTGCAGGTCAAGCACATCATCGAGCGTTTTCGTGGCCGCGAAGGCCAGACCGACTTGGACCGGCGCTGGACCGCCAAGGT
>DBNW01000024.1:42377-44465 GCA_002299425.1 Methylococcaceae bacterium UBA662 | reverse complement strand
CCGCGCATTCTTGCTCAAACGCCAGCACGTTAGGCCCTAAAATAAAGGTGCAGTTAGCGAGGGTCTCGGCCAAGCCGTGTTCCACTTCGTCTTTGATTTCGGCGTATTGCGCCTTAAGGTTTACCATGGGGATCATGTTGTTTCCTGAGTGCCGATAGTGGCTTTTTGTTTGATAAGTAACGAATTTTCGTAGGGTGGGGTGCGAACCCCAATGGTGGTTATCTGTTTCGGTTTTAGCTGTTTTTGGTTGTCACTAAGACAAGCCTGTGTCGCTATTGCCATCATACGGGCCACCGCAAAGTGGATGGCTCGGGGTTGCCTAGCAACTCGGTAATCCTAAGTGCCGTCGCCAGTGCCCGGCGTCCGGCTTCGCCTGAAACCAATGGCTTGCTGCCGGTGTGGATGCAGGCGACGAAATGCTTGATTTCCTCCAACAACGCATCCCCGCTTGCAAAAACTGACTCTTCGGTGACGATTTCCCGGATGCCGGGGAACATTTCTTTGCTGCCGGTGCGGTGCTGGGTCAGGACGCGGTTTTGGAAATCGACACAGACATACGATGACGGCCGGAACAGGCGCATCTTGCGTTCCAACTTCATGCTGATGCGGCTGGCGGTGACGTTGGCGACGCAGCCGTTTTGGAACAGCAGGCGGGCGTTGGCGATGTCGGTGCCTGAAGTGAGCACCGCCGTGCCGCTGGCGTCGATGCGCTCGACTTCGGAATCGACCAGCGCCAGAATAATGTCGATGTCGTGGATCATCAAATCCAGCACCACGCTAACGTCGTTGGCGCGGGGGTTGAACGGCGACAGCCGGTGCGATTCAATAAACAACGGCGTCTCGCCCGGGTCCAGCCCCAGCACGGCGGGGTTGAAGCGTTCTAAATGGCCGACTTGCAGGATCAGCTGGTGATCATGGGCGATGGCGATCAAGTCGTCGGCCTCGGCCAGTGTCACCGTCATGGGTTTTTCCACCAGGACATGGGTGCCTGCCTTCAGGAAGTCCCGGGCGACGGCATGGTGCCAGGTGGTCGGCACCACGATGCTGACGGCATCAACTGCACCCAATAGGCTTTGGTATTCGGTCAACGCAGCGGCACCGTAGGGTTGAGCGACGGTTTGGGCGGTTTCCGGGTTGATGTCCACGACGGCGACTAAATCGCAATCGGGCAGGCTGGCGTATTTTTGGGCATGGAATTTGCCGAGGTAGCCGGCGCCGATGACGGCGCATTGGAGTTTTTTCATCGTTTTTAGGATGGCAAGCAGTGCCCGGCAGAATCAGGCTGCATGGGTTATTAACGGGTGTGCGGGCTATTCTAATGGATAGGTTCGCATCCAGATACCTCAGAATTATCATTTGCCAGCAACAGGCCGGATTGTTACTATTCTAACCGAACGTTTGTTAACTTTTGGATGCCTGTTTGAGCGCAAAAGAAAAAATCCTGACCGAAGCCATCGCCTTGTTTGCCCAAAAAGGCTATGCCGGTTTGTCCATGCGGCAGCTCGCGCAAGCCGCAGAGGTCAGCGTCGCCGCCATTTACCATCATTTCCCCGACAAACAGGCCTTGTATCTGGCGACCACCCAACATGCTTTTTCAGGGAAGGAGTTGGTGTTTGCCCAGGCCTGGGAAGCCGACTGCCCGCCGACAGAAAAGTTGAGGAAAGTGATCCATGCCATCTTGGCCGTCATGTCGGAAGACACTGACTTTTGCCGTTTGGTGCAACAGGAAATCATGGAGGCCGATCCTGAGCGCATGGCGTTGTTGGCCCAAGGGGTTTTCAAAAACCAGTTTAACTTGTTGTTGCAGATGGCCACCGAATTGGCGCCAAAACGGGACGCGTTTTTGGTGGCGACATCCATCGTGGGTTTGGTGAAAGCCCACATAGACCATCGGCCACTGAACCGGCATTTTCCCGGATGGCTGCCGGAATACGAGCAGCCTGATGTGGTAGCAAGCCACCTGGCCGATTTGTTGTTGTACGGGTTAGTGAGACCGTCAGATGCCCCCGTGGATTATCTTAAAACCTGATGTTACGCAGTAACGATAAAAATCCCGATTGCCGCTTTTTCTTGGGTTACTTATCTTTG
>DBNW01000024.1:0-41959 GCA_002299425.1 Methylococcaceae bacterium UBA662 | reverse complement strand
GCGATGCTTAGGTAAGCAGTAATAGCCTGCGTAACATCAGTTAAAACGTAAGGTTATTGCACATAAGGTCGAGCCTTAACTGATTTTTAAGCACCTTTAAATGACGAGATGTACCCTATGGGCTTTGATACTCTTATCGGCAACCGCCGTTTTGCTAAACGTTTTTTGTTAGGCCTTAGTATGCTGCTGCTAGACGGTTGCACGGTGGGTCCTGATTTCAAACGCCCTGATCGGCCAGAAACCAATGCCTACACTGAAAAAACCGAGATGGAGCAGACAGTTAAGGCCTTGCAGTTGGGTCGGGAACTGCCTGGGCAATGGTGGCACTTGTTCCGCTGCAAAGCGTTAAGTGCGTTGATTGAACAGGCGATAAAACGCAATGCCGATTTGCAATCGGCCTATGCCGTGCTGGTGCAGGCCCGAGAAAATGTTCTGTCTCAGCAGGGTTCGTTATGGCCCTCGTTGACGGCGGACGGCTCCGCTTTGCGCCAAAGCGTATCCGGGGCCATGTTCGGCGACCCCAATTTTCCAGGCACTGTGTTTAATCTGTACAACGCCTCGGTTAGCATTTCCTACACTCTGGATGTGTTCGGTGGCTTGCGGCGGAAAATTGAAAACCTAGAAGCACAAGCTGAATACCACCGTTTTCAACTGGAAGCCGCATTTCTGTCGATTACCGGAAACATTATTGCTACAGCGGTGCAGGAGGCCTCGGTACGCGCCCAAATCGCCGCCACCGTGGACATGATCAAGGCTCAAGCCGAGCAGTTGGCGGTTATTAAACAGCAATTTGAACTCGGTGCCAGCGCAAAAACGGCGGTGTTAGCGCAGCAATCCGCGCTGCAACAGACTAAGACGGCCTTGCCGCCGCTGCAACAACAATTGGCGCGCGTACGTAGCCAACTGAAAGTGTTGGTGGGCGATTTTCCCAGCACCGGTATGGCCGGCCAGTTTACCTTGGAAGACTTGGCTCTGCCTGCGGCACTGCCGCTGACACTGCCCTCCAAATTGGCTGAACAACGCCCGGATATCCGCGCTCAAGAGGCCATGTTGCATGCCGCCAGTGCCCAGATTGGCGTAGTGACCGCCAGCGTATTTCCAGATTTTACCTTGCGGGCGAACGTGGCTACCCTAGCTACGGAGACCAGTCAGTTGTTCACCCCGGGCAGCCAAGTGTGGAACCTAGCAGCCGGCATCGCGCAGCCCATTTTTCAGGGTGGAACCTTAACCCACCAGCGCGAGCTGACTAAGGCCGCCTACCAGCAGGCGGCGGCCCAATACCGCAGCACCGTGCTGCAGGCCCTCAAAGAAGTTGCCGACACGTTAAACGCTCTGCACAACGGTGCCGACGAACTGGCCAGTCAACAGGCAGCGGTGCAGGCCGCCTTAGAGACACGAACCATGACTAAAACTCAGTTTGAAATGGGTGCGCTCGGTTACTTGGATTGGCTGGTGGCTGACAAAGCGTATCATCAAGCCCGCTTAGGGCTGATTCAGGCTAAGGCGGCTCAGTTGACCGATACGGCCGGTTTGTTTTTAGCGTTAGGGGGCGGTTGGTGGCAGCGTCCTGATTTAACGCACACGATGGCCCAAGACCGGCCTAAAAAAACGCCCGCCGCCACCTGGTTGGAACAGTTTGAAAATTTTAGGACAGGAAACTGATATGTGGCAGCGCATGTTGATTATGCTCGTCAGCGTAGCCGTGGTGCTAGGCGGGGTGTTTGGTTTCATCGCTTTTAAAGACATAAAAATGCGCGAGTATTTTGCCAGTCAAGGCGATCCGGTGCAGACCGTAGCGACCGTGCAGGCTGGCTACCAAGACTGGTTGCCCACGCTCAAGGCCATAGGCACCTTGCGTGCCGTGCAGGGGACGGGCCTAAGCCTTGAACTGCCTGGTCTGGTTAAAACCATCCGTTTTAAACAAGGCGACCGAGTCCGTACCGGCGATGCCTTGCTGGAGTTGGATGCCAGCGCCGATGAAGCCAAGCTCGCCGCTTTACAAGCCAGCGCCGAGCTGGCGCAGCTCACCTACCGCCGTGACCAAGCCCAGTTGTCGGCCAAGGCTATCAGCCAACAAGTGTTGGATGCCAGCCGGGCTAATTTCGCCATCGCACAGGCCCAGGTCGCCGAGCAGCGGGCTTTGTTGCAAAAAAAAACCTTGCACGCCCCGTTCGCAGGTACGCTGGGCCTGCGGCGGGTCGATGTCGGTCAGTATTTGCAGGCTGGCGAGCAGGTCTCAAGCTTGCAGGACTTGACGTCACTGTACGTTGATTTTTGGGTGCCGCAGCGGGATTTAGCCCAGCTTAAGACTGGACAAAAAGTACGGCTGCGCACGGACGCTTATCCCGGTCAGGAATTTTCTGCCCAAGTCGCCGTTATCGAGCCGCAAGCCGATGCCAACAGCCGCAACGTGATGGTGCGCGCCGCCATGGAAAACCCCGGGCAACGCTTGTTGCCGGGAATGTTCGTAACCTTGGATTTACTGGTTAGTGAAAATGTGCGCTGGCTGACCTTGCCGCGTACAGCTATTACGTTCAATCCTTACGGGGCCACGGTGTTTAAGGTTGTGCAGGACGGTGTTGATGAGAAAGGTCAAGGGCGGCTGTCCGTCCGGCAGCATTTTGTCAAAACAGGGTTGGCGCGTGGCGATCAAGTGGCGGTTTTGGATGGCATAACAGAGGGCGACACGGTGGTCGTTGCCGGCCAGATCAAGTTACGCAACGGTACGCCGGTGGTCATCAACAATGCGGTGTTGCCCAGCAACCAAGCCGACCCACAGCCGCAGGACCAATAAACCATGAACCTGACTGATATTTTTATTCAAAGACCGGTTCTAGCCTGCGTGGTCAGCCTGTTGTTGCTGGTAATGGGGCTGAAATCACTGGTCAATTTGCCCGTGCTGGAATATCCCGACACGAAAAACGCGGTCGTCACTGTCGCCACCACCTACTACGGTGCCAGCCCGGAGCTTGTAGCGGGGTTTATCACCACGCCGCTGGAAAACGCCATTGCCCAAGCCAACGGCATTGATTACCTCACCTCGACCAGCCAAAGCAGTCTTAGCACGATCACGGCCAACCTGCGCCTAGGCCATGACCCTAACAAAGCTTTGACCGAGATCAACGCTAAGGTCAACTCAGTGCTGAACCAATTGCCAGCGGAATCGCAACAACCGGTGTTGTCGGTAAAAATCGGTGAGACCATTGATGCGATGTACATTGGTTTTTCCAGCACTGTTTTGGCCGCCAACCAAATCACCGATTACTTAGTACGCACCGTGCAGCCGCGCTTACAGGGTGTGGACGGCATCCAGACCGCAGAATTGTTAGGCGGTAAACCCTTCGCACTGCGTGCCTGGCTGGACCCGGACAAGTTGGCCGCCCACGCTCTGACCGCCGCCGATGTCAGTGCCGCATTGGCCAACAACCATTACCTGGCCGGAGTCGGGGACAGCAAAGGGCAGATGGTGCAGGTGAACTTGACCGCCTCGACCAGCCTGAATTCGGTGGAGGAGTTTAGGCAACTGGTG
This sequence comes from Methylococcaceae bacterium UBA662, assembly GCA_002299425.1. Classification (GTDB taxonomy): domain Bacteria; phylum Pseudomonadota; class Gammaproteobacteria; order Methylococcales; family Methylomonadaceae; genus Methylovulum. Next base: position 38,430 of record DBNW01000024.1, on the reverse strand, counting down.
GTGCGTGAACGCAACGGCATCTTAGTACGCCTAGGCGATGTCGCTAACGTCAGTCTGGGTTCAGAGGATTACGAGTCCAGTGTCAGTTTTAACGGCAACGAGGCCGTGTACATCGGTTTGCAAATTGCTCCGGGTGCGAATTTGCTGGAAGTGATCGGACGGGTGCGGGCACTGTTCCCAGATATTGAAAGGCAGTTGCCGGAAGGCATTGACGGAAAAATTGTTTACGATGCCACCGAATTCGTGAACGGTGCTATCAGTGAAGTTCTGCACACCTTAGTGGAGGCGTTGCTGGTTGTGACCTTGGTGGTGTTCGTGTTTTTGGGCTCACCGCGCTCGGTGCTGATACCCGTGGTCGCCATCCCCTTGTCGTTGATCGGCACGTTCACGCTGATGCTGGCGTTTGGCTTTTCCATTAATTTACTCACCCTGCTGGCCTTGGTGCTGGCGATTGGCTTGGTGGTCGATGATGCCATTATTGTGGTGGAAAATGTCAACCGCCATCTGGAAGACGGCATGACGCCGGTTGCCGCTGCCCTGCTGGCAGGCAGGGAATTGACCGGTCCTATTATCGCTATGACCGTGGTTTTGGTGGCGGTGTATGTGCCGGTAGGCTTTCAAAGCGGCCTGACTGGGGCCTTGTTTTCCGAGTTTGCCTTCACCGTGGTTGGGGCAGTGACGGTTTCAGCGATTGTTGCACTCACCTTGTCGCCGATGATGAGTTCGCATTTGCTGCAAGCCCATCACCCCGACCGCAGCGGTGTTGAAGCGAGAATGGTGGACACCATCGACCGCCAGTTCACTAAACTGAACCGGGCCTACCTTAGGTCGTTGCACGGCGTGCTCACTAACCTGCCGGTGACAGCCACCTTTGCCGCGCTGGTGCTGGCCAGCATTTATTTTCTTTACGGCAGTGCCAACCGTGAGCTGGCACCCGAAGAAGACCAAGGGTTGGTACTCACGTTATCCACCGCCGCTCCCGATGCCACTTTGCAGCAACGGCTGTTGTACGCACGGCAAGTGCACGCCGTGCTGTCAAGACACCCTGAAACCGACCATGTTTTTCAGTTGGATATGCCTGGAGAGTCCATCGCGGGCATGGTGCTAAAACCTTGGGGAGAACGGGCGGTCGGTTCCGGTGAGCTGATGGCTGCTGTGCAGCAGGAGCTGAACACCATCGCCGGAGTGCAAGTGGCGGCTTTTCAATCCCCGCCATTGCCAGGCAGTGGCGGCCTGCCGGTGCAGTTTGTAATTGGCAGCAACGACTCGTTTACCCGGCTCAATGAAGTATCTCAGAATGTTATGCAGGCCGCCCAAAAAACCGGTCTGTTCATGTTCTTGGACAGCGACTTAAAATACGACCAGCCGCAGGCGGAAATTATCATCGACCGGGACAAGGCGGCCTTACTGGGTTTGTCGATGCAGGATGTGGGCAGCGCGTTAGCGGCTATGTTAGGCGGCGGCTATGTCAATTACTTCAGCCTAGATGGCCGTTCCTACAAAGTCATCCCGCAGGTGCAGCAACGGCACCGCCTGAATCCACAGCAATTGCAAAATTACCCGATCAGAACCCGTTCCGGTACCGTACCGCTGTCGACCCTCGCCTCAATAGAAATAGCCACCGTACCGCGTTCCTTGAACCGCTTTCAGCAAGTGAATGCCGCCAACATTTCCGGGGTGCCGTTTCCTGGCGTACCGTTGGGCGATGCCTTGCAAGCCATGCGTACACTGGCCAAAGACCAGCTCCCAGTCGGTTATTCGGTGGATTATGGCGGGCAGTCGCGCCAGCTAGAACATGAGACCCGCAGTTTTGCGATGACTTTCGGCTTTGCTCTGGTCATTATTTTTCTGGCACTGTCCGCCCAGTTTGAAAGTTTCCGCGACCCGTTAATCATTTTGGTTTCGGTGCCGATGTCGATTGCCGGGGCCTTGGTGTTTATCGCCTTAGGTATTGGCAATGCCAGCTTGAACATCTACACCGAAGTGGGCCTGGTGACGTTGATGGGGCTGGTCAGTAAGCACGGCATCTTAATCGTAGAGTTCGCCAACATTCAGCAAAAACAAGGTTTGAGCAAACGGGCCGCCATCGAGGCCGCCGCAGCACTCAGGCTTAGGCCGATTTTAATGACCACGGCGGCGATGGTGTTGGGCGTGCTGCCGTTGCTGATGGCCAGCGGTGCCGGTGCCGCAGCCCGGTTTAATATGGGGCTGGTCATTGCCTCCGGCATTGCCATCGGTACGTTTTTTACCTTGTTTGTGGTGCCAGCGGTGTATTTGATGATCGGAACGGACCACCACGAAAAACCGTCGGATACCGCGACAACCTAATCGTGCTAGGGCGGCTTGGCTTAGGGTCGCCCGTTGCTGGTTACCGCAGCACCTGCGTAGGCGGCTACGCCAAAGCTTTTTCTAGCAGCCCGCCAAATTCATCGCCTCTGGGAACATGCAGGGTTTGTATTTTAAGTTGCTCGGCGGATTGCAGGTTAATCAGCGTGTCATCAATGAACAGGGTTTCTTCTGGCCGCAGGTTGTTTTCTACTAAAACCAGGCTTAATGCGGCGGCATCCGGTTTGCGTAAATGGATGTCGCACGAGTAGTAGGCTCGGTGAAAATAAGCCTCCCAGCCGCCGGGGCCGTGTTCAGCGGACAGGCGGTTTTCAAAGCAGTCGACATGGCTGGTGTTGGTGTTGCTCAACAAGAAAGTTTGGTACTGCTGTTTGTAGTAGCGCAATTGCCCTAACCGGTGTCCGGGTATGCCCAGCAGCATCGCGTTCCAGGCTTGCTCCAGTTCAGCGTGCGGCTGTGGCAGACCCAGTTGCGCTTTCAGGCAGGTGAAAAAATCCTCGCTTGAAATCAAGCCTTTGTCAAACTGATCGAACAACGGGGACTGATCCGGCGGGTTAAAAACGTGTTCAAATTGCGGTGCGCCCAGTGCCGCGAAGGCTTTAAGGGTGCGGTTAAAATCTAAGTCCAGAATAACGCCGCCTAAATCGAAAATGATATTTTTGATGGGTGCCATGGTTTTTTAGGTGGTGTGGGTACTGTTTCAGTAATCGCATTTGCCTACGCACTGGGCGTTCTAACGCATCCGATTGGTGTTCTTCGTGCATTTTTGAGGAGCCGGTTTTAGTCAAGCCGGTGTGGGATACCAACACGCCGACCCTAGCCAAAGACACCGGCTTCGGCCGCCTCAGCCGACATGCCCGGCCACTTCTAAATCAAAGCCGGATAAGCCTATGTATTTTTTCTGGGTGCCTAAGACTTTTAATTTACGCACCCCCAAATCGGCCAAAATTCTGGCACCGGTGCCGGTGGTGCGCCAGTCGCTGGTGTCAGACGGGCTGGCGACAGGCACGCCGTTATCCTGCAACTGGTAGCTGTGGATCAGCTCCGCTAGGGCCTTGTGGGTTTCGTTTTGGCGGATGATGACGAGGACGCCGCAGCCTGCCTCGGCGATTTTCTGCATGGCCAGGCGCACCGGCATGTTGCAGTCGCTGCGTTGGGACGAGAGCACGTCGTCTAACAGGTTGCGGGCATGTACCCTGACCAATACCGGTTCATCACCGAATGCCGAACCCATCACTAAGGCTAGGTGGACGTTGTTGTCGTTGCGGTCTTGGTAGGCGTAGAGACGGAATTTGCCGAACTCAGTCGGGTAGGCGCATTCGCCGATGCGCTCTAAGGTGTTTTCGTGCTGGATGCGGTAGTGGATCAGGTCGGCGATGGTGCCTATTTTTAAATGGTGCTGCCGGGCGAACACGTCCAAATCCGGCCGCCTGGCCATGCTGCCGTCGTCATTCAAAATTTCGACGATGACCCCAGCCGGCTCGACCCCGGCCAGTCGAGCCAGATCGCAGCCGGCCTCGGTATGGCCGGCCCGGTTTAGGACACCACCGGCTTGCGCCATCAACGGAAAAATATGCCCGGGTTGTACTAAATCGTCCGGTTTGGCGTCGGCGGCTACCGCACATTGGACGGTGCGGGCACGGTCGGCGGCAGAAATACCGGTGGTAACACCGCTAGCCGCCTCAATTGAGACAGTGAAGTTGGTCGAATGCGCAGTTTTGTTTTCGTTGACCATCAGCGGCAGGCGCAATTGCTGGCAACGTGCCGGGGTTAACGTCAGGCAAATCAGGCCGCGCCCATAGCGGGCCATGAAATTGATGTCCTCGGGCCGAGTGAAAGCCGCCGCCATTACTAAATCGCCTTCGTTCTCGCGGTCTTCGTCGTCCATGATGATGACCATTTTGCCCTGCCTTAGGTCTTCGATAATTTCTTCGGTGCTGTTCATGGCCTTAGTTTGTCCTGGTAACGCTGCTTGATGGCTTGCGCTAATTGGTGTACGGCCATCGCGTACTGGTTGCTGTTGTTGTAGCGTTTGATGACTTTAAAATTGGGGTGGACATGCCAGTATTCATTGCCGTTGTAGGTGCTTAGGGCGATGGTGCTGGCATCGTCGCTTGGGTGCGCCGGATGGCTTACCGGGCCGTTATAACGCCAGCCGCTTTTGGCGAAATAGTGGGCAACGCTGCCGATGGCATCGTCAGGACTCCAGAGGTCGCGGCGGCCGTCTTGGTTAAAATCTACCGCCAGTTTGCGGAAACTGCTGGGCATAAACTGGCCTAAGCCCATGGCACCGGCCCAAGAGCCGACCGGTTCTCTCGGGTCAAAACCTTCTTCCCGTGCCATTAATAGGTAATTTTCCAGTTCGGAAGAAAAAAATTGGCGACGCCGGTGGGTGTCGAACGACAACGTCGTTAAGGCATCGAAAATTTTGGTTTTGCCGATGTTTTTGCCAAAATAAGTCTCCACGCCAATGATGGCGACAATGTATTCCGGATCGACGCCATAGCGGGTGCTGGCCTGGTTGATGGCGTGGCTGTGGGCGTGCCAGAATTCAGCGCCGTTGTTGATATGGGCGGAAGTCAGGAACTTATTGCGGTAACGGCTCCAGCTGCCTAAACTGGCTTTAGTCGGCCCTTTGCTGGGTGCGGGTGTTTCCAGTTTGATCACATAATCGAGGCGGTTGGCGGTGGAAAACAAACCGTTCAGGTAGTTTTCAGAAAAGCCATGCTGTCGCACCATATGCTGGATAAAATCCTTGACTGCGCTGGAGTACCCGTAAATACCGGTTAGTCTCGCTGCGTAGTAGCCCGGGTTGCCTGGAAACAACGGTTCCGATTGGTCGGGATAAGGGCGGGTTATAAGCGGTTGAGCAGGGGGTGCCGACGGGATCGCTACTGATGCCTCTTTAGGGCGTTCTGTTGTTGCTGTGCTGGCGCAGCCAGCCAATAACAGGATGAGTAGTGACTTAGTCAATAGTTTGCAAGTCAAATTAGCCATAATGCCGGTTGGAATGTGATTTTTTGGGGCGGTTTGTCGCCGGGTGCCAAGCCAGATTGCCATTACAATTTTGCAAAAAACCGAGTAGAATGCGCGACTTTAGGGCCTAAGCAGTTGGCTTTTTATAATAATTCATCCATCCCCAATTTTAAAGGCATCTGTATATTGCCGGCATTTCCCCGTTGAATTTTTAGCGGTTCAGGCCAAGAAAATGAGGTTGGATTTTAGAGACAAGGTGAGGTAGGGCATGGAGCTGAGCGGCGGGCATATCATCGTTCAAAGTCTTAAAGATGAAGGCGTGGAATTTATTTTCGGCTATCCGGGCGGGGCTGTGTTGCACCTGTACGATGCCTTGTTTCAACAGGAAGACATCAAGCATATTCTGGTGCGGCATGAGCAAGGCGCTACCCATGCGGCGGATGGCTATGCCCGCGCTACCGGCAAGCCCGGCGTGGTGTTGGTGACATCAGGCCCTGGTGCCACCAACGCCATCACCGGCATTGCTACTGCGTACATGGATTCGATACCCATGGTGGTACTCTCCGGCCAAGTGCCGTCGCCGGTGATAGGCAGTGACGCCTTCCAAGAAGTGGACATGATCGGCATCAGTCGCCCTTGCGTAAAACACAATTTTTTGGTCAAGGATGTCAACAAGTTGGCTGAGACCCTTAAAAAAGCGTTTTATGTGGCAACCACGGGGCGCCCAGGCCCTGTGGTGGTGGATATCCCTAAAGATATCACCGACCCCGCCATCAAGGTGCCTTACAAATACCCGAAAAAAATCACCATGCGCTCGTATAACCCGGCGGTCACTGGCCATAAGGGCCAAATCAAAAAGGCCGTGGACTGGCTGCTAAGCGCGGATCGCCCGGTCATTTACTCGGGCGGCGGCGTGGTTTTAGGCGAAGCCAGCGAGCAATTGATTGAATTCAGCCAATTGCTCGGCTACCCGGTCACGAATACTTTAATGGGTTTGGGTGCTTATCCGGCTACCGATAAGCAATTCATCGGCATGTTGGGCATGCACGGCACCTACGAAGCCAATATGGCCATGCACGAGAGCGATTTGATCATCGCCATCGGCGCCCGCTTTGATGACCGAGTCACCGGCAAACTGACCGAGTTTTGCCCTTACGCCAAAATTATCCATATCGACATCGATCCGGCTTCCATTTCCAAAACGGTTAAGGTAGACCTCCCCATCGTCGGCGAAGTCAAGCTCGTGCTAGAACAAATGATCGGGCTGATCAAAGAAGGTAAGGCCAAACCGGATAAAAAATCCTTGGTGGCCTGGTGGCGGCAAATTGACCAATGGCGGGCCATTAACTGCCTGGATTATGACCGCGACAGCGGCTTGATCAAGCCGCAATACGTTATCGAACAATTGTACGAAGTCACTCAAGGCCAGGCCTATGTCACCTCCGATGTTGGCCAACACCAAATGTGGGCGGCGCAATACTACCGGTTCGACCGGCCGCGCCGATGGATCAACTCCGGTGGTCTGGGCACTATGGGCTTCGGCCTGCCGGCGGCGATTGGCGTGAAATTGGCGTTCCCCGAGGCCGATGTCGCCTGCGTCACCGGCGAGGCCAGCATCCAAATGTGCATTCAAGAATTATCTACCGCGCTGCAATACAAAACGCCGATAAAAATTATCAACTTGAACAACCGCTACATGGGCATGGTGCGGCAATGGCAGGAATTTAGCTACCAAAGCCGGTATTCCCATTCGTACATGGACACCTTGCCCGAATTCGTGCAGTTGGCGCAGGCCTATGGCCACGTCGGCATCCGTATTGACCAGCCCAGCCAAGTGCGGCCCGCGTTGGAACAGGCGTTTGCCATGAAAGACCGTACCGTGTTTTTAGACATCATCACCGACCGCACCGAAAACGTGTATCCAATGATCGAAGCCGGCAAAGCCCATCATGACATGAAGCTGCGGGTGGCCACCGGCACCTCGACTGACAGGGAGCTAGCCTAATGCGGCACATTATTTCCATTCTCATTGAAAACGAATCGGGGGCACTGTCGCGGGTAGCCGGCTTATTTTCCGCGCGTGGCTACAACATTGAATCGCTAACCGTTGCCCCGACTGAAGATACCAGTTTGTCGCGCATGACTGTCGTCACCTACGGCAACGACACCGTCATTGAGCAAATCACCAAGCAGCTCAATAAGCTGATTGACGTGGTCAAGTTGATTGACTTGGCCGAAACCGTGCATATCGAGCGGGAATTGATGTTGCTAAAAGTGAAAACCTCGCCCGAAACCCGCGAGGAAATCCGTCGCACGACCGATATTTTCCGTGGCAAAATCATTGACGTGACCGCCGGCTCCTATGTCGTGGAAATGACCGGCCCGTCCGATAAGCTCGATGCCTTTATCGCCACCTTGGACAAAGCCGCCATCATCGAAGTGGTGCGTTCCGGTGCTACCGGCATTTCTCGGGGTGAGCTGGGATTGCATTTGTAACTTACTAAATTCAAAAAAAAACAGGAACCACCATGCACGTTTATTACGATAAAGATGCCAATTTGGCTATCATCAGAAACAAAAAAGTCGCCATTATTGGTTACGGTTCACAAGGCCACGCCCACGCCCTTAACCTGAAAGAATCCGGTGTTGATGTCACCGTCGGTTTGCGCCCGGGTTCCGCCTCCACCGCCAAAGCCCAGGCCTGTGGCCTTGCCGTCAAAGACGTGCCGGCTGCGGTTAGGGACGCGGATGTGATCATGGTTCTGACACCGGACGAATTCCAAGCCCAGTTGTACAAAACAGAAATTGCTCCCAACATCAAGCAGGGCGCAGCCTTGGCCTTCGCGCACGGTTTTTCTATCCTGTACAACCAAGTCGTGCCGCGTGCCGACCTCGATGTCATCATGATTGCCCCGAAAGCCCCAGGCCACACCGTGCGTTCTGAATTTGTTCGCGGCGGCGGCGTGCCCGATTTGATCGCCGTTCATCAAGACGCCTCTGGCACCGCCAAAGCCATTTGCTTGGCTTACGCATCGGCTATCGGTGGCGGCCGTTCCGGCATCATCGAGACCACCTTCCGTGACGAAACCGAAACCGATTTGTTCGGCGAGCAGGCGGTACTATGCGGTGGCGCGGTGGAGCTGATCAAAGCCGGTTTTGACACCTTGGTCGAAGCCGGTTACGCCCCGGAAATGGCCTATTTTGAATGCCTGCACGAGCTGAAACTGATTGTCGATTTGATGTACGAAGGCGGCATCGCCAACATGAACTACTCCATTTCCAACAATGCCGAGTACGGCGAATACGTCACCGGCCCGAAAGTCATCAATGCAGAAAGCCGCCAGGCCATGCGCGAAGCCTTGAAAAATATCCAAACTGGCGAATACGCCAAACGCTTTATCGTCGAGGGCCTGACCGGCTACCCGGAAATGACCGCCCGCCGCCGCCTGAACGCCGAGCATCCGATTGAAGTGGTCGGTGGACAATTGCGCAGCATGATGCCGTGGATTAAGGCTAATCAATTGGTCGATAGGGAAAAAAACTAATTCCCTGTAAGTTTTGGTCGGTTATCAGAACACAGTAAACCCCGCTAAGCTTTGCCGCTTACGGGGTTTTTTTGTGCCTTTTTATTTTTTTGTGTGACGTGAGTGTGGCGTAGTGGGTTTTAGAAAATTAATTTTTTATTAAGTAACTGATTTTTATGGTGCCGGAGATAGGAATCGAACCTACGACCTTCGCGTTACGAGTGCGCTGCTCTACCGACTGAGCTACACCGGCTGTGTTTTTACAGTGTAAAAAGACTATTTGACGACAAAAAACCGGATGACCTCTTCGGTCAAATGGCCGTCCGCCGCAAAAATTTTAAAATTGATTGCATGTTCGCCTGCAAGCAATGGCGGTATGTTCACTAAAACCTCGCCTTTTTTGCTACCTCGCTGGACAGACAGGGGTTCATGGATGTCGCCTGCTTTGACCAGATAAAACACGGATAAGCCCACTTCAACCTTGGCATTAAACACTAAGGAAATTTGGCTGGCCACCCCAGCACGGATGGGGTCGATTTTTAACGAGTTTTTAGTGATCACCGCGTGGCCAAAAGCCAGACTTAAGGGCATCAGCAGTGGCAACAAAACCAAAAGAGAAAGAGAAAGACGCTTGAGCATGGGAGCCGTTAAATGACTTGAAAAATAACGGCCATTGTATAGTTCTTGAGTGCAACTGCACAGCCCTTAGGTGTAGCGGATGCTAGAGCCTGTTAACCGAGAAAGAAACCGGGCGTTGTAGCCTGCTCTGCGGCCGTCGTGCGATAATGGCCGCAACGCACCGTTTCCTCAAGCCAACTCATGCAGCGTTATATTTTCTTAGACTTAGACGACACGTTATTCCAAACCCGCCGCAAATGTCTCGAAGACGACCGCCTGCAAGCGCGCGCATTTTTGCCTGACGGTACCGCCAATTCTTTCGCCACCCACAAACAACAATGGCTGTGGCAATGGTTTGCCCAAGGCTTCAAAATAGTTCCGGTTACCGCCCGCGATGCCGGATCTTTTGCCCGAGTCAACTTGCCTTTTACAGAGGAAGCGGTGCTGAACCACGGTGCTGTTATTTTAGACAAATCAGGTGCTCCGAACACTGCTTGGATGGTTTCCATCCTAGCGCAACTGACAGGATTCCACGGCCATTTTCTCGATTTGTGGCATCGCATTGAGGCACATTGCCAGCTAAGATGCGGTTACAAACCCCGCTTAGTGCGCGATTTTGGCAGTACCTGGTACGGGTTCGTCAAACACACCGACGGAACGGAAGCACCGTTGTTGGACTTGTTGCATGCCGTTATCAACCACCATCCGGCCATTGCTGATGGCACTTTGTACTGGCATTTGAACGGCAACAACCTGGCCGTGTTGCCAAAACCCATTGCCAAAGAAAACGCCGTGGCTTATTTGCTAAGACACTACCAGCAAGAACACTCGGAATTGCTCACCTTTGGTGCGGGTGACAGCAAAACCGATGCTGCTTTCATGAGCCTGTGTGATTACGCGCTCATCCCCAAAAACACGCAGCTCAGCCGCTATTTAGCCGCCGCCTGATGACCGCCTGCGTCCCGTTTACTGGCAGCTACACTGCCGATGACGTCGAGTTTTTGCTAAAACCCATGGTGTTAGAAGACACCCCCGTAGCCGTCAAGGAAGCCTTGATTCAATCCGGGCAAAAACATTACTCGCAACTGCTTAGCCATGAATCCTTGCCTGCCCAGCATTACCTGGCTTTGTTTCACGAAGCACTGCGTGACAACAAACCACAACTGGCCCGGCATGCCCTGATATTAGCCGGGCAGATCGCCGCTAACCGTCGGCACGGCATTGCTCTGGTTTCCCTGGCGCGGGCAGGGACTCCCATTGGGGTGTTGCTCAAGCATTTGTTGAAACGCTATTTCAATCGGGAAGCGGCACATTATTCCGTGTCTATCCTCCGCGATGTGGGTCTGGACAGCAACGCGCTGCGCCACATCCTAAAGCGGCACAACCCGGAAAGCTTGGTATTTGTCGACGGCTGGACCGGAAAAGGCATCATCGCCAAGCAATTAGCCGAAAGTCTGGCACGTTTCGCGCACAGCGAAGGCGTGCTCATTCGCCCGGAACTCCATGTGTTGACCGATTTGTGCGGCAGTGCGGCGGTCACTGCCTCAACCGAAGACTACCTCATTCCCTCGTGCATCTTAAATGCTACCGTATCGGGCCTGGTGAGCCGCACTTTTTACGACCCCGCCTACTGGGCAGCCGATGATTTTCATGGCTGTGTTTTTTATCAGCACTTTGCCGGGGACGACTTATCGGCTTATTTTGTCGGAGAAGTGCTGTCCGCCGCTGCGGCCCTGTGGCGGCAAGGGTTTGCCGACGCCTTGCTGCAACAGCCACCCAACTTAGACAAAGACAGCCTACGGCGACGGGCACAGACCTGCATCAGCGGTGTGCAACAACGCTATCACGTCCGCGACAGCCATCTGATTAAGCCGGGCATTGGCGAATCCACCCGGGTGTTACTGCGCCGGGAAGCCCGCTTGTTGCTGTTAAAACAAGCGCACGACCCGGCTACCCGGCATTTGCGTTGGCTGGCCCAGGCGCGGGGTGTACCGTCAGCCGTCCAGGCCGACCTTCCTTTCCACGCTATCGCCTTAATCAAGGATTGCTCATGACACCGCTTCCCCCCTGTCAACCATTGTGCCCTTGGCGACTGGGTGCCTCTTTGTACATGCCTGCCCACCGTGCCGACCTAGCCAGCATTGCTAATGGCGACAAGCTACCCAATTTGCGGTCGATGATTTTTTGCACCGAAGACGCCGTAGCTGACCACGAATTACGCCGCAGCCTTGAGCATTTACGCGACAGCCTCAAAGACTTCATTGCGGTACCCAACAAATTTCGCTTTATCCGCGCCAGAAACCCCGGTATTCTAAGCCGCTTGCTGGACTTGCCTGGCATCGACAAAATCGACGGATTTGTCCTGCCTAAATTTAACGAAGGCAATTTCCGTGCCTATTTTGACCAACTGCAAGGCAGCACGTTTAAGGTGATGCCCACGCTGGAAACCCGGGACGTGTTTGACCCGGCAGCAATGACAGCATTGCGAGTAGAATTGTCGCGGCAAGGAGTTTTTGATAGCGTTTTGATGCTGCGGATAGGCGGCAATGACTTGATGAATTTGCTAGGTATCCGCAGGCCCCGCCATTTCACGCTCTACCAAACCCCAATGGCGGCAGTCATCGCCCATTTGGTTTGCACCTTCAAACCCTACGGGTTTCAATTGTCCGCACCTGTGTTTGAATACCTGAACGATAGGGATACCTTGCAACAAGAAATCAACCTGGATTTAGCACACGGCCTGACTGGAAAAACCGCCATTCATCCCAGTCAAATTTTCGCCATTGAAGCCTGTTATGCGGTGAGTCGGGACGATTATGAAATGGCCTTAAGCCTTTGCGAAAGCCAATCCCCGGCCGTGTTTAAAATGCACGACGCTATGTGTGAAATTGCCACCCACCAGCAATGGGCGCAGGCCATTTTGGACCGGCAGCGTTGCTACGGTGTTCATACTTCGGTACCGCTAGGCGGTGAAGCAGTTTGCAGCCTGCTAGATCATACCCATTAAGACTTTCTTTTTTTCACCACAAAACCGGAGTAAGCACATGAGTTTCCAAAACTTTTTAAATCAACTTAAAACCAAGGCCGGTGACTTAAAAACCGAAGCCTTGAAATTTAAAAACAAAGACTTTTTAAGTGCCGCCATGGCCGGTTCCGCCTTAATTGCCATGGCTGACGGTAGCCTCAGCACGGAGGAGAAGCAAAAGATGCTCAAATTCATCGAGAGCAACGATTCCTTATCCATTTTTCCGGTCAGCGATGTTATCCAAGCCTTCCAAGATTGTATCGAGCAGTTGGAATTTGACAAAGATACTGGAGAAGCTAAAGCCTACCAAACGCTAGGCAAAATGAAAAACGACCCCAGTGCCGGGCGCTTGCTGGTGCGCATGGTTATCGCCATCGCTTCCTCAGATGGTGATTTTGATGCTTCAGAACAAGCAGTAGCTGTGAAAATTATCAAAGAACTAGGCCTTGCTCCCAGCGAATTTTCACTGTAGACCGGCACACGCGACCGGGGGAACAAAAAAACCTGCCCCCGGTTTCCCCATGTCCGTGCTATTTCCAGATTTTTTTGCAGTTTTTCCACAATTAATTAATTAATTTTGAGACGCTGACGCTTAAGCCCCATCATTGATGCCCTCTTTTGAGGGCTTTTTTTTTGGTAGAAACAAGCGTTTGCTAAAATTGAAACTTAATTTTCTGCAAGTCTACAGCGCAAGCTGGACTCCCTTCAAGTCAAGGTCAGAGCGTGTCAAAACGATCCAAGCTCATCACCTTTGTCCATGCGTTAACAAAGTCCTGTACGAACTTTTGCTGGGCGTCTTGCGAAGCGTAGACTTCTGCCACCGCTCGCAACTCGGAGTTAGAGCCAAAGATCAGGTCAACCGGCGTGGCCGTCCATTTGATTTGGTCGCTTGCCCGATCCCGCCCTTCGTAAATACCCTCGGTTTCCGACTTGCTCCACCGAGTTGACATATCGAGCAGATTGACGAAGAAATCGTTGCTCAACGTGCCTGGCCGACCGGTGAATACGCCGTGCTTGGAATGGCCAGTATTGGCATCCAGTGCCCGCATGCCGCCAACCAGCACCGACATTTCAGGCACGCTTAAGGTTAAGAAGTACGCTCGCTCAACCAGCATTTCTGTAGGCGAAAGCGCATTATCTTTGCCAAAGTAATTGCGGAAACCGTCGGCTTTAGGCTCCAATACCGCAATAGACTCGACATCGGTTTGTTCCTGTGTCGCATCATTACGGCCCGGTTTAAACGGCACTTGCACCGTGTGACCGGCCTTATGGGCGGCTTCTTCCACGGCGGCAGAGCCGCCCAGCACGATCACATCGGCCAGCGACACTTTCTTGCCGCCTGTTAACGAGCGGTTAAAATCTTTCTGGATCGTTTCTAGTTGAGTCAATACCTTAGCCAGCTCGGCTGGGTCGTTGACTTCCCAGTTTCTTTGCGGGACTAGGCGAATACGCGCGCCGTTGGCACCCCCACGCATATCGGTACCGCGAAAGGTCACTGCCGAAGCCCAGGCCGTTCTAACCAGTTCCGGAATAGTCAAATCCGAAGCCAAAATGGCCGACTTCAATTTGGCGATATCCTTGGCGTCAATTAACGGGTGGTCGGCTTTAGGTATCGGATCCTGCCAGATGAAGTCTTCGGTCGGCACTTCGACACCGATGTAGCGGGCCTTAGGACCCATGTCGCGGTGGGTCAGTTTGAACCAAGCTTTGGCAAAAGCGGCCTCAAGCTCCTTGGGATTATCCAGAAAGCGCTTGGATATTTTTTGATACTCAGGGTCCATTTTCAGCGCAATATCGGTCGTAAACATGATGGGCGCATGGCGTTTGTTGGTGTCGTGTGCGTCCGGTACAAAGTTTTCGCCTTTGCCATCCTTGGGAATCCATTGCGTCGCGCCGGCTGGGCTCTTGGTTTGTTGCCAATCAAAGGTGTACAGCCAAGTCAAATAGTCGTGAGTCCAACGCACCGGGTTGGTCGACCACGCCCCTTCCAGGCCGCTACTGACAGTGTCCGCACCATGACCGCTACCGCATCTGTTAGCCCAGCCCAAGCCTTGCTCCTCAAGGCCGGCGGCAGCCGGTTCTTTGCCGATGCAATCATCCGGTTTGTGGGCACCGTGCGCCTTGCCAAAGGTATGACCGCCAGCGATCAGTGCTACCGTTTCTTCATCATTCATCGCCATGCGGCCGAAGGTTTCGCGGATATGCTTGGCGGCCGCCAACGGATCGGGGTTGCCGCCCGGACCTTCCGGGTTGACGTAAATCAGCCCCATTTGCACGGCAGCCAGCGGTTTTGCCAGTTTACCTTGGTCATTGTGACGTTCGTCGGCGAGGAATTTTTTTTCTGCTCCCCAATTAACCTTCTCGGCTTCCCAATCGTCGGTACGGCCGCCAGCAAAGCCTAGCGTCTTAAAGCCCATGTCTTCCAGGGCGACGTTACCAGACAACACCATTAAATCGGCCCAAGACAGCTTGGCACCGTATTTCTGTTTGACCGGCCACAACAGACGGCGGGCTTTATCGAGGTTGATGTTATCGGGCCAACTGTTGAGCGGCTCGAAGCGTTGTTGGCCACCCCCCGCACCGCCACGCCCGTCGAAAATGCGGTACACGCCGGCACTGTGCCAGGCCATGCGAATGAAAAACGGCCCGTAATTGCCGTAGTCCGCCGGCCACCAGGGTTGAGAAGTATGCAGCACATGGGTGATGTCTTTTTTCACCGTTTTCAGGTCTAGGGTTTTGAAGTGTTCGGCATAGTTGAAGGCTTTGCCTAATGGGTTAGATTCAGCGGCGTTCTGGCGCAGCGGTTCTAGATCCAGCAGCTCCGGCCACCAAAAACGGTTCGTCGTCGCTTGCGGCTCGGCCAGAATCGGGGTAGCCGCCAACGCGGTGGACACAGCCATCGCAAGTACGCAAGCCAGGAAGGTTGGGTTCTTTTTCATAGCGTACCTCTGTTTCTGATGATGGGGGAATGCTAACAATCATGCCCATGCGCCGATTTTTGTCGAGCATTTTGTGGGTCAGGCCAATCAACGAATTGCAACCTCACCGAGGCTTCTGGCAAACGATGACGATTCACGCGGTACAGTTTAACCCCAAACGCTTTCAGTATCATCAAAACGTGCTGCCTTTTAAAACCCAATTGTGGAACGGAATAAAATTTTTTACCCATGCCAAAATTGACATTACCCCATGCTCAGCTACCGCAACCGTGCGCGGCGGTTTGCCAATCTAAAAGGGCAGAAAACTTAACTGGCTCAGTCTGCCGTGCTAAGAACACATGCCGCGCCGAGTACCGAAGCTTTAATCCATGACGCTCTGTAGCTCGCTTAGGTTTACTCCATGCAATAACGCCCTAAGCCAATGCCCGTTTGCGCTCCGGCATGCAGCCACAAACCCGCGCCCAGCAATTGAGAACCGATTGTATCAATATGATTTAATTGAAGTTTGTAATAGGATGCAGCAACCTGTCGAGAGGGGTTGCCTAACGTTAATTTCACAGACTGCTGCATGACGATTTGGCAATGCCACAAAGGCCCATCAATAGCAAAATCTTCCCCATCACCGAACTGATTGCGCAAGCGTTGCAACCGGGTCTTTAACGCCCCTATGAGCGGATCGGCCTGTTGATGCTTGCTCGCTAGCGGGGTTATAAATTTGATTTCCGAATTTTGGCCGACCGCAGAAGGCCAGACATCGCAAAAGGTCAATTGCGCGCGGGTAAATTTTCCCCGTTCAAATAGGCAGCTACCAGAACGCCAGTCAACCACCTGTTCCAGCCGCATCCCCCGCTTGCCAAACCAGGCCAGATTGGGCAGTTGCCGGTGCAAGCCGCGAACCCAGGGTTCCGTGCTTGTGGAAGCCTTCCCCAACAATAAAACCGTCACCGCTAAGGTTTGGCCGGAAAGCCACCAGTCGTGGAGGATGTAAGCGGGCAGCGCGGTAGGGTCCAATGGTTTGAACACGTTCGGATAATGGCAATGGGCAGCCAAAGTGCAAGACCGGCAGTTAGCCGTGGTAAACGGGCAGGTTTGGGCAAACAACGCTTGGCCTAAAATGCCGCGTATCTGCGGCCCTAAGTAATCTGGGCTTGGATTAGCGGGCATCTGCGGAATTCGCCAGTGGGCGGTGAAGCCGCTTATGGCCATGCCCCAACAGGCTTTCATACCGTCGCCCAACAGCCCAAGCCTTGTTCGCCATGGTAGGGCAAGAATACGGCGGCTTGTTCGCAAACACCATCCAGACAAACAAAGGCCGCTTCCCCCAGCTTTCGGCCAAATCCTTGTTCGGGATCATAAAGCCGACCTAGCCAGGGCTGCATGGGCCGTTTGCCGACACCCGACAAGGCCGGTCCGGGTAATTGTTTGCCAGAACCGACTGATAAGCCAGAGCCATTTACTTTACCGATGCCGTGGAAACTGTCGGTCTGCCCGTCCCAAGCCAAAACAGTGCAACGTCCGTAGCCGATTTTGCCCTCGCCGCCCAGGATTAAATCCTCCAACCAATCCCGCCAGGGCCTGCCGTCCAATTGCTCAGCGTTAAACCAACAGCCGCCCAGCAAAACGGTAGGCTTGATTTCGCCGGACTCGGCGCGGTGGCGGGCAGCGATGAATTCCACTTCAAACAAGGCCGAGTCTTGCGCCGAACGGGTGTCCAATTGCAAGCTGGCGTGGTTGTTGCCGCGCACAAAATGACGTTCGATGATTTTGCTATCACGGTGCGGAAACAAGAGCGATGTCCCGTCCCGTGTAATAAACGCCGGGGCAAAACGGATCGTCGCCATGACAGCCTGCAACGCTGTTTGGAAATTGGTTGCACTTGCGCCTAAGGCCCGGCCATAGGCGCAGGCGAGGGCATAGCTAAAAATATGCCCGGGCACGAAACGGTGGGTCTGCGCCACCATTCCCGCCCGCCAACTGCCCACATGCAGCGGGCTTTGCAGGTGCAGGCGGAAGGCGGCAAACTGCCAGTTAGAGTCGCTCATGCCCCGCCTCCTTGGGCTTTGGCATGGTAACGGCCATAGTTCAACGCCACCTCCATCAATTGCTTGGTCAACAACAAACGCCGCAAGGCATGGGTCGGCGTTTCATTAGATCGTTGCTTGCCAATGCCGCCGTAATACTCGCCCATGCTGATGCGGTGCAGTTCGTCTACCAAACCCGCTTGTTGCAGCAACTGGCGGATGGCGGCATCAATATCAGCCGCTGGCCGTTGTTCAGCGTCGCGTTTGCGGCTAGCCAAAAACAGGCCAAACGCATAAACGCCTTGTTCAGCCAGCACCGCTGCTGCCTTAGTAATCAGATTTTCGGCCTCTTTAGGCGGATTGCCGCTCACCATTCTGGCCGCGCTTTGTGCCGCTAATGGTTCCAAATTCAACATGACACGGCCTCCCGCAAAATAGCGGTCATGCGGCCAAAACCGCGCGTGGTCATGCCGCCGTAACCTAAAGCACTGGCCAGTTGCAAGGCTTTGCTGACCCGCGCAAATGCTTGCGGGTAAAGTGCTGGAAAACGCCGATCGTCAAAATCCAACTGGCCGAGAAACAGTGTGCCACGCGGCGTGGCCTCGTAGGTAAACAACAAACCGTCGGCACCGGCGCCGCTGGCAAAATCAATTGACACCGAAGTGCGGGTTTCCAGGTTGGAATTGACCAACGCTGGAAACAGATTGTCATGGACGATGACTAGGTTTTGCTTGACAAAATCCAAAGCCGGCTGGCCGTCAAATGCGGGGAATGGCAAGGTTTTCTTTTCCGCCGAAAGCAACAGCCAACCCAGATTGAGACGCTCCACGCTGCCACCGCTGTCTTGGACAAAAAGGGTTTCTTCCGAAGCCGGACGCAACGCCGCTGCAACCGTACAACCGGCCCGCTCCAGCAAAAACGGCGTGGTCACCCAGCGTGGTCCCATCATGGTCGGCACCGGATAAGCCAGTATTTCCGCATCGCGCACGCTGAGCAGGCCAATCCGTGAACTGCCTTCGGGGTCGCCCTCGGCAAAGCCGAAAATTTTCGCCACCGGGTCTTCGCTGCCGCGTTTGTGGTCTTTGCGCGCTTGGTTGCCCTGATCCAAGGTATGGCGGGCATACTTTTGCGCTTGATCGCGTTCGGCTTCATCTTCAAGCGAGAAAATCGCCGCCGCCCGCAACGCCCCGTTCAGCGAGCTGCCGGGAATTTTCGGCAACTGCGTGGCCGCATCGCGGATGATGGTGTTGTCCACCCGCCCCAGCCGATAGCCGCCGGCGCCGATATGGGTGGGGTCTAGCGCGTACAAAAACAAAGGATGTGATTTCATGAAGTTAATCCGGAATAAGTGTTGCCCCAACCATTGGGGTTTGGGTCGGTTTTGATTTGCAAATATACGTGTTCCATTCCACCGCATCGAAAAAACGGCCATCTTTTATCGCCGCCAGTAAGTCGCAGCGCAGCGGGGCGTTGTCTTTGCCCGGCAGATAACGCCCCAGCACGTCGTTGATGTGCGCGTGCCACGCTAAACAACCGTGTTGGCGTTGTTCGTCATTAACCGCCAACCGCACCCAGGCCTCGTAGGTTTCCACCATGCGCCCGTACAAGCCTTTTAACTGGCTGGAATTCCAACCGGTCTTGGCCGCCCAGTTGGCGGTCGGGTCTAGCAGCTCCGGCATTTGCTCTAACAAATGTGATGGGCGGCCCGGGTGGCCTAGCACAAAATGTGGCCTGCGGCCTAGTCCGTCATAATGGATGTCAAAACGGCGGGCACTGCCTTCTAAGGTCAAAAAATCGAACGTTGATACCGGCACGGCCACTTCATTACCGGCCTTTAAACGGCTGACATGGAGCATACGTTTGGGGCCTTCTCGGCGACTGGTGCACACCACATGCGGATGCCAGATGTCTTCTTTGTTAGGGTCGCCGCAGTCGAGATCAACCGTCCAATCCACTGGGCCTTGCGGGGTTTGCCACATAATACGGACGCGTTTTTTCGCCTTATCGTGTTGGCAAGCCAGCACCGTCCACGTTTGCCAGCGGGTACCTGGGTTTAAGCCCCGCTGTTCCAGCCGATAGATGGCATCCATGGCGATATAGAGCGGAAACTTGGCCTTGAACGCCAAGGCTGACACATGCACCGGCAGGCCGCCGCGCACTTTGCTGAAATGCGTTAGCAACCGCCGTTGCAGCATCAGCAAGACATCACTGGCATCGTTGGCGGACACGATAAAACGCACCCCGCGTGCGTCCAGCGACAACGGCATCAAATAGCCGTCGCAGCTTTTTCCCACTTCGTTCACGCATTCGCGCCATAGCTCTTCCAGATCATCCCACAGCCGTTGCAAGCGGGCGGGTGAGGCGTGCTTGCGCTGGGCGAACAAAGCCAGACGGTCGCCGTCATGGCGGCATAGCCCCAAGCCTTCGGGGATGGCTTCGCGCAAGAAAAAGTTTTCGGCAACTTCCAATGCCTTGGCCAATTTGTTCTTTTGCTGGCTGCGGCCATCGTTGTCCTTAAGCCAGTATTCATCGCCTATCCAATCGCCAAGATTTTTCCGTAAGGCTTCATCGACCTGGTTGAACTCTGTTTCGCTATTGTTACGCAGAGCTTTTAAGATTTTTTCAAATTTCTCGCCCAGACGATTAGCCAACCGTTTTAATTTTTTTTTAGCCACTAATTGCGCCACCGGCCTGGCCAGTTGCGTGATCAACGCCTCGCCACTGGCTATGGTGGCGGCATCAACTTGCACCGACACCAGCACCATGCGGCCGTTTTCGCTGCCATTGCGCTGTTGGCTGATGGCTTGCAGATTGAAGGTTTTGGGCTTTATGCCAAATAATTCTTCCGCGTTCCCGTGGCGCAAGGCCCTCGCTTGTTCATCGCTAAAATCCTGACAAACATCGCATAAGACTTGATTGTCAAGCGTGCTTTCTGATACCGCCAGCTCGCGGGTGGTTGCCGGGCGCAGGCCGCATTGCGGGCAAATAGCGATTTGTTGGCCCGGATAGCGTTGCGGCGCGGTTCGCCATAAGGCTTTAAGGTCATCCAAACCGACTTGCCCGAAGCGTTGCCGCTTAGGGTCGCTGTTGATGCCTAGGGCCTGCGGGTAATCGGTTAAGTACAACGACGGCCCGCTCCAATGCAGCGCAAAATCAACGCCACAGCCAAGGTCTTTTAGGCACAAGCCGATGTCCGGCAGCAACGGGTCGATGAGACGTTCCACAAACAAGCGTTCCGATGCTTGTTCAGCGGCTTCGCCCAAGTCCTCATAAAACCCCGGCACCAACACCAGTACGCCGTCATCGTCGCGGTAGATGATATTGCCGACCGGATAAGTTTCCTCAAACAAGCGCTGTAAGTTCTGTTCAGCTTGGCGGCGGGCCTCACTAAGGCTGGCTAAGGCCACGGGCCGCAACACGCCCCGGGTAAGCGTCTGCCACTGCCAGCGGATGCCCAACAAGCGGAAACGCACCAAACCCAGTTTGCCAAGAGCAAACAACCCGTCTTTATCTTGCCAGCGGCTAAAATCCTCCCGCAAAACGCCTTCGGCCATGGCCGCCTTGAAATGGCTGGCAGCGGAAAAACTGTGGTGGAAGAGGGTCACGTCGTTGGTGGGCCGACGGGTCTCGCCTAAGGCTTGCTTAAACAAGGGTTTGAGTTCTTGGTTAAGCCGATTCCGCACTTTCAAAACAGCGACATCCCGGCCGGGTTCGCCGAACAGGCCGTTTATGATTTTCACCGCTTGTTGCCAATTTTGCACCAAGGTTTCGGTACGGTAAGGCTGTTGCGGATGACCGAAGCTATCGCTGATCCAGGCATAAGGCTGGCTTTGCTTATTGCCTGTGCATTTGCCGGAACCTTTATCTAAGGCCGAGTCGCGGATGTCGGCGCCGAAACTGTAAATGTCGCCTAATAAACTCAATTGGTCACTGGGAAAATTATTTTCGGCATGATGCTGGCGTAACGGCGCCCCTAAGCCTTTGGCTTGTATGGTGTTGTGCTGGCACCAAGCAGCGGGGATGGCCAATTTGGCTTGCCAAACCGAGTCGCTTAACAAACGAGCTAACAGCGTCTTGGTTTCGGCATCCTGCTGCTCGGCAGCCGGGTAAACCCGCCCGGTTTCCAAAATCGCCCCGTGCGCCGCTTTGATTTTTGCTTGTTTTTTGGCTAAGTCGCTCAAATTTTTGTCTTTGCCACCCGTCGTTTCCTCGGCAAAATCCGGCAACAACTTACCCAAATCGTGCAGAAAACCGCCGATTTCAGCGGCCAATACCAATTCCTGAGGGGCTTTGTCCATTTCAGTGGCTTTCATGGTTGCTCCCCGGCGATTTTCGTCGCCATGTCCAACCATGCCTGCGGGCCTTCCTTTTTTAGCGGCTTGTCCGGCCAATTGCGCCAACCTTTGGCCGTCACTTCAATGTCGGTAGGCTTAATGGCCCCATAACCGGCCAAGCGTTTCGCGCCCAAGCCCAACACCGGCCACCAATGCGCCAACGCGGCGATAAACCGGGACAGGTCGGCGCGGACCGCAGTCTCATCACTGCCGTCAGCGCCCAAGGGGTTGAAATAAAAACCACGCAGCTCCAGCGTCACCGGCTTAGCTTTTTCGTCGAACGGCGCGGCCGCTTCAAACTGAATAGGCATTGTGCCGACACCTTTTTTTTCATCCATCGGGTTCATTACCAGATACTGCACCCAGCGCAGCCATAACGGGCTGAAATGCAGACGCCCGCGCAGGCTATCGGCTTGATTGTCGTCGCTGGCCACGCCGAACAAGCGCCGGGCATGGGAGTCTTCGTTACGCAAGTGCATGGTCCGCTCCGGGTCTTTCTGGCCGCGCGTCTCCCACGCCACTTGGCCCGGGAAGGCCCGCTGGTAAGCATCTGCCGCCAAGCCTTTGATGGCCGCCGCCGACAAATACGGCACGTTGAAAATATGGTCTTTGCGTAACGGGTTGTCGAACAGATAAAACGGGTCGTCGTCGCCGGTCAGCAACGGGGTCAACAGTTGACACCTGAGCGTCCACACGGCGCTGCCGGTGGGCAAGGCCGACAACGGCACGTTGGCCATCGCCCCGGTTTTTTCCAAAGCTTGCCAGCCGCTGCCGACATCGCGGGCTTTGGCCTTGCCGCGCTGGTTGGCGTCCAGTTCGGCCATGAACTCCTCGCGCAAATACAAAGATCGCAAATGCGCCAACGGGTTTTTGCTGATGTCCTGTGCTAATTTTTTGCGTTTTTCGGGCTTGTCAGGTTCGCCGTAACGTTTAATAAACCCGTCCATATCGCTGATGGCCAACGCCTCGCGCTTAAGGTGATGGCCTTTAATTTGCCAGGAATGTTGCGGAAACAGCTTGCTGATACGGTCGTCCGCCAAAAAGTCAAAGCTCATGCTGGCACTCCCGCTAAGTGGTTGACCCATTCGGAAAGGGTTTTGAAGTGATGCCTGTCGGGGTTGTCGCCGATGTTGCCGCCCCATTGGTAGGTAATTTTGCCGCTGCGCCAGTTGTCTGCTAGGTCAGGATTCTGCAACGCCGCGTTGAAGTTTTTCATAGATTTTGTCCGTTGTTCGCTTTGTTCCGGTTTAAGCTGCACCACCACCCGCGCCTCCAACAGAGAACCCGGGTTTCCCGCTGGATAGGCCGCTGAAACATTGACTGCACTGCCGTGTTCGTTGAGGGCACCCAACATTTGGTGGCGCAGATTTTTGTCGGCTGGGGTGTCGGGGTCGCCGCGCAAGGCATGACGCAGGGCATAACGCAGCCCTAGGCCCAGTTCGATTTTTTTATGCCAGTTTTCCCTTTCTGGCTCTTCTTTCTTCACTCCGGGCTTGGTCAAGGGTACGGTAAAAAACGCCGTGTGCCACAAGGTGTCGGTTTGAGCTGGGCGGGCCACCGTTGTTGGCAACAACGGCTGCACCCCCGGCAACGCATCACACCCTACCACCCCCAAACCAAACTGGTCTTTCGCCCCCAACATGCCGTGGCGGATTTGAATCCGCAGTGCCAACAACAAAATTTGCCAGTCGGCATCGCTGATGGCGCGACGGGTCAAGGTTAGGCGGCACGGTCCGGTCAATGCGTCGTTGAAAAACCAGCCCTTGTTGTTAGGGTTGACTTGAATCCTTTGGGGCAGGGGACACAGCTTTAAGCCACTGCCATCCCAGCGCACCGCCACACCCTTGGCCTGGGTATCTTTTTGCGAATCGCCCGCCTTGCCCCACACCCGCTGTTCAAACCCTCTATCGTCCAAAGCTTTGGCCACTAGGCATGACCAATGGCGGATGCTGCCTAACAAGCCGGACGGGTGCAATTGCTCGCCGTTTTGGCCGATACCGCCGGTGTATAACGGTGTTAGCGTTTTTAGTTCAAAAACGGCTGATTGCGGTTTTGTGATCGTCAGTAACGTCATCATCGCTCCTCTTTACAAATATCCCATTCAAAAAGCAGTACCCCTGCGCACCATTGCTCACCATTACGGCTTAATGCGTCGCTTTTTAAAAAAATTTGGCTATCCGGCCATTAAAACGCCGAACCCACCCCTAGACTGGCTGCTAATGATACGAGAGCAATGCCTATTTGCTTAATTTAATTGTTTCCCCCGCACAGCAGCCCACTACCCCAAGGGACACGCGGTATTTTCAAATTGTCGTTTGGAAGGCCAACTACGGCACCATCGGAGGGAGCAAAATAAATCTTAAAACGCCACTTGCCCCGCCGTATTACTGGGTAACTACCGCAATTTTCAAACAAGCAAAAAAGTTTTTAAATTGGGTCAACAGCCGCGTAATTACCAATAACCCTAACGCAAGAACCTCATGAAACGAATCAACAGGGAAAAACGGAGCCATCAATCCATGATCAACGCCATCGCCACCCAATTGTCCAACATCAGCACCTCCCTTCTTCCTGCCAGCGAAGCCACTGGAATGGTCGGACTTTTGCAAAAACTCAACCCGGTCGGCGGTCTGTTCGATGCCTATAACCGCACCTTGGAGTATCGCGCCGAATCCAAGCGCATCGAAGCCGAACTTGAGCGCATGCGCGAGCAAGCCAAACTGGCGCACGCCTATCTCAACAACACACTGAAAGAACACATAGCCGCTCTTGAATGCCGGCAAGCTGAGCTGAAAAGCTGCCTACAGGCTTACGGCAACGAACAGAACGACCGCCGCCAAAACCGGCTAGAACTGATGCAGCATCGGGCAAATACGGTCAACGCCATGCTGTCGCCGGACCTAGCGATTGAACACAAGCAACTGTTGGTGCAAATGGTTTGTGAAATCGGCAAACAAATCGCCGACGTCGATAACAAGGCACAACAAAGTCTAGACAGCATGCTACAAACCCTATCGCAGCCAGCCCAACTGCCTAGCGCGACCCCCTTCTTCAACTGGCAAAAGCAAGGAGAATAATCATGTGGTTTCTATTACCGCTTGGCGTAACAGCCGTTGTTGCCGCTGCCCATGTAATTGGCGAGTGGATGGAAGAAGAGGCGGAAAGCGATTATCGGGAAGACCTTGAGCGTGCCGAGCGCGAAGCCGAGCGCGAACGCCAGAAACTAGAGCAACATCTGGAACAAGTCCGTCGAGCTGCGGAATACCAGCGTTTTGATGATGAGCGCATGTGTGTACGCGGCAAGGCCGGCATCATCCACCGACAACTAGCCGAATGCCGCGCCCAATTAACCGAAGCCCAAAGCCATCGCGCGGATGTGGAAAGCCAGCAAAAGACTAATAACTTTAGGCTAGCGACTGTTTTTCTGCCATCGGTCAGAGCCAAGTTGATTATCGAACAGCGGATGCTCACCCAACTTGCCGCCGTGTTAACGGCCGAATTCGACCGGCTAAACCAACAACGGCAATTACTACAACGCGCGTTTGAAGACATTTATGTCGAACTCACCCTGCTGGAAAGTCAAATCGACCGGCTAGGTTCGCAAGGGTAAGCGCAAGGTTAACGGAACCGTTTTAAATCCGGCGATTTCCGCCGTATAGAAGCACATAAGATCAATTTTTTTGGAGCCAGTATGAGTACGCAAGAGCACACCCCAGCCTATGTCGCCGTTTGCACCGCTGTTTTATCGGGCATTGGCAACGTGGTCGCCGCCGAAGCCGCAGGACTTGCGGGGGCGGCGGCTTCCACGTCGGCGTTGGCCGCGCTAGGTGGTGGTTCTCTGGCCGCAGGCGGTGCCGGCATGGCCGGCGGCATAGTCGCTTTGGCGGGTGCGGCCGCTTGGCCTGCCGCGTTGATCGCTACCGCCGGGATTGGCGGCTATAAGCTTTACAAATCGTTATCCGACTGACTTTTCGTTCGGTTAGAGCGCCGCCCGCGACTTTGACATAACCAAACAACAATCTGCAAAGAGACTGATATGAGCAAGTTCCGCATGACCATCAACTACGCCCTTGCATACACCGACGCCTCGTTTTGGGAAAAACTCAAACGTTGGGCCAGCACACTCGGTAAGGAACTGACCGAAAAAACCTTGTGGTTCTACTATACAGCCCAAGACCCGAACGTGCCGGCAAAGGCCAAGGCGATAATATACGGTGCCTTGGGTTACCTCATCATGCCCATCGACCTGATTCCGGACACCCTCCCCGCACTCGGCTACAGCGACGACATGTCAGTATTGCTGGCGGCATTGGCGCAAGTGGCCTTGTACATCACGCCCGAAACCCAAGAAAAAGCCCGGCAACGCCTGCATTGCTGGTTTGGCGAGGAGAACCGTGCATGAATGCGTCCCCCGCCTTGGTGGTCGCCTATGACATCAGCGACAACCGCAAGCGCCGCCTGTTGTTCAAGCACTTGTCAGCATACGGGACGCCGTTGCAAGAATCCGTGTTTTACTGCCCGGTTACCGGTGCCGCGCAGCGGCAACAACTGAGCCGCGAACTGAAAGAAGTGCCGTTGGCCGAAAATGAGCGCGTGCATTGTTTTCTGGTTCATGCCGGGCAGACCGCGTTGTTATCACCCTCTCCCATTGACCCACTCTGTTGGATAGCCGAATGACCCTTGTCAACCACTTGTACATAGACCACCCCGGCAGCCGGGTTGGCATCCGCAACAACCGGCTGGTCATCCAGAAAACCGACGGCCAAGAGCAGGTCTACCCGATTCAGCAAGTGCAGCGCATCACCGTCACCACCACCGCCCACTTTAGCGGTGCCGCCATCAGCGAACTGTTCCGGCAAGGCATTGCCACCGCTTTTTGCAGCCAAAGCGGCTACTTACGGGGGCATTTGCAACCGGCCAGCTCCGGCCACGGGCAAGTCCACCGGCGCGCGGCCCAATACCAGCTCCTGAAAGCCCCCGACAGCCGCCTGTGGCTGGCCAAAACTCTGGTTGTCGCAAAAATCCGCAACCAGCAACGGGTGCTGGACGATTGGTGCGTGCCCGACGCCGACAGCGTGGCGACTTTTGCCGACCAAGCCCCCCACGCCGACAATCTCGACAGCTTGCGCGGCTACGAAGGCCAGGCCGCCAAACATTATTTTTCCGGTTTGGCGGCAAAATTACAGGGGGGGCTTTTTTCCTTCCCGGGCCGCCAACGCCCCGCCCCCGACCCGGTCAACGCCTTGTTATCATTTGGCTATGCCTTGCTGCAAAGCGAGGCGGCCACCACGGTTGACCAATACGGCCTAGACCGCTACGCCGGTTTTTTTCATGCCAGCGATGGCGACCAACCGGCTTTGGTGTTGGATTTAATGGAGCCGTTCCGGCCGGTTGTGGACCGCTTGGCCGTGCGCCTGCTGAGTGCGCATTTCCAAGCCGAGGATTTTGCCGTCCGCGACGGGCAATGCCGCTTGCAAGACGGTTGCCGTGGTAGGTACATTAAAGCGTGGGAACAGTTGCTGCAACAGCCCAAACAATGGCGCGGGAAACAAAGCAGTTACCGGCAGTTGATTGCCCGCCAAACCGCACAGTGGGCCCGCTACCTCGATGACTCCGAGGCCGCCCCGCATTGGTGGCGGTTGAGCGGTTAGCTGCGGAAGCTAACGCCGTAGCTTAGCGGCTCGCTTTAGCCCGCGCCCGGTCTGGGCTGTGGGCGTTTTTCTCCTCAGCACATAAGATATTGATTTGACTTGCAACGACAAAAACACAATGGCAGAATACCGCGTCTCCGGCCAACTGGTCCGGCTGTTCCGCAAACCCACCCCGGCAGCCCTTATGGGACCGGGCCTGGAGCGGGGAGAGCCGGATGACACCGCCCGCTAATAGGGCTTTGTGACCCCGGCCTAAACTCATTAAGGGCCGCCTTGACATACGGCCGGATGACACCGCCCGCTAATAGGGCTTTGTGACATTTAAACACCTCTTCACAATTTAACTCTTTTGGATTGCCGGATGACACCGCCCGCTAATAGGGCTTTGTGACTCCTCTTCGAAAGCTCTAAATGCCAGTGCGCGTTCCTGCCGGATGACACCGCCCGCTAATAGGGCTTTGTGACGCTGACGCCGAAGAACAAAAGCCTGGGGGACTCCTGCCGGATGACACCGCCCGCTAATAGGGCTTTGTGACTGGCAGAATGGGGGTGTACGACGCCGGATTGGTTGGCGGCCGGATGACACCGCCCGCTAATAGGGCTTTGTGACCAGCACAGGCAAGGACATAACCGGCTCGGCCTGAACTGCCGGATGACACCGCCCGCTAATAGGGCTTTGTGACTTAGCGACCATGCCTCCAATGACCGGGGAAAACGTAGCCGGATGACACCGCCCGCTAATAGGGCTTTGTGACGACCCCGGGCAAGCGTTCCCCACACCCCTGGGGATGAGCCGGATGACACCGCCCGCTAATAGGGCTTTGTGACTGCCGAAATGAACTACAAAGACGGGAACAGAAAAACGGCCGGATGACACCGCCCGCTAATAGGGCTTTGTGACGGGCAGCCAACACTATGCGGAGGGGCTGGAGTTTGAAGCCGGATGACACCGCCCGCTAATAGGGCTTTGTGACTTGGGCTGCAAATTTCATTTCGGGCTCCTGGTTGGGGTGCCGGATGACACCGCCCGCTAATAGGGCTTTGTGACGTTATGTGCACCGCCCGCATGGGCGTGTGCATCGAGGCCGGATGACACCGCCCGCTAATAGGGCTTTGTGACATCGCAAACATGTTGTTTTCCCTTAACCAAGCAATAGGCCGGATGACACCGCCCGCTAATAGGGCTTTGTGACATGGCGCATTTGCCATAAACCATGCCTAGGGTCACGGCCGGATGACACCGCCCGCTGACTTCGCACAATTTTTTTTCAAATCCCTCGGTTAAAAGCCGTAAGGTTTATTAAGGGCAGGGCGGTTGACTGTTCTTAAGCCGATGGCCTAGATTGACCGAACAGGTTCGCTGTATTAGCTTTGACACCAACTTTGCCAAGAAGACCGCCATGTTGAGACACCCACCCCCCGCTTCGTCTGCAATGCCCCCACTGAATCCCGTGGACGGCTTTTTATTCGCCACGCCGCAACGCTTTTTGCAGTTCGGCAGCAACCGGGCAACGCCAGTGGCCCACCGTCCGACGTTGTCGGTTATCCGCCGCGATGCGTTTGTTTTGGTGTTGCCGGCAACCAGCCGGCACAACGCCCGCCGGGAGTTTTTCGCGCTGGCCGACGGCGAGGTCCGCTGGCTACAAGCCGATAGCCGCCCGACTTATTTGTATTGCCGCTATGAAACCTTGGCATGGCCGAATGTGGGCGACAAAATCGGCGTGATTTCGCAAAACGCGCGCATGAACATCGCCCACTGGCTGTACCGGGTTAATAACCAACCGGGGGCGGCATGAGCGGCAAAGCGGAGTTTGACGCCCGCTTGACGGCGTTATGGAACCGGCGCGGCACGCTGGATCAAGCGGAATGGGGCGAATTGTACGGCCTGGTTGCGGCGGTGCTGACTAAAGCCCGCAGAGCCTGGTTAGACGGTCTTAGGGATGAACGGGACGATTATGTGAACGGTTTTTTTCTGGAGAAGGTGCTGCTGCCGGCGGGCCGGGATAGCCCAGCACGGGAAATGAGCGGCAATTATCTGTTGGGCTTTTTCCGTAACTATGTGAACGATCAGTTTGATAAAGAAGCGCGGCGCGGTGCGGGGTTGACCGACAGCCTGGCCGGCGATGACGAGGGCGAGACCGTTGCCGAAAATGTGGCCGATCACCGGGAGTTTAGTTTTTCCGAGGACGAGGTGGAGGAGGTGTTGACCCACTACCGGCTTAGCCGCGCCGAGTTGACCGCTTCGGCACAGGCGTTTTTGGCCGGGCTGGAAACGTGGCAGAAACAGGTGTTGATTCGGCACCAGTGCGCCGACCCCGGGCAAACGCTGCCGTTGTCGCAGTTGCAGGAGCAGTTCCCGCACAGTGCTTCCTATTATCGGGTTAAACAGTTGGGTGTGTTGCACGGATGCCGTAGCTTGCCGGCCGATTACCGCCACACCGAGATCGGCCGCTGGTTGACCCGTGAGTTAAGGCTTAATTTGACGCTGGAAGACTATCCGATGCTGGCGGTCGCGTTGCGGGTGCTGTGCCTGGTGGCGTTGCAGAGTGCGGATGGCATTTAGCCCATCCTTATAGTGATAGATTAGGATTTTATTTTATGTTCAGCATTGCTCTTTACCCGACTTTATCTCAAATTCAACAACGCTTGTTTGGCGTTCCTGACGGGCTGCTACAGCGTTTGGCCGAGTCTGACCCGACCGTGCCGCAGGCTATTCAACAGGCGGCGTTAGCCAACCCTGACGTACAGCAACGCGTCCACCTGCTGCAACAAACGGCTGCTGAGCCGGTGCTGGAACTGCCCAGCGAGTTGCCCGCCCCACCCGCGTTTATCCAAGCATTAATCGGGCAGAAGGTCGCCGCGCACCGCGCCGATTTTGGCCGTGCTCCCCAGCGTGGGCAGTTGGTGCGCCTAGCGTCCGTGCCGACACCGGCGGTTGCGCTATTGGCCGGTTATGACGACGACAGCCAAGTATGGCACGGTTGGTGGGTATCGCCTGACGTGCAGTATGCCGGGTTTTGGGATTTTCTGTTGCAAGCCGAGGATGCACCGTTTGACCCAGCGTGTGGGGTAGTGCAATTGTGGAATCCGACCCAGCTTCATCTAACTGCTGAAACCGACGTTTACGCCGTAGGTAGGCTGAGCGAGGCGCGGATGCAAGCGGTAGAAGCTTTGGCACTGGAGTATTTGCTAGGCGACCCGCAAATGCCGCGTTCCCGGCCCGGCTTGTGTGCGTTGCGGGCGATAGGTGACGGGTTTTCTGTCGTCACTGGCACGCCTTTGGGCCAAGACGATGACCCGCGTTACGCTTATCAGCAGGTTTATCACCAGTGGGCGGCGGTGTTGAACGAACCGGCGCAGGCTTGGCAACGGGCTTCGCAGCCGGAACCCGACTGGTTGGCTGCATTGAACGACCGGGTCGCCGCCGCTTGGCGCAAGCTGACCGGAATCTCGCCGCAAGCCTTGCCGGTCGTTGCTTTTGCGATGGGCGAGGAGACCGGGGAGACCGGGGAAAACGTGCAGTTGTTGAGCTTGCAGGAGGATTTGCAGCTCACCTTGAGCCAGCTCGGTGGCCAGATCGCTGTATGTCTCAGTTACGGGGGTGAAACGCCGTTGACGGTTACGCTCGTTGACGGGGGTGAGTTTGCCCTCCGCACGGTTTTGCAGGCCGGCACGAGGCCTTTAGAGTACTCCGGGCTGAGGTTTTACGGCGACAATCGCTTGCGCATCGAATGGCCTGATGGGCGGGTGGTCGAATTGCCATTGACCCTGACATGAACGGCTTAGCAGCACTGTGGGTTTGGCAAGACCGACAGGGTGCTCTGCAGGTGCTATCGCCTACCGGCCATGCTGGCTTGGGCAGTTTGCCAGTGCCACCCAACCCTTCTGCCCACGAACAAACCCAAACGGGCGGCATTGATGCCGCCCATTTATTGCCCAAGCCGTTATGGGATTGGCTGGAAGCGCATTCGCAGCAGGCCAGTGTTTTGCTGTTGGATGCGTCGCTGCCCCGCGCCTGGCACACCTTGGCCTGGGAAACCCTCACTTGGCGGGGGCAAAAATTGGACACCTGGTTACGGGTAGTCCGTTATGCCAAGAGGGCCGGACAGCCGGTTGATGACGGCGGCGAGAGTTTAGTTTGGGATCAATGGCCGGGGTCGGAGTTTGCCAAACTGTGGGGTTCGCTTCGGGGGGAGCGGCGTTTTAAGCGCGAGCAAATCGAGGACGAGGTGCGTCGCGGTAGGGATGTCGGCCATTTTGCCCGCCTGGTCATCATCGCCCACGGCGGCGAGAGCGAGGGTGTTTGTTTGTTGGACAAATCCGGCGTGGTTTGGCCACTTGAGTTACCGGCGACTTTGCCACCGGAGGTCTTGGTTTTGGCCTGCGCGTCATACCACGGCACTGTCCACGACTTGGCCGTGCGCTGCCTAGAACGCGGCGCACGGGCGGTGATTTGCGGTCATGGCCTAATGAATGCGGCGTTGATGGCCGGTTTTTTGGAGAGCTGGTTGCAGGAATCCCCCGGTTCTGCCGCTAAACTGCCTTACCAACGGCTTTGGCAGTGGCAAGAGTGCTGCGTTGACGAACGCGGCGGGGTGCGCTGGTTGCGCTATTACGGCGCGGTGGCGTTGCACGAATACGACCAAAACACGTTGGCCTTTTTCCAAAGTGACCTGAATCCGGTGACGGCGTTATCTAACGCCATTGCTGATGACAGGGCGGCGGCGATGGCATTTTTGACAGCCGTGCAAAACGTCGATATTTGGCCGTTGACGGCCGGTTGGCTGTTGCCGCTGGCTTTGTTTTTCGCGGAAAAACACGACCATGCCGCCAGACACGGCCTGAAAAAACGTCTGGACCGCTTCGCTGTGCGCTGCCCCGAACTGACGGCGGAACGGGCCTATGGCATGGCGGCGATGTACCGCCGTGATGGCTGTTATCCGTTGGCCGTGGCGCAATTGGTTGAAGGTTTGCAGGCCAAGCCAGGCCGGCAACAAGAAATCAACCTGCTGGGCAGTTTGCTGAATGATTTGATCGACCTGAATTTGCCCGCCGCCGGACAAACACTAGCCGACCGGCTCGACCACAGCTTGGCCTGTGTCGATGACGACCGGCAGGCGTTTAAGTTTCTCGACCGCCGTGCCCGTTTGGCGCTGCGCGGCGGCAATGTCGATGCGGCGTTGGATTGTTGGCAGGACAAACGGCGACAGGTCGATGGCGACGACAGCCGCGAGCTGGCCTGTTTGTTATACGCCAACGCGTGGTTCATGCGCCCTGAGGCCGAGGCACTGGCCGATGCGGTTTGGTTGCGCCTGCAAGGCATGGCCGAATTTGGCAGCGGCAATGACAACCGCGCTTACTTGCTGCGGGCGTTGGCGGTGTGGCAATGGCGCTGTGCTGGGAAAGCCGACCGGTTATCGCCGTTCTTACCGGCTTGTAAAGCCCAAATCAGCCGCCAAGACCCCGGTCCGTATGGCTTTATTTTGGTTTACCACCGGTTGGCCAGTGGCGACGGCCAACATTGGTCACAGGCCGTTTCCGGGTTGACACGCGGGCGGTATTGCTTGGAACTGGCCGCCTTCCATGCCTTGGTCGGCGACCAGGCCGAGGCGAGGGGGGCTTTGGAGCGTTTCCAAAGCCAACGCCAGGAGGCGTTGCAACCGTTGGTTAACGCCGGCTTGTACGGCATTGACTGGCTGGGTGAGACCGCGCAACGGCAACACTTGGAGCGTGAAGTGTTATTAACGGGACAGGCAAGTGCCGAGGCCTTGCTTGACTGCGGCTTACTGCCGCTGTAACTGAAGGGCATGTATGATTAATCGTAACAGCAATAATTCCCAGCACTGTTGGCTGGCCATTGGCGACGAAACCGGCAGTTGGGATTTTGAAACCACGAGGGATGGCAAGCGCGGCTTGGTTTTGATCTTGGCTCGCACGGATGCCTGGCAAGGCGCCCTCAAAGAAACCATTGCCGGCCAATCCGTGGCCAAACGGATGGCGCAACCGTTGCAGCATTTGCCTGGCTTTTCAGCGAAAAGCACCTTTCATCATGCCCTCGATGCCTTTAAGTTAGGTCCCGACGGGTTATCCCAGGAATTGCACGAAGAATTGCGGCAAAACTTGGGCTGGTTGGCCGGTCACCAGCAGCTCATGACCTTGGGTTTTCATGCCAGTCACGCCGAATTGTACCAACGCTTGACCCACAGCCAAGACGCCACCTGTGCCTTGGCCAAAGCTTACGCTGCCTTGGTGGCTTTAGTGCTGCCGTTTTTGGGGCAACAAGACGAGTTGCTGCTGGGCTTTGGGCCGCGCAGTGAGAACCTTAACACGGTTGCCGCGACCCGTAGCGGCTTGCAAGACGCTTTGAATACCAACAACCGCGCCGAAATGGACAGCCGCCGCTTTTTATCAACGTTGCGTGACAGCTTGATTGGCAATCTGAACCGCGTTTGGCCTAACGGCGGTTGGGACAAGCGTTTTCAGGCCAAAGTGCTGGGCGAGGCGGTGCGCGATGCGCGCGTTCCTTACGCACCCAAAAGCACTTGGGATGGCCTGGCCGATCTGGGCGCGTCGCTGCTGTATGTCCAGCAAAACGCCCAGTGGGCGGAGCTGTTTGCATTGGGCGATAGGCCCAATGTCCATTTTGGGCCGTTAAAGGAGTATTTGCGATGAGTTGGATATGTCAGCGTCACCTGGCTTCGCCTTGGCCTAGCTTGCCCTGCCGGACGGTGGCCGTCCCTAGCGCGGTCAGCATTCAACTAAAACTGGCCAGTAGCCCCGTGGCAGCAATGAATCCGGTTACTGAATGGCTAACAGACTGCTCCGGTGACAGCACGCTAAGGCTGGAACAGGAAAATCTGCGTTGGCAACCCGAATCCTTGCCTGCACCGTGGCATAAGTGGGAGTTGGGCACTGACCCGGCGCAGCTTGAGCTGGCCCTGAAAGCCGAATTGCTGTTCAGCTTGCGCCTATTGCCTCGTAAAAGCCTGGGGCAAAGCCCGTACCGCGCAGATGAACCGGTTAACCGGTTCATGAAACGGCCTGACCAGCGTTCTTTAATGCGTGAAGGCATTTTTTTCGCGTTTCTGGACCAGCCGGGTTTGTTTGTCGGTAACGGCATTATGAACAGTTGGCTGCAAGCGGCGCGGCAAGTTATTTTTGAACGAGGCCCCCTAGCGCACAGCCGTAACACCGGATCATCCCTGATCCAATTGGGTTTCAGGCTGCTAACCGCCTTAACGGCGTTGCGTGCTGCGTGCGGCAATCAAGAGCAAATGGAGCAACTGTGGGCAAGGTTTGTGGGCGAATCCGCCGATGACCTGCCCGCCACCTGCGCGGCAGTGTATTGGGGCGAGGCGGTGTATCGGCTCAGTGAACTGAACGACATGCAAGCCGCTAACGCACTGTTGGCGCGGCAAAAAGCTGCGTTAACAACCTTGGCGGAGCGGTTGCCGGGCTTGGATGCCGACGATTTAGTGGCCGGCATGTGGCACCATCACTTCGGGCGTTTGGCCTATTACCGGGGCGACATGGAGGCCGCGCTCGACCACTACGGCAAAGAATGGCATCAACCCCGAAACTTGGACGAAACCAACCGCTCACGCCTGTGCCGTTCCTGTGCCAGCGTGTTGACCGACATCGGTTATTTGGCGGCGGCGGAGGGTTTGACAAAACAGGCGATCAAGATTCAGGAACATGCCGACGAACCGGAATTGTTCAAAAGCTATGGCCGTTTGGCGGAAAACCTGGCAAGGCAAGGCCGGTATCATGAAGCCCGGGCCGCTTTTGAAACATCCTGGCAACTGCAACAACAACGCCTGCCTAAGAACACCGAACCCGATGCCCAAACCGCCGTTTATTTAGGCCATATCCATGTGTTGCTACAGAATTTTGCCGCCGCCGAAAGCCATTACGACGATGCGGAACTGTACAGCGACAAGCGCTTTAACCCTTACCTCTCCATGGGCCGCGCCGCATGGTTTTACCGCACCGGACAACTGCAACAATTGGCCGATTTGTGGGCGCAAACGCACAACGAATTGACGGCACAGCGCGGGGAAAAAGTGTTGCCTGTCGCCGTGATCAACCTCGCCCGTTACCTAGCCGGACACAGCGAACGCGATGGGTTGCTGCCGACATTGGCGGCACTAAAAGCTGAAAACTATTGGCTGGAAGCGTGTTTTCTGTTGCCGTATCTGTTTCCTAGCTATAAACCGGCTGAAGCCGTCGACCAAGAAATCCAAGATATAAAACCTAAGCTGGAGCGCTGGCAAGTCAAAGCCGAGGCATTTTGCCGCCAATTGCCTACTGGCCCGCTAACCCACCCGCAAAATTATTTTTCATTGCCGGACTTACTGGCCGATTTGAACAAAGCAATGGTTAACCGCTCGTGGGATAACTGCGTTTTTTTGCAGCGGATTTATCCGTTCAAATTGTTGCTTTCGACAAAACTTGATTAACTTAAGGCGTAGGGAAGACCCGTAATGTCTGGTGTAGCCGATGGCGACCAAGGGAGGATCTGCTGCGCGGGCGGCGAACCCCTAAATCCCTTTGACGGACTTGTTGGGCATGGGGCAGCCACTAAAACCGGATTGCCACCAAAAAATTTAACCGTTTACTCAATCAACGCCAGCCCATCAAAACTCAAAAGCCTCATCTGAACGCATAAAGCCATCAAACTCCGCAAAAGATTTAAACTGTAGGCTTGCACCGAATTGATTGTTTATTCGTTCAAGTCCAGAGACGAAATCATCGGGATTCCAGCTACACAATGCGTTATCAAGCATATTGAAAGACCCTAAAAATTCGTTTTTCCTTTGTGAAAAATAAGATTCTAGGTAATTTTCTAATTCAAGGCGGTTTTTTTGTATTTCTGGTATAGCAGCCAAACACATTATTTGAACAGCACGACGCCTTTCTTTAGCTTCTTTGACAACCTTGCTATCGCCGAGCGCAATTAATCCCGACTGATGCAATATGTTTCCAATGAAATAACCTACTCCGGCGCCCACCATAGCACCAACAACAGGAATTGGTATTGCCACTTGCCCAAGGGCTCCATAATAAAAAGAGGATGTGCTTGTTATGGCTGTATGACTGATTTCCTCTAGCAGCCTTTCATCATCGATTTCGCCATTTAAATAGGAAATAAGCGATTTGCTTGCATTAACAACACCTGAGGCAATAGCAACAGGAGCGTTGGATCGTGCAAACGTACGGGCAACAGATTCCCCAAGATAATAGGTAGTTGTGTGAGTAAGCCCTTTGCTCATTGCTGTCACAACATACCCTGTCGCATAACCTTTTGCAGAATCAACAGCAACGCGAGAAACAAGCTCACCAACTTCAATTTCGCCTTTATGTAGGGAATACAGACCACTGATCGCGCTTATACCTCCTGTAGCTAACGCGCCGATATTGCCAGCACGTTTCCCGGATTCGTGCATATCGGTTAATGCTGACTTTAACTTGAAGTCATCGGCGACTTTTTCCGCCACTTTAACATTAGTGCTATCTAACGATTCTTGGTATGTAGTGCCAGGGGAAGAAACGTTTTCATGTTCTAGTGATTTTTTAATATTACGCAATGTTTGTTCATAATCCTGAGCCTTGAGCGTTCCAGAATCAATGCGTTTTTTTAACAAATCCTTAATTTTTTCGATTTGATCGCTTGGTGCAAGCCTCTGCATTTCTTTATATTCTGCGTCAGATAAGGCAAAAGCGCTTCTTGCAGCACTATTACAGGACTTGGCTTGTACTTCTCTTACAATTGTCTGCCCTCTTTTGATTACTATATCAACCTTATCATGAGGAAGACCCATGCTGGCGGTTGTCTTGGCGAACAAGTCACTGTCTTTATTTAAGGCGTCAAAGTTAAATTTGATAACTTCAAGCTGCTCAAATATGTGGCCTTGAGCCTTATCAGCGGCAAGGTTTTTCCATTTTTCAGCCAGTTCAATAAGCCGGTCAGAATTATTGAAAATGCTGAATGTTCTTTCAGTAAAGCGTTGTGTAAGGTGCGCGGATAGGTAGCCACCGGCTACCGCATCAAACTTTGTATCTCTATTGGAACCAGCCATTTCGTTACCTAAAAATAACAGGTTAGTAAACTTATACACATGACCTTACACAACAACGGCAAGTGCTTCTTCTGCAAGTTCAATGGCCTCACTGGACTCGTGCGTAAGCGCACCAGTGTCGTCAATTAGCGGAGTTTCCAATACAGACTTAATTGTTTTAGCAAGGGAGGCCGCCATAAAAATTCCTTTTTTATCCGCTTCCGAGTACGTTGAATAGCTGTCGTTCGACAAAACCAACGCTTCTAGTGAAGCAAGTAATGGCATAAATCTATCATTCAGTGCGTTTAATACGGAGTTAATTTCGCTGAAACGACGTTGAATACCATTTGTTGCTACTGTTGCTGATTTCATCTCCTCTGCCGCAAGTTTTGCTTTGTCGTAATTGGAATAAGCGTCATGTTTTGCCGCCTCAGCCTTTGATGCCAACATCATTCCACCCACGGCTAAAACCGGACCAGCGACTATACCACCGAGAATGTATATTCCACCCGCCATACCAAGACCTCCCGCAGCAAGGGAGCCACCACCTAGCCAAGCTAACGTGGCATTGGTTGCTGCTACACCGCTGAGTGTGCTGATCGCGGTACCTGTTGATGCAGTAGCTAACCAACCCACGCTACCGTATGCGGCCAAGCCAGCTAAACCTCCAGAACCTAGAGCGGCAATTCCCCCGCCAACAACCTCCTTTATTTCTAAAACTGCCTCTCTCATTTCTTTAAGTTCAGCCTTTGTCACTTGAGGTAAGTTACGCGTATCAATGAGATTGCTGTCATCAAAGTTGATGTTTTTGATCTTTGAAAAACTGTCTACAAACGGGATTATTGAGTTCTCATAAATTTCAAATTTTAATTCACCCAAGTCAGCGATCGTTTGCTGTGCACTATTACGGGCAGATTCGAGTTCGTCCCTTGTATTGT
>DBNW01000077.1 GCA_002299425.1 Methylococcaceae bacterium UBA662 | reverse complement strand
TCCCAAGTCCCAAGTCCCAAGTCTCAAGTCTCAAGTCTCAAGTCTCAAGTCTCAAGTCTCAAGTCTCAAGTCTCAAGTCTCAAGTCTCAAGTCTCAAGTCTCAAGTCAACTAAAGCCAAACGCTAGACTCATCCCGCCCAGGCTGCCCGGCCAACCATTCGATTTGTTTGTTATTTTTTCTGCCTAATAAGGCGGCTGCACTTTTTATTTCAACATTGTTTTTAATAATCAATACAGTTTGTTGATTAAACATGAGGTTTTCTTACCACGCCTAAGTTTCCTTAAATTATTTCCTGATTCCATTTGTAAGTCATTGTCAAAAAAGAAAGATTTTAATTGAAACGGGTATTGACTAAGGTTCCGTTGAACTCTATAGTGAGCCGAAAAGTGGTAAAAAGTGGCGTAATACGGTAAAAAGTTGGGTTTTTTTAGGGGTTCAGGAGGGTTTTTGTTTCGGGGCATCAGTTCCATCAACTTGGACGATAAGGGGCGCTTAGCCGTACCCACCCGTTACCGCAGTGAGTTGAAAGCATGTTGTGACCGTCAATTAGTGGTCACGGTCGCCGTCAATGAGCGCTGTATGGGTGAAAGCGGTTGCCTGTGGCTGTACCCCTTGCCGGAATGGGAACAGCTCGAACAAACCCTCAACAAACTCCCAACCCTGAACAAAATGGCCGCTAACTTGCGCCGGTTTCTGATCGGCAACGCCAGCGAATGCGAGATGGACGGTCAAGGACGCCTGTTATTGCCGGAAAAGCTGCGCATTTTTGCCAATATAAACAAAAAAGTGTTTTTGCTCGGTCAGTTAAATAAGTTTGAAATCTGGAACGAAGACGCTTGGCTGGCTAAAGAAACCGATTGGTTGCAAGGCGACAGTGGCGAAGATTTGGCGGAGTTAAGTTCATTGTCCTTTTGATGCTGAATGTTTATGCACCATAAACCGGTGATGCTGGATGAGGCCGTCCAGCAATTGACCATTAAACCAGAGGGAATCTACCTGGACTGCACGTTTGGCCGTGGTGGACACAGCCAAGCAATTCTGGCTAAGCTGGGGCAGCAAGGCCGTCTTTTGGCCCTAGATCGAGACAGCGAGGCCATCGCCTCAGCGCAAGCCAGTGAACTGCGTCAGGACCCCCGTTTTAGTTTGTGCCAGGCCCGTTTTGACCAATTGTTGGCCATTACCAGGCAAGCCCGAGTAGCCGAAAAAGTGGATGGCTTGTTGCTGGATTTAGGGGTTTCATCGCCCCAATTGGACACCCCGGGCCGAGGCTTTAGTTTCTTGCGAGACGGTCCCTTAGACATGCGTATGGATGCCACCGCTGGGCAAAATGCCAGCGACTGGTTGATGGCGGTTGGCGAAAAGGACTTGGCGCGCGTGTTGTTTGAGTTTGGCGAAGAGCGTTATGCCCGGCGCATTGCCGGGGCCATCGTCACGGCCAGGGCAAACGCCCCGCTTGCCACCACCAAGCAGTTAGCGGAGTTAATTGCTGCTGCCGTTCCGGTGGTAGACAAGCACAAGCATCCGGCCACCCGCAGCTTCCAGGCTATTCGGATTGCGGTCAACCAAGAATTGACGCAACTGCAAGCCGTGTTGCCGCAGGCGCTGTCGGTATTAAAACCGGGCGGGCGATTGGTGGTGATCGCCTTCCATTCATTGGAAGACCGAATCGTGAAACGCTTCATCAATGCCGAAGCGGGCGGCAAGCACGATCCGGGCAGGCTGCCGGTCAAGCAAGCCGACATCCCCAAAGGCGAGCTGAAAAAAATAGGCAAGGCCATCAAGCCCAATGCGGCGGAAATGGCCGCTAATCCAAGGGCAAGAAGCGCACTGATGCGGGTGGCGGAGAAGGTTTGAATGGCAACGCTAAAAATGCTGGCGATGGCTGTGTTGGTAGCGGCATTAGTGAGTTCGGCATTGGCTGTGGTCTATTGCAAATACCAAACCCGCCAGTTGTTCAAGGCTATTCAGCAGCAGGAAAGCCAGTTAGGTCACTACGAAATGGAATGGGGTCAGTTGCAAATCGAACTGACTCGATTGTTGGCGCAAAACAACATCGAAACAGCGGCCAAAGCGCAATTGGGTATGGTGTTGCCCTTGCGCGAAAAAATAATCTACTTAGAGCCCTAAATGATCGACTTTAGATGCAAGCGCAACAAAGGCGAAATGCCTACGGATTATTCTAAGCGTCGGTGCGTATTGCTGGTTTTTATGGCCTTGTGCGCCTTTGTTTTAGTGGGCCGCGCTGCTTATTTACAAGTGGTCAGCCAAGGCTTTTTGGCAAAACAAGGCGATATGCGCCATATCAATGTGTTGGTGACACCCGCCTACCGGGGCGTGATAATCGACCGCAATGGCGAACCTTTAGCGGTCAGCGCCCCGGTTGATACGGTTACGGTCAATCCGAGGCTGTTAAAGCAGATTGACATCAGGGATTTAGCCAAAAAAGAACTGGCTGTGCGTAAGCAGTTGCGGGTAAAAAAGCTCAATGAGCAACAAAAACAAGAAGTGGCCGCCTTGTGCAGGAACGAAAAAATGGCGGCCATCGCCGAAATGGAAAAAATTTTAGGGTTGCCAGCAGGCAAAGTCAGCCATTGGGTGAATCAGCAAAAACCGAAGGGGTTTGCCTATGTGGCCCGACAAGTGCCACCCGACAAAGCGGCTCAGGTGCGGAAACTGAACCTTGCGGGCGTGAATATACAGCGTGAGTTCAAACGCTTTTATCCCTCCAGCGAAATATCGGCGCATTTAGTTGGCTTTACCAATCAGCAGGACAAAGGCCAAGCCGGCCTAGAAGCGTTTTACGAACACTCCCTACGAGGCATCCCAGGCAAGAAAACCGTGCTTAAGGACGGTTCCGGTGCTGTTATCGCCGACCTTAAAAACCTACAAGAGCCGGTCAATGGCAAAACCCTGCAACTGAGCATAGACCAGCGCTTGCAGTATTTGGCTTATCGGGAGTTGCAACAGGCCGTTACCGAACACCAGGCTAAATCTGGGGTGTTGGTGATGCTGGATGCCAAAAATGGCGAGATACTGGCGGTAGCCAACCAACCTTCATTTAATCCTAACAACCGCACTGAGCTGGTCGAGCGTTTGTACCGCAATCGTGCGTTAACAGAAGTGTACGAACCCGGTTCCACAGTCAAACCTTTTGTTGTAGCGGCTGGCTTGGAAGGCGGTTACGTCAGGCCCGGGGATATGTTTTACACCCGGGGGTCGTTCCCTGTCGGCGGCCATACGGTTAGAGATGTCCACAATTACGGTGCCCTGGATTTGACCCATGTCATCAAGAAATCCAGCAATATCGCCGTTGCCCAGATGTCGCTGCGAATGCCGCCAAAATACCTGTGGGGGGTTTATAAAAATTTAGGCTTTGCCGCTTTTGCCAATGTCGGTTTTCCTCACGAGGCCAAGGGCAGCATGTTGGATTACCGCCGTTGGCGTGATTTTGACCGCGCCGTGATGGCGTTTGGCTACGGTTTTAATGCCTCGGCCCTGCAATTGGCGCGGGCTTATACCGCGTTGGCCGACGACGGCATTTTGCATTCGGTCAGCCTGCTGAAGCGAGACGTTGACCCGGACGCCCGGCGGGTGTTCTCGGCTAAGACCGCGCGCAGTGTGCGGGCGATGATGGAGACGGTGATCAGCAAGGACGGCACCGCTTACCAGGCTAAAGTCGATGGTTACAGCGTGGCCGGCAAGACCGGTACGGTGAAAAAATCGGCCGGGCGTGGCGGTTATGCCAATAAGAAATACTTTTCCGTGTTTGCCGGCATGGCTCCCGCCAAAAATCCCCGCTTGGTGATGGTGGTGATTATTGACGAGCCTTCGGCCGGCCAATACTACGGCGGCTTGGTGTCGGCACCGGTATTTTCAAAAGTGATGGCGGGTGCCCTAAGAGCCATGAACATCGCTCCCGATCAAGGGGAGAGCATGCCTATTTTACTGACCCAAAAAGTGCCCTAATGCAACTGTCTTGGTTGTTGTCGGCAGGGATAACGGAACCGGACAGGATACAGGTTCAAGATTGCCGGATCACCGGTCTGGCGCTGGACAGCCGCAAGCTGGCTCCCGGCAACCTTTTTCTGGCCTTGCCTGGCAGCCAACAACATGGCCTGGCGTATGTCAGGCAAGCGATTGCAAACGGTGCGGTGGCCGTGGCCTACGATCCGGACGGACTGACCGAGCCGCCGCCCGCCCAGGTCGAAGGCATTGGTCTATACGCCGTTGCCGGTTTGGCAAAAAAAGCCGGTGACATGGCCGCGCGGTTTTATGGTAATCCCAGCGCGGACATGGCGGTGATCGGCATTACCGGCACCAATGGCAAAACCTCATGCAGCCATTATCTGGGGCAGTTATTGGAAGCTTGCGGCGTGATTGGCACGTTGGGTTGGGGCATGGGCACAGGCCTTAAGCCGACGCTGAACACCACGCCCGATGCGGTGGCGTTGCAATCGCTGTTGGCGCAGTTAAAGGCGCAAGGGGCGCGGTCGGTGGCGATGGAAGTGTCTTCCCACGGCCTGGACCAAGGCCGGGTCAACGGCATCCGCTTTAAAGGCGCGGTTTACACCACTATCAGCCGCGATCATTTGGATTACCACGGCACTATGGACGCTTATGTGCAAGCCAAGCTGCAATTGCTGGCGAAACCGGGCTTAGGTTTCGCCGTCGTCAACCTCGATGATGCCCGCAGCGCCACCGTCCTCGGTGCGGTGCCGCAAGGCGTGGCCGTTTGGGGGGTTAGCCGGACGGGGCTTAGCCATGCGGGCGGGGAAACGGTGACTGCCGAGGTGCTGCGGCGGCGGCCTGCGGGCCTGGATTTAGTGGTCAGATGGCGGCAGCAGGAACAAGCCGTAGTCTTGCCCTTGCACGGCGATTTTAATGCCGAAAATGCCTTGCTGGTGTTGGCGGTGTTGTTGGCATTGGGCGGCGGGTTCAGCGAATCGGTGCGGAAACTGGGCGGTTTGACGGCAGTGCCGGGGCGCATGGAGCGTTTTGGTGGCGGCGGGCGGCCGCAGGTGTTTGTGGATTATGCCCACACCCCGGATGCCTTGAAAAACGTCTTGGCCAGTGTCCGCCCGCATTGCCAAGGCAAGCTCTGGGTGGTGTTTGGCTGTGGCGGCAACCGCGATGCCGGCAAGCGTCCATTGATGCGGCAGGTGGCGGAAAGCCAGGCCGACCGGGTGGTGATCACGGATGATAATCCCCGTTTTGAGGGCAGTCTGGCGATCATCAAGCAAATTATGGCCGGCAGCCCTGCTGGCCATGTGCAGGTGATCGCCGACCGGCAGGAAGCCCTAGCCGATGTCATCGCTAGGGCGGCGGCGGATGATTGTGTCGTTATTGCCGGGAAAGGCCATGAGGATTACCAAGAAATTAACGGCGAAAAAACCCCGTTCCATGACCGGTCGGTGGTCATGGATGCGTTAACTAAGAGGGCCTGAAGCCATGTTGATGATGCTGTCTGAAATTGCCCACTGTGTGGGCGGGCGTTTGACCGGGGCGGATGTGGCCATCCGTTCGCTCAGCATCGACACCCGGACGCTACGGCCGGGGGACTTGTATGTGGCGATCAAGGGCGAACGCTTTGA
>DBNW01000046.1 GCA_002299425.1 Methylococcaceae bacterium UBA662 | reverse complement strand
TACTCGACTCCTGTCTCGCAGCGGACGAAGCCGACATAGGCGCTTGCATCGCGATCCACTGCTGGAAGGGCTGGATCACGATCTGCTGCAGGAAGGCATCGGCCACCTGCTGGAAGATGTTGGCCAAGGCGTTGCGCCAGCTCTGCGCGCCGGTGATCATCCCGTTGAGTGCACCGCCGAAACTTTCACCGATACGGTTCCAGAGCGGAGCCATTTCATCGACGACCAGCTTCGTGCGTTCCAGCTCGTTGCGCCATGCCTGTACCCGCACCACCGCGTCGGGACCGATGGCCTGCGCCGCCTGCTCCCTCAGTTCACTGCGCCTAACCCTGGCTTCGGGGATTGATATTTCAGGGTAAAGGCCAACGGATAGCGTTTTCTGCTTGCCGTTGATCCGATAATCAAAACGCCACCATGATGGCCTTTCCGGCTCGGCGACAAAATACAGTCCTCCACCGTCAGGGGCTTTTATCACCCGCCCCTCTTTCTTAGCGGTTGATACCAAGCTCTTGATAGTAAGCGGTGATAGTTTGTTCAGTGTTTTAGCCATGTGCAGCCCCCTTGCTGGTAGACGGCCTACCAGCATATTTACCATCATCTGATGGTAGATTGCACTGTGTTTTACTGCACATCGTTGGACAATAAAAAACCCGCTAAGCCTTATGACTTGCGGGTTTGATGTACTTCTTTGAGTGTCTTTGAATCTTAATTTGGTGGAGGCGGCGGGGATTGAACCCGCGTCCGCAAGTACTCCGCCCCAAGGTCTACATGCTTATCTCGCACTTTTGATTTAACCGATGGCTACC
The DNA here is from genome assembly GCA_002299425.1 of Methylococcaceae bacterium UBA662. Lineage (GTDB taxonomy): Bacteria > Pseudomonadota > Gammaproteobacteria > Methylococcales > Methylomonadaceae > Methylovulum. The sequence continues at coordinate 33,958 of DBNW01000046.1, read as the reverse complement.
CGTCGAGCCAAGAAAACCAGCGGCGATTCCGTTAGTTTTAGCGCATCCATCCCGGACGTACTTCAGCGCGATCTTGTGTAGATGACCCCTGAGCGTCAGGCGAACCCGACTCTACCCGCACAAGCACAAATAGTCAGAGGAATGGTGGCGGTTTTTAGGCAGCCAAAGCCATTGAGTAGTTTTCGTCGTTTGCGAATACTTGTTTTCTGTAGGATTTACGAGGTCACAGTCCTCGGCATGCACTCAAAGTTTTGCTACCCACGTCGAAGCCATGTCGCCCCCATGGACTTTGCAGTCTACATGATTTTTTGTAAGGAAACCAAGTAATTTTTTTAATCGTATTTGATGTATTTGAAGCGCGGGTCATCCGGCGTGCCTGTTAACGCACCGCCTTCTTGACCCGGTTGCCATTGGATCACGCTTTCTATTTTATGTGCCAGCTCAAAGTCTTTGTTGGTGATGCCTTTAGCGGCATGGTTCATCAGTTTGACGATGACAAAAGCGTAGGATACGGTCAGGTCGGGGTGGTGGAAGGCGGCTTCTGCCAAATGGCCGATGGTGTTGACCACCATCAGCGTCGCTTTCCAGCCGCTGGTTTTGTATTTTCGGCGTATCCAGCCGTTTTCCAGATACCAATGCGGCAATTCATCTTTTAGCCGCTGCTCAATGTCCTCGTCGCTGTAGGTGTCTTCGTGTCCGCGTTCGCGCCAGGCCATAATGTTTCTCCTCATAAAGTGCAGTTAGCCTCCCACTTTTTAGAGAGGCTTTTGAATGGTAGACTCTTTCCGCTCTGTATCAACGGAAATTTTTATGTCCATCAAAAAAACAGCCTTAGACAAAAACAAGCTTGACCAGGTCGTCAGCGCAGCCCGCCAAGCGCAGGATTTGCGCGAGCAGTCTTACCGGGGCCAAGCACTTAAAATGTACCCGTGGGTGTGCGGCCGTTGCACCCGTGAATTCACCCATAAAAATTTGGCTGAATTAACCGTCCACCACCGCAACCACAACCACGACGATAACCCACAAGACGGCAGCAATTGGGAACTGTTGTGCCTTTATTGCCACGACAACGAACACGCTCGGTACGAGGAAATGCGCTTTAGTGCGCTGCAAAAAGGCACCCGTGACACCAAGGCCGCAACGGCAACCCACAGCCCGTTTGCTGACCTTAAATCGCTGTTAGGCCGGCAAAAATAAAGGTGTGGTCATTTAGGCAGTGCGTCGATGGCACGGTTAGCTAGGGCGTCGGCGCGGTCATTGCCTTTATCGCCAGAATGCCCTTTCACCCAGTGCCAATTGATTTCGTGCCGTGCCATTGCGGCATCTAAGCGCTGCCACAAATCTTGGTTTTTCACCGGTTTTTTTGCCGATGTTCGCCAGCCGTTTTGCTTCCAATGAGTTATCCATTCGGTGATGCCTTTAAGGACATAGCTGGAATCGCTGTACAGCCGGACGGCACTAGGACGCTTTAAAGTTTCTAAGGCTTTAATGACTGCCATCAACTCCATTCTGTTGTTGGTCGTCTCTACCTCGCCGCCATAAAGCTCTTTACCAACCCCTTTGTAGTGCAGCACTACGCCCCAACCGCCTGGACCTGGGTTGCCTCGGCAAGCACCGTCCGTGTAGATAATTACCGGTTCATTCATGGTGATTTGCTTGGGTAGGGACGCTTAGAGAACCGACAACGGCCAATGTACTTTTAGCGGTTTGCACCGGCGTCAGCGGGATCAGGTTGTAGCGACGTTTGATAGCTTTCACCGCATACGCTGTGGACGTCAACGATGCCGCCCCGGTCACCGCTTTGCCGTGTTTTGAGGTGATCGTATCTAGGCCAAATTCAGAAACCATAATAACCTCAAAATTCAACAACTTAAGCCAATCCAGTATTCTTGAGCGACTGATAAAATGGCCCCGCCATGAATCGGCCCACTGGATATCCCATAAGTAAAGGCATCTGACCCAAGGGCTCCAGGGGTTGAAATTGATGATGACAAGAATGCCTTCCGGCTTTAATACCCGCTCCAGTTCCCGCATCGTGGTAAATCTTGAGGCATCAAATTCCAGCAAATGAGGCACGATAACCATATCAACGCAGTCGCTTTTCAAGGGCAAACTGTGCGCCTTCGCCTGTATTTTTCTCGCTCCCGCACAGCCTAAGCTTTTGGCATCAAGAACGGTGAATTTTTTATACAAGGTGCAATCGACGAACTCATTCTCCCAGCCTAACCCCCCAATTTGCAAAATGGTCTGCTGGCAACTGACTGTTATGACACGCTGAATGTAGGTCGCCTCAAGCCCTTGTAGCAACTTGCCCCTAGGGGTCTGATACCAATCAAAAAGAAATTTACGCTTCATTGATGCCGGTTTGTCTGATTTAGGTTGATGATTTTTAATGGGGTCAAGCTATAATCGAAAGCTTGGAATTAAAACTGCCCCAGTGGGCGATGACACTAAAGGTTTAAATTATGCATGCCATCGGAAACCTGTGGACTTATTATCCCGCCGTTTTACTGTGCTTGATCGTTGCAGGGTGCTCCCAAACACCAAAAGAACCCTTATCGGTCAATAAATGGCCTGAAAACTATGCCGACATTGACGATTATGCCCGCCGTGTGCCACACGCCAGCACGCGGCTTAAATTCAAAAACAAGCAGCAAAACCGGCCTGTCCTAAAAGAAACCGCATGGGAACGTTTGTTTGCCTTATACAACTTGCCTGAAATTGACAATGCACGGGTAAACAAAGAAGTCAACTGGTACCTTCAACATCCGGCCGCGTTAGCGGTTATCCAGCGCCGTGCCGAACCGTACCTACATCATATCCTCAACGAAGTAGAAGCCAAAAAAATCCCCGGCGAACTCGCCTTGTTGCCGGTTGTAGAAAGCGCCTTCGTACCCGATGCGTATTCCCATGCTGCCGCCTCCGGTTTGTGGCAGTTTATTCCCTCCACCGGGCAAGAATACGGCTTGGAGCAAAACGCTTGGTATGACGGTCGCCGGGACATCTACGCCTCCACCAAAGCAGCCACCGCCTACCTTAAAGACCTAGGCGAAACCTTTGATGGCGACTGGTTGCTGGCTTTAGCGTCTTACAACTGCGGCAAAAACCGTGTGCAAAAATCCATCGAACACAACGAAAACCTGGGTCTGCCCACGGATTATTGGTCCTTAGGCCTGCCTAAGGAAACGCTTGATTACGTCCCTAAGCTGCTGGCCATAGCCAAAATTTTTGCCCACGCACAGGACTACAACCTGCATTTAGAGCACATCCCCAATAAGCCGTATTTTGAGGTTGTCGATGTCAAATCGCCCATTGATTTACGCAAGGCAGCGCAACTGGCCAACACCCCCTACGACAAATTCCTGAAACTGAACCCAGGCTTCAATCGGGCGTGCACGGCACCGGAAGGGCCGCACCGTTTGTTGATACCCGTTAACCACGCCGAAACGTTTAGGCTCAACCTTGCACAACTTCCTTACGACCAACGCGTGGATTTGCACCAACTTCAGTACCAGAAGCCCCCTGCGGCAAAGTACCAAAGCCGCATCGCCGCTACCTCGCTTAAACCCGAACCGGCCACGCCCCTGCACGATACCCGTTACAAAGTAAAAGCTGGCGACACCTTGTCGACAATCGCCCAAAAAACCGACACCACCGTCGCGCAACTGCGTACAGCCAACCGCCTGAAAGGCACTACCGCCCGGTTAGGGACGTACTTAACCATTCCCTCTGCCCCCTCCCCTGCCAATGCAGACAAAATTATTGCCAAGGGCGCGGCCGCTCTCCATAGTTTGCCCGGCACAGCAAAAAAATCATCGCCCGCTGCTGCCAGCCTTACCTACACTGTCAAGGCAGGCGACACGCTGTGGAACATTTCGCAACGGTTTTCCCTCTCGCCCAAAGAGTTGGCTGCCTGGAACAATATGACGTTAAAATCCGCCTTGGTGGCGGGTAAAAAAATTACTTTAAAGCCAACTTCCAGGCAACAATATGCCTTCGCCTCACCGTCAGTCCGCCTCATTCGCTACGCCGTTAAAAAAGGCGATTCACTAACGGCGATAGCGAGAAAATTTAACGTCTCCATTGATGAACTGCAAAAATCCAACCCGGATTTGTCGCCCAAAGGCAACGTCCGCTACGGGCAACAGCTTAAGATACTGGTTAACGGGCAATCGCCCGGCTAATTTTAGCCACTTTAAGCCGACTGCTATAAACAGCAGCCTCAATCAGCCCGGTCTTAAGTTTCAGCACCGGGCTTACCGGTCCAAAGCCAAATAACCCCGGACTACGATGGCTTGTACTGTTCCGCCACCGGGTATCACATCGAAACCGAGTCGGGCTTTGGAAGACAGCACAAACCCGGATGTTAGTGACTGGCTAGACCCGCCTTGACCACTCTCGTCTAAGGTGAGCACCGTTTGGTAGGGAAACGTCCTTAAGGTGGGCCTCGCTAAATTATTGACCGACAGCCTTAGCCTTTGGGTTTGGCCAGGGCGACCGCCGCTGTAACTCCAATCGACATCGGTTATGACCAGAACCCGGTTATCGGGCACCCGATAACAACAATGGTGCAAATTAGTGGGATCGGGGCGCTGTTGCGTCCCGTCCGGAAAAAGCGCGACAAATTCGGTTCCACCCGCCCATTGCAGAACCACCTGATCGCTAGGGTTTCTGCCCAAGTGCCCGGTACTAGAGGCCACCAGCCGGACCGGGGATACCGCCCAAGCCGCAGCCCAGTGAGCCGACAACCACACGACCACCGATAAAATTAGCCAAGGTTTCATTGTTTAACTCCTTAAAGTTTAAGATGTTCGTGTCACTCCCACGCTTAGCGCACGGTGTTTGGCCGCCGCAGGTGCGGGTAGTATAGGCGACAACGTACCCGAGAAAAAAACCTGCGGCAATTGACACCGCTTAGCCAAAGCGTTTACCGTACCGGCCTTGTTTTAAACTTTCGCACAGAGGACAGCATGAAAAAATTACACACTTATTGCACCGCAGCGGTGCTGGCGACCCTAACCTCAACGACGGTTGCCGCTGATTTTGGCTTAGAGGGCTGCATCGCCGCCGCGCTAAAACAAAAACCCGGCGACATTCTTAAGTCGGAAAAAATGTCTGTATCCGGCAAACCGCTGTTCGAGTTGGAAATCGAAGGTGCCGACGGCAGCGAATGGGAATTCATTTGTGATGCCCAAGGTAACATCATCGAAACCGAGCAGGAAGTCGGCTCTGCTGAGGACGCAGCCTTCAAAAGCAAAATGAAAGTGTCGGAAAAAGAGGCTGCGGCAACCGCCTTAAAAGCCCAACCCGGGGTTATCAAAGAAGTAGAATACGAAATCGAAAACGGCATCCCCTCCTACGAGTTTGACATTGTCGACGACAAAGGCGTTGAAACTGAAGTCGAAGTCGATGCCATCACCGGCAAAATTACTGAAGTGTCCACCGAAGAATGGCAAATCGGCCAAGAAGACAAGAAAAAATAACCCCGCTTCAAATCTTGCTGCACCGCGCACAGCCCACTAACTCAGCCCTGCCAGCCGCCGCCTAAGGCCTTGTACACAGCCGCTAAATGGCCTGAAACGGCGGCTTCGCTGCTGGCCAATTGGGTTTGAGCCAGAAACAAAGCGCGCTGACTGAGTAGCACGTCCAAAAATCCGGTCAAGCCCCTTTTGTAACGCTCTGTCGCCAATTGCACCGAATCTTCGCTAGCCAACACCGCCTGCGACAAAAACTGTCTGCGCCGCAGTGCTTGCTGATAGGCTACCAGGGCATCTTCAACCTCCCTTAAGGCTGTCAACAGCGTTGCCCGGTAAACCAATGCCTGTTGTTCGGCACGGTTTTTTTTACTGCTGATGTTCGCATTCAGTGCCCCCCAATTCAGGATGGGAAATGTCAGCGAGGACGCAGCCGACCAAGACTTGCCTATCGGGGTAAAGTCGGTGATTCTCATATTCTGCAAGCCCAAAAATGCACTCAAGTTGAGCTTAGGGTAAAGCTGTGCGGTGGCGACCCCAATTTCTGCTGTTGCTGCCGCCAGTTGCCGCTCGGCGCGGCGAACATCCGGGCGACGTTGCAACAAGTCGACAGGCAAATCGGGCCATGCCACTTCGGCGGGCTGCGGGATCGCCCCCTGTTTGCCCAAGCGCCCCGTCAGTTCTCTAGGCTGTCTGTCCAATAACACAGCAAGCGCGTGCAGTGCCTGTTCCGCTTGGGTTCGGTACAGCGGCCCTTGCGCTTGCACCTCGGCCAATTGCGCCTGGGCCTGGTTGACTTCCAACACCGTCGCCAAACCGGCTGCTTGACGTACTTGGGTCAGTGCTAAGGTTTCCTGCTGGCTGGCCAAGCGGGCCTCGGTAATCGCCTGCAACTGTTGGTTTTCGCGTAGCTGCAAATAGTAACGGGCCACTTCTGCCAACAAAGTGACTTGTACCGCCCGGCTGTTGGCCTGTTCGCTTTCAATGGTGGCATCGGCGGCTTCCAAAGCCCGTTGCACCCCGCCAAAAAAATCAAGCTCCCACTGGGCATCAAAGCCCATTTGAAAAATGTTGATCAAGTTGCCGATGCCAAAACCGCCGCCTTGGTTGGGCCCTAGCTGACCGGCTCCGGCAGCGGCGTTAAAGATGCGGGCTGCCGTTGCTCCGCCTGACACGGTGGGTAAGGCACCGGCAAACAGTGCCCAACGCTGGGCGCGCAAGTCTTTAATTTTAAGCAAGGCCTGCCGGTAATTGAGATTGGTGGCGATAGCCTCGGCCATCAGCCGGTTTAATTCGGCATCGTGGAACTGCCGCCACCAGGCTGTTAGCGGCTGGCTTGCCTTACCCGTTTCGGAACCGGCAAGTGCCATGTCCGGCGGCTGGTAATCCGGGCCGACCTTCATGCAGCCAACCAGCAGCACCGCCCCCAGCAGGCCCACCGGCCGCAGCCTCATAACGCCGCCCCGGCAGCATCGCCCGACTCGATGAACACATCCATTTGTTGGCCGACATAAATGGGCAACTGTTTGCGGTCAAAACGGTACAGCACTTGCAAGACGCGGGTATCGACGCGCTCACCGCTGTCGCCCGTGAGGGATTTTTTCGGCACCACGAACGGTTCGACATAGGCCAATTGCAAGTCCACCCGCAGCGCGCTGTTGCCCCGCACAAAAGCCACGGCTTTGCGGTCGCCTGCAAAACGCCAGGCATCGTTTTCATCGATATCTACGCGCACATGCAGCTGTTTTAAATCGCCCAACACCAGCAGCCCGGCATTTTGCCCTTCTGCTTGGGCGAACTCGCCCGGGCGCAGGTTAACCTGCAACACTTCCCCGTCTACCGGGGCGCGGACACGCAACTTATCCAAGACAATTGCGGCAGCACCCACCTGCGCCCGCGCTTGCTGCACTGCCGCCCGCGCCACCGCCAGCTCGGAGTGCGCCACCGCCACAGCATTGCCCCGGCGCAGCAGCTCCTCGCCGCTAATAGCACGTTTGTCGGTCACGGCCGCCGTCACTTGGCGCAAGGATTCGGCATCCTGAAAACGGGCCGCCGCGACCGCGGCTTCTGCCTCGGCCCTGGCTAAATCGGCTTGCCGCAGCGTTAATTCAGCCTTTGCTACGCGGTCATCTAAAGCAAACAACAAAGCCCCGACCTTAACCGAATCGCCCACTTTAACCGCAAGCTCTGTGACAATGCCGGACAACGGCGCGCCGATAGCGATATTGCGGTTTCTTGCCTCGATAATGCCCGAACCGGCAATGAACACCCGGAACGGGGCAGCCGCAGGTTCGACCACCGGCTCGGCCACGGGTACGGGTTGGTTGCCGCTAACCACGGTGTAGATGCCCAACACCAGGCCTAACACCGACAAGACCGGCAACACCTGGCTTGTTTTAAGTTTCATGCGTTAGCCCCACAAATCCGCTAGTGAAATCGCCACCTTCTGGTCATCGACAAACTGTTGCTCCAGTTCGGTGATAAGCCACCGTCCACCCGGAGCGTCTTCAGACAAAGCCAACGGCGGGCCTAACCGCATCGCCCACGCACTTTTCGCTAAGCTGGGCCGCCCGAACGGGTGCGGCCGGTTATACAGGCGGCTCTGTAACATTTCGCCGGTTCTGTTTTCCAGCAAGGCGAACACCGGTTGATACACGCTGGGGTTTAAAATAACGTTCATTTATCAGTCCCTAATCTAAAAATTATCTACCGTGTTTGCCTGTCCCGCACCTGCACGATATGACCGTCATCCATTTCTGCGATCCGGTCGGCGAACTCAAAAATCCGAGCGTCGTGGGTGACGATGACCAGGGAACGGTTTTCATGCAAGGCGACTTCTTTTAACAGATTCATGACGTTATGGCCGGTTTTATGGTCCAGGGCACTGGTCGGCTCGTCGCAGACAATCAAGCGTGGGCCATGCACCAGTGCCCGAGCAATGGCCACCCGCTGCTGCTGGCCGCCGGACAATTGCCCGGGCAAGGACGTGGTTCTCGAACCCAAACCGACCTGCTCCAATAAATCCGCCGCTTTTCGTTCCGCTAGGCGTCGCTTCATGCCGTTAATGACCAAAGGCACGGAGACATTCTCGGCCGCTGTCAGTGCTGGCAATAAATTGTAGGCTTGGAAAACAAAGCCAATATTTTCAGCCCGAAACGCCAGCTTGTGCTTGCTGGACAGGGCTTTTAGGTTCTGCCCGAATACTTCACAGAGGCCATCGTCTTGGTCAAGAATGCCGGCAATTACCGAAATCAAGGTGGTTTTGCCACAACCCGACGGTCCCACCAGCATCAGCAACTCCCCTAAAGCGATACTCAGATTGATGCCGCTCAAAGCCCGGACGGTTTGCCCGCCGGTATCGTAGGTTTTGACAATATCCTGGCAGCGCACCGCCCATGCTTGTCCAGCCACGGCCTAGCCTTTAAAAACTATGGCAGGCTCTAGCCTGAAAACTTTAATAATGCTGACCAAGGCGGCAAAAGCACAGATAAGGCCCACTCCGGCACCGCTGAAAACCAACAGTTGCCAAGGAAATTTAAAGGCTAAGATGGTGTGGCGCATGGAATAGCCGAACAAAGCGGTCAAGCCCACACCCAGTCCGTAGCCAATGCTGCCGACCAAAACGGCCTGTAGCATAATCATGCGCAGCAAGGTCCTATTGCTGGCACCCATGGCCTTTAGCACCCCGAATTGGCGAATGTTTTCTAGGGTAAAGTTGTAAAATGTTTGCCCTGCGATGGCCGCCCCGACAATGAAGCCTAGGGTCACTGAAATACCAAAATTAATGGGAATGCCGGTGTATTTCATAAAATAGTTGAAGGTCAACTCCTTGAACGCATCGCTGCTGTAGGCGGCCAGTCCGGTGGTTTGCTGAATGTGTCGCGTCAGTGTCTTGATATCCTGTCCGGGCTTGGCCTTAACCAAGATAAAAGACAACAGCTTACGCTCCCTAGGGGCATAAATTTTGGCGCGTGAATAGGTCGTGTAAATCACCGGTTGCGACTGAAAGGTGCGGGTCACTTTGGCAAAGCCGACAATGATGGCGCGGCGGTCGTTCAGCTCCAGGCTGTCACCGACCTGCACCGGCACCCGCTTGCCACCCGTAGGCGAGGGCTTGCTCAATTTATCCAAGGCGCCGTCGATATCAACGATGACGCCGTCACTGCGGCGCAAATCCGCCAGCTGTCCTTGCAGCATGAGCGCCGGCCCGCCAATCAAGGTAGCGTCGTCCAGCCCGATGACGTTGCACGTTTGGAACGTGCCGTCAGTCAGGCGGGCTTTCAGCAGCCCTTTGTACATGGGCATGGCCCATTGCACACCCGCGACTCCCCGTACCCGATACAATTGCGTGTCTTGCAGCGGCTTGATGTCGTCGACGTATTGCACTTTAGGGTCCATAACCCAAATGTCCGGCAAGCCGACATCGGTGATAAAACTAAACGACCGCGTCATCAGACCGACAAAAATGGCCGGTTGCTGGGTCATAATCAACGAAGCAAACGTCAAGCCCATGATAATACCTAAGTATTTCCCTTGATCCCCCATCAGCATTTTTAAGGCAATGTGGTTCACGCGCTGGCACCTCCTGTCGGTTGGCGCAATGCGCGCAATGCCGATAAGGAAAAGTGCGCGATATGCTGAGCATTGGCCTGAATGGCTTTAGGGTCGCCCAGCAGATGCGGATACAACCGGTCAATGACCGGACGAGAATGCTTGAACATCAGGCATTGCCCCAAAATGCTCAGTACACAGCGGTCAATTACAGCGGTGTCCGCCTGTTCGGCCAGTAGGCCGACTATTTCTTGCAGCAGCAAACACTGGGGAGCAATCATGGTTTCAATGATGTTGTCAAAAACGTGGGTCGGTTCCGCCATCTCACGGGCAATCATTTTGCTGGCCAAACTCAATGCTTTGTCATCTAGCAAGCGCTTGAGAAAATGGGTTACAAACAAAATCAAGCGCTGCTCGGCCGACAATGTGGCGTCAGCGGCTGCATCCTGCGGATAGAGACGGTTTGCTTGCTGAAAAGCGAATGTCAAGGCCTGCTGGTACAAGGCCTCCTTGCTGCGAAAATAATAATTCACCGAAGCGACATTGGTGTTTGCCCGTGCACATATTTCCCGCACGGTAGCATCACGGAAGCCGTGTTCTGCAAACACTTCCACAGCGACTTGCAATAATCGGTCAACGGTCGGCTCTACGCCCGGAAATTCGCTCATAAGTACGTTTTAAACACTTGTTTGAGCTTATTGTATAGGCCAACTTGACGGTTCACAAGGGTTGCTCAATGCGCTGCCAGCACTTGCATCGGCTTTTCTTTAGGCGTAGAAGTGAGGTGCTGGCTTGTTTGTTGTCCGTGCGCCAAAAACTCGCCCGCTATCAGTTGCCCATGACTCTGCACGCACTCACCCCCCCCCAACTGGAGACTAGCCATGAACCCCAAACCATTTATTTTTCGTACCCTGACACTGTTTTTTTTCGCCCTGACTTTGTCGCTGGCAACCTCCGCGATAGCGAGCGACTGCTGGGTGGAGCTTTACCAAGAAAACGACTACACCGGCGCGCATATTCGGCTTAACGGCCCGGTAAGAATGGCGAATTTGCGTGATGTTCAAGGCGAAAACTGGGAATCGCGCATCGACAGCCTAAAAGTCGGCCCCAAGGCGAACCTGAAAGTTTATGAAAACACCGATTTCAAGCTGACCTTAAAAGAAATGGCCAAATACCCGGATTTGCTGAAATCGTTGGGTTTGACCGAACAAGATGCCCTGGAAGATTCGGAACGAATTTTCATTGCCAATTCCAAAATTCATGACTTAAGCGATTTTAATTTTCACAATAAAATCAAATCATTGGTTATTGACTGCGTTCAATAATTGGGCACCGTCTGATGCGAGGCGATTTTTTTTGCAGTAACACTCAAACGCCGACACACCGCTGCGGCAGCGCGAACTTAGCGGGTTTTCTGCCCCAGCGGGTACGGTATGGCCGCTTTTGACTTTATAGTAAACTAACCGCTTACCAACAATTATCAGTTAAGTGGAGAACCAACCATGACGATGGACGACAGAGATGGCTTTATTTGGCAGGACGGCCAATGGCTCGAGTGGCGGGCAGCGAAAGTCCATGTCTTAACGCACACCCTGCATTACGGCTTGGGCGTGTTTGAAGGCATCAGGGCCTACCATGCCCGCGAAGGCACGGCTATTTTTAGAATGCACGAACACACCGACCGTCTGTTCCGTTCCGCGCACATCATGAACATGCCGATGCCGTTCAGCAAAGACGAAATCAATCAGGCACAACGGCAGGCATTGGTCAAAAACGGCCTAGACAGTGCTTACATCCGCACCATGTGCTTCTACGGCTCCGAAGGCATGGGTTTGCGTGCCGACAACCTGAAAGTCCACGTCATCGTCGCGGCCTGGCCGTGGGGAGCCTACCTGGGCGCGGATAGCATCGAGCAAGGCATCCGTATCCGCACCTCGTCCTATGTCCGCAATCACCACAACAGCACCCTGTGCAAAGCTAAAGCCAACGGCAACTACATCAATTCCATCCTGGCCCTGCAAGAAGCGTTGTCAAATGGCTATGATGAAGCCCTGATGCTAGACCACGAAGGTTTCGCCGCCGAAGGCAGCGCAGAAAATCTATTTATCGTTCGTAACGGCAACCTTTACACGCCCGAGACCACATCAGCCCTAGAAGGCATCACCCGCGACAGCGTTATCACCCTAGCCCGTGAACACGGCTACGCGATCAGCGAAAAGCGCATCACCCGCGATGAAATCTACATTGCCGACGAAGCTTTTTTTACCGGCTCGGCGGCCGAAGTCACGCCCATTCGCGAACTGGACAACCGGGCGATCGGCTGCGGCCGCCGTGGCACAATCACTCGGCATTTGCAAACGCTGTATTTCGATGCCGTGCATGGCCGCAGCCCCGACCATGACGACTGGCTAACGTACGTCGCCTAACACAAAAAGCCGGATGGCCTTTAATTTTTCCCCGACAAAAATACTCATCGTCGGTCCGTCTTGGGTAGGTGATATGGTGATGGCGCAAAGCTTGTACAAAACGCTTAAGCAAAACCACCCGAATCTTCTCATTGACGTGCTGGCACCCGCCTGGACGCTGGGCTTGGTAGCGCGGATGCCGGAAGTGAACCAAACCATCACCCTGCCCCTAGGCCACGGCCAATTAGGCCTACGCCCGCGCTTTGACCTGGGCAAATCGCTGTGCGCCAAGAACTACGACCAAGCCATCGTCTTGCCCAATTCGTGGAAATCCGCTTTAGTGCCTTATTTTGCCAACATTCCCCTTCGCACCGGTTATGTTGGCGAATGCCGATGGGGCTTGTTAAACGATGCTAGAACCCTAGACAAAAAAAAACTGGCTATGACGGTGCAGCGTTTTGTCGCCTTAGGACAGACCCGGCTCACGGCCTCACCGCCTCCGATTCCGCCACCGCAATTACGGGTCAGCCCCGACCAACAACAGGATGTCATTGGTAAATTTGGCCTCGCCACGACGCTAAAAAATCGGCAAAAAATCCTCGCTGTCTGCCCGGGGGCGGAATACGGGGAAGCCAAACGTTGGCCAGCCCACCATTTTGCCGAACTTGCCCAACAGAAAATTAACGAGGGCTGGCAGGTCTGGCTGTTTGGTTCGACTAAGGATCAGGCGGTTGCCGATGCCATTTTGCAAACGGCAGGCGCCTGCCAAAACTTCACCGGCCAAACCACTTTGGCCGAAGCCATCGATTTACTGTCACTGTGCCATGCCGTGGTTAGCAACGACTCTGGCCTGATGCACATAGCGGCCGCGTTGGACAAATACCTAGTGGCCTTGTACGGCTCATCCGACCCTTGCTTTACCCCGCCTTTAAGTGACAAAGCCCACATTATTCGCCTAAACTTGCCCTGTTCGCCCTGCTTTAAGCGTACCTGCCCCTTGGTTCATACCGACTGCTTGCACGGCATCAAACCTGAACGCGTGCTGGAATCCCTGCCCCCATGAAAATAGCCATCGTTAAATTGTCCTCGCTAGGTGACATCGTCCATGCCATGGTCGCCCTGCAATTCATCAAGGCCCGACTGCCCGATGTTGAAATCGACTGGGTCGTCGAAAAACGTTTTGCCGAAGTACTCAACCATCAGCCAGACATCACCAACCTGGTGACAGTGGACTTACAGGCACTGAAAGCAGACAAAACCAAGGTGTTTGGTGAAATCAGGCGGTTGAGAAAATATGCCAGCCGCCATTACGACTTGGTCATCGACGCCCAAGGCTTGTTAAAATCTTCCCTTACCGCCCGTTTGCTAGGAAAGCGGGTATCCGGCTTTGACGCCGATTCCGCCCGCGAAAAAGCCGCGTCTTGGTTTTACCACATCAAAGTCGCCTACCCCTACCACGCCAACACTATCGACCGCAACGCCACAGTGCTCACCGAACCGCTAGGCATTCGCATCAGCCGCGAGGACATCCTCGCCAAAAAACCGTTTTTATTTTTTCACGATGCGGACCCACGCATCCCGTTTTATTGCTCAAAAAACAGAAAAAATATCATTTTTGTCATTGGTTCAACCTGGGAAAGCCGAGTTTACCCGCACGATAAATTGGTTAAAATCGCCCAAGCTCTTCAGCAAAATTGCCTGGTTATTTGGGGCAATGAAAAAGAACGCCGCCAAGCCGAATGGCTGTGCGAACAATCAGATTTAATCCAAATCGTCCCCAAACTGGACCTCAACAACCTGAAAGCCCTAATGGCCCGCGCGGATCTGGTTATCGGCAACGACACCGGTCCCACCCACATGGCCTGGGGTTTAAACCGTCCGTCCATCACTATTTTTGGGCCAACCCCGGTCAACCGCGTCTATGAAACCGACATCAACAAAACCGTCAAATCGGCCTCCGAGGTTAATCCGTACAAACTGGATAAAAACGATTTTTCCATTCGTAGCCTTAATGAAGGCCTCATCATTAACCTAGCCGAATCTTTGTTGAGCCAAGCCGCAGACCCTGACTGGGTTAAGCCCTCAGTCCAAAGCCAACCGGCGTCTCGGACACATTCCGCCAACAGCCACACACTGGATGAACTGGAACAATCTTTGGTCGATGTCGACTGGGAAGAATTTTTCTTACGCTGAACGTCGTTCTAATACGCCCTAATAAAAACAGCACAGAATCAAAAACCGTGTGCCGATAAGCCGATTTCACCGCACCGACTTTTCCTGCTAGAGCACTAATTAAGATTCTGCGGTTTTTGCCGGGTATTCACATAAATCGGCAATGATACAAGTGGGGCAGCGCGGCTTTCTGGCCGTGCAGGTGTAGCGACCGTGCAAAATCAGCAGGTGGTGGGCGTTTTTTTTGTGCCGTTTGAGCACTCTTTTTTCCAAGTTTTGCTCGACGGCTAAAACGGTTTTGCCGGGTGCGATACGCGTGCGGTTGGCCACCCGGAAAATATGGGTGTCAACGGCGATGGTGTGTTGCCCGAAGGCGGTGTTTAAAATGACATTGGCGGTTTTTCTACCGACACCGGCAAGGGCTTCTAAGTCGGCACGGGTATTCGGTACCTGCCCGCCGTGTTTGTCCAGCAATTGCTGGCACAAAAGCAAAATATGGGCTGCTTTGCTATTAAAAAGACCGATGGTTTTGATGTACCCCTTAAGCCCCTCTAAACCCAGCGCCACCATGGCTGCCGGGGTGTTGGCAATTTGAAACAAGTGCGCGGTGGCTTTGTTAACACGTTTATCTGTGGCTTGCGCCGACAAAACCACGGCCAGCAACAATTCAAAATCGGTGGTGTAATTCAATTCGGTGGTCGGATTGGGCATAGCCGCCGCTAAGCGCTCGAAAATGGCCCGGCGTTTTTGTGCGTTCATGCGTTCATACACTCATTGACAGGGGACGGTTCAGGTTTCGTACCGGCAGCACTGTCAATACGGGTAATTTCGCCAGGATTTGTACACGCCAAGCCCGATTTTTTCAAACCATCACCAATTTAGCACTGAGGTCTTGGTTTCACCGCGACCGTCTGCAACACCCCCGTGCGTAGCCACGGCCTGCTCCTGATCAGAGCCTTGTAGGGTAAATTTTTGCCACACCGCGCCCACTTCATGGCTCTGGAACGATTCGACCGGCTCCGTAGCAAGCCGCTGCACGAGGCTGTCATCGTCAATTTGCGCCAGCCACACATCCAGGTTGCGCGCACCTTCGTCGGGTGCGTCTTTAGCCCAATCGACAATTTTCTGTGTCGCTTCTAGCGTGCCCATTGCCGCTAAGGCATCGCCACTGGCCTGCAACGCCGGCGCCCCTAAATCCTTCTGTTGCAACGGCTCGCTTAACACCGGTACGGCATCGGGATTGCGGATTTGCGGTATCGCTAAAAAAGCCGCCGTTTGCCTGCTACGCAGCACGTCTTGTTCCTGGCCATTTTTCGCATCCTCAGCAGAAAGCGTCTGCAACAGTAAGTCAACGCCCGCCGGCGCACCCACTTTGGCGATGGCCGTAGCCAGCGTGGTCAACAAAGCCGGGTCGCGGTATTCCTGATTGGCCCAGGCCAGTTCCAAAAGCGGTGACAATTCCTTATGGAATACGCCGCCCCAACGGTTGTCGGCGGCCCTTGATATGGCCGGCAAAACCAAAAAATAAGTCGGCGAACGCGGCCCCTGTTCGGCCATGCTCAACAATACCGCCAACGCTTCCGGGGTTGCCGTATCGGCAAGCAAGTCTATCAACAATGCCTGTTTTTCCGCTGCCAGCCCAGGCTTGGCCAACCAGGCTTTAATTTGCCGGTAGACGATAGGGTCGGGGCGTTGTTGCAAGCGTTTTGCCAGCATCGCCCCGGCAAGCGGTATTTGTTGGAACTGGGATTGTGCCAGCAGTTTTTGCCACGTCCGCCACAGCACTTGGGCTGAACGGCTGTTTGGATTATGCAGCGGGGCTTTAGTGGACAAAGAGCTAGGGTCTGGCATGAGTAGCTGTTGTGGCCGCAGCTCCACTTGGGCTTGGTTTGGTGCTTTAAGCAAACCAAGCTGTTTATACCCGTCCATCGGCACCGTGCTGTCGGCAACCCATCCACTGGGCACCTGAGTATTAAGGTTCTCCTGCTGCCAGGCACACACGCTTAAGGCCAACAGCATTGCCGTGCCAACCACGGCAGCCACTAAGCGTTTTATCGCCACACTTACCACCAGTCCGGCAGCAATACACTTAATGCCTTGCTCAATTGACGGTTTTGATCCGGTTGAGCAGCCCGTATTCCCCCCTCCCTGACGAAACCACCGAGGGTATTTTGCCGGTCTGCTGCATCCAGCCGCAACAACCAAACGAGGTGGCTGCCCGTCTCGGTATCCAGCCGGGACACGGTTGCGGCGACGGCATCGGACAGACCGTGTGCCACCACGACCACGCCAGATTCTGGATGGCGGTTGCCTATACCCAGCATTGCCGCGTTAATTTCATACGCCACATAGTGGCTTGACAGGCCGGTTTTATGAGGCCCTTTTGACCGCGTGCTGGCCTGGTGTTTCAGTGCTTGGAAAAACCGTGTGTAATAACCTAAGACCACCCGGTAACAGTGGACTTGATTTTTAGGATTGATGGCATCCTCTTCCAACAGCACCCCCCCGTAAACCAATGGGCACCGGTTGCCAAAATGGCGGCGAGCGAACTCGTTCCAAACCCAAGCCTGCGCCCCTGGCTCATGCACCAGCAGCAACGCTTTAATCGGCCCGCTCACCTCGGCCATTTTGGCAAAACGCGCACGGACTTTGCGGTCCAGACCGGGGGCTAAGGTACACAGTGGCCCCGTAGTGTCCTCGCAGGCACCCTGCCAGCCTAAAAAGCGGTAGCCGGAATCTGGCACCGCAAACAAGCTGGCCACCCCTTGCGGCATCAACAAACGGCATTCAGACCGGCATTCGCCCTGGCCGGATACCACGATTTTTCCGTTGTTGTAGCCGTCTACCTGCACCTGAAGCTGAGCCGCCAGCACCGTTACCGGCGCACTGCCTAGCAGCAGCAGCAACAGCCACCGGCAAGCAACCCAGCCATGATTTTTTAACCCGCAACAAAACAAAAAACAACCCATGATTAGTGCCCTAGTGAAGATGCCCGAAAAAGCCCATTTTTTTATGTTAACTGACGTTACGCAGTGACATCAGATGCTACCCAAGAAAATACCGTTTGGCGAGCGGGTGTTTCCGTTAACATTTCGTTAACCGGTGTTGCGTTATCCTGATGCCCTGGAGTGAGGACAACAACGCCACCCAAAGCGTTTTCCCGCACTGCCCAGCCATTGCTTTAAGCCCGTGCCAACCACCGTCAGGAGACCCTACTTCATGAACAAACCGTTCCCGCATTACCCATACATCGCTATTCCAATCGTGCTGTTATCGCTTTTATGCGTCCATACCAGCGTCTTAGCGAACACCCAACAAAGACCGCTAAAGCCCCGGCAAGTTAGCTCGTTCCGGCAATTGACCACGCTACTAAACCGCAAGTCGGTACACGCTAACGGAGTGGCAGGCCTAAAAATGCAGGCCATGGCGCGCGGTACCGGGGTGTTTGTCGAAACGGGCGCGATTGAACATTCAGACACCAACATACAAGTCGCTGGAGTGGATGAAGGCGACCAGGTCAAAACCGATGGTCGCTACATTTACCGCATTCAAAACGGCCAGGTTGTCATTGTAGCCGCCCGTCCGGCTGCGGCTATGGCGGTGGTGACTCAAGTAACGTTCGACACCGGTTTTTACCCTATCGAGCTGTACGTACAAGGCGACCAACTGGTGGTTATAGGCTCCGGCTGGTATGACAGCAGCAGTGGCAGCGGCAGCGATGCCCCGGTCATACAAGCCAATGGCCAAGCCAAACGGGCTCTATGGCTACCTTCTGGCGAAAACCGCACACAAGCCAAGGTGTATGACATCAGCGACCGCGCCAACCCGCACCTGCAACGGGAAATTGCTTTTAGCGGCCACTTTTTGTCTTCGCGTCGAATCGGCAACAACGTCTACCTGTTAGGCAGGCAATACCCCCATTATTTCATGCAAGCTTTTGCCGACCCGACGACTTTCCGCAGGCAAAGACCGGCGATGACCCGAAAAAACATCCTGCCCCGCATCATCGACAGCACCGTCAACAACGGCAGAGAACACGCCCTGCCGCTTAGGGACTTGTACTTTTTTCCCCGCTTTGTCGAGCCGGATTATGTAATCGTAGCCGGCTTCCGCCTAGATGCCCCGAACCAGGCCGCTAACATCAAAGCGTATTTAGGCAGCGGTGAAATTGCTTACGCCTCAAAAGACAATTTGTACCTATCGGCCGCCGATTACAACTGGCCACGGTCAGGCAATCAGAGCGTTTCCGCCCCCGTCACCCATATCTACAAATTTGCCCTAGCGGACGGTTCGCTCCACTTTAGCAACGCAGGCAAAATACCGGGTACGGTACTCAACCAGTATTCAATGGACGAACACGGTGGTTATTTCCGCATCGCCACCACGACCGACCAATGGACTCAAACCGGCGACAGCGGAACCCTGCAAACCTGGAACAACCTTTATATTCTAGACAGCGACATGCAAGTCAGCGGGCGCTTAGAACATTTAGCCAAGGGCGAACGCATTTTTTCGGCGCGCTTTATTGGCGATCGCGGTTATTTAGTCACTTTCCAACAAATCGACCCGCTGTTCGTGATTGACCTAGCCGTGCCGGAAGCACCTAAAGTGCTAGGCGAATTGAAAATACCTGGGTTCAGCAATTATTTGCACCCGTTTGATGCCACCCACTTGCTAGGCTTTGGTCAGGACAGCGAAGAAACCACCGACGGTTTCGTTACCACCGGCATGAAACTGGCCTTATTTGACGTTACCGACGTAACCCGGCCAAGCCAGGTACACAGCCTAACCCTTGGCGCTCAAGGCAGCTACTCGCCTCTGCAATGGGACCCTAAAGCCTTGTTGTTCAACAAAAAAACAGGGTTATTAGGGTTTCCCATCAGCATCACCAAGCAATCCGCCGGGCTGGACTGGCCGCTGCAGATTTTTCAAGGTGTCCACATTTATCAGGTCAGCGTGGCCGAAGGCTTCCAGAAACAAGCCGAAATCACCCACATGCCGGACGGCATTACTGACGACTGGCAGCATTACATCGACCGGTTATTGACCATCGGCAACCAGCTCTATACCTTGTCGTCAAACCGTGTTCAGGCCCACCGCCTGCCTGGTTTCACATTAACCGGCCAACTAGACTTACCCAGCAATCCGCAACCTGTTGACTGCACGACCCTCACCGACGATGCCGTTAGTTCCGCTTTGATAGCGGGCGATTGCCAGATATTGCCGCATCCTTTTACCGAAACCGTTGTTACTCACCAAGAGAAAAAACCATGAAAGCTATCCCCACACTGTTAATGCTATCGCTGTTGCTGGCCACAGCCGTCAACGCGGCCACCGAAAACCGGGCGGTGGAAATTACTATCCACGGCATCGGTCCCGCCGTTGACGAAGCCGCCTTCTCCACCGTCAAACAAATCATCGGGGCTGCCGTAAGCAACGGCGTCATTGATAGATTTATCGTTTACAGTTACGGCATTGAAGGAGGTTTTTCTGCCTGCGCCCAGGCAGCACCAAAAAACAAAGGCTTGCGTCCGTTTATACGGCAATTGCGCAGTGTCGTGCCCAGGCCGCGCACGACTGCTTACCAGTTACGGCTAGTCGCCGCCTGCCCCAAGGAAACAGAAATCATGTGTGCGGCGGACGTAAGGCAATGCCCCGATGGCAGCTATGTAGGGCGACTCCCCCCCACCTGCGAATTTGCCGCCTGCCCAGGCAACTGATTTAACGTCCAAGGTACCGCCCCGGCCTGAAAACACACGGCAGGCCGGTCACCTGCCGTTGAGCCCGCTGGTTTTTCACTGGCAACCGGTTTACCATGGTTTCCACCAGCGCTTTTAACCCCAGCCCTCTGCCTTACGGGGAGGGCTTTTTTTCAGGCCATCACAACATCCTTAAAATACCCCTCCGTTGGTCACGATGCGTATATTAATCATCGAGGATGAAGTCGGCATTCGCAGCCAAATCCGGCGACACTTAGAACAAGAAGGCTACCAAGTGGATGAAACCGGCGACGGCCAGGAAGGCTTTTACATCGCTCATGAATTTCCGCTAGACGCCGCCATCATCGACCTAGGCCTGCCTAAACTGTCGGGTCTGGAACTCATCAAACGCTTACGCCAACAAAACAACACCTTGCCCGTACTGGTGCTGTCGGCCCGTGGCCGCTGGCAAGAGCGGGTGGAAGGCTTGGAAGCAGGCGCCGACGACTACTTGACCAAACCGTTCCAAATGGAGGAATTATCGGCCCGGCTCAAAGCCTTGCTGCGCCGCGCTGCGGGTACTGCGCAATCCTTGCTGCACTGCGGTTATCTCACCTTAAACCTAGACACCCAACGCACCCAAGCCGACGGTGTGGATATTGAACTGACCGGCTTTGAATACCGCATGTTGGAATACCTAGCCAAGCGCCAAGGCAAAATTGTCTCCAAAGACGAATTGCGTAGCTACCTGTACCCTCACGATGCCGACCCGGACAGCAATGTCCTGACGGTGCTGATAGGCCGACTACGGCGTAAATTAGACCCTGACGGCAGCCGCCAGCCCATCACCACCCTGCATGCGCGCGGTTACCGCTTGTTGTGATGAATTCGCTGTATTTACGTCTGAATCTGGCCGCCATTCTGGTGGTGTGCGTATTTTTGGCGACCACCGCCGCCGTTTTGGACAACGCCTATTCTGAAAGCACCCAACGGGCATTGCAGGAACGCATGATGGGTTTGATTTATCAGTTGCTGACCGCAGCCAAAGTCGATGACCAAGGCCGCCTTCTAATGCCCCTGCCCACGGACTTGCCGGTACCGCAACTGGCTTTGCCAAACTCCGGCTGGTATTCGTTCGTTAGCCGCAACGGCGAGGCAAAGCCGTTATGGCATTCCCCCTCGCTACTGAATTTGCCCGCGCCGAAGGCATTCCCCCTTCAAGTTGGGCAAACGCGCTGGCAGGCAGTGCAACTGGCGGATGGAAAAACGTATTATTTGCTCGGTTTTGGTTTTCAACGCACGGTCAAAAGCGGCGTGTTCCCCTTCAATTTTTATCTGTTGACTGAATTAGCACCGTTACACCGCGCTATCCTAGCCTTCCGACAACGTTTGTGGGGCGGCCTGGCCGCTGCCGCCATCTTGCTGTTTGCCGTGCAAATTGGGCTGTTGCACTGGGGGCTTAGGCCACTGCGCCAAGTTGGCCTGGAACTGAGTGTTATCGAAACCGGTGCAGTCAGCCAAATCACCGGCCACTACCCGCACGAAATCAAAAACGTGACAAGCCACATCAACCGCTTGCTGACTCAAGAACGCGCCCGGCAAGCTCGGTACCGCAATGCCTTAGCGGATTTAGCTCACAGCTTAAAAACGCCGCTGGCGGTGTTGCTAAGTGCCACAGATTGTTTAGCGGAGCTGCCCCAGACTGTCCAAGAACAAGGCACGCGCATGCTCGGCATCGTCGAACGGCAATTGCAACGCGCCGGAGCGTGCGCTTCGGATACGTTACCTCGGGTAGCCATCGCGCAAACGGCAGACCGCGTGGTGTCCTCTTTAAGCAAGGTGTACCAATGGAAAAACATCGCCATACACCAAGCCATCGACCCGAACCTGCATGTGCGTTGCGATGAAGCAGACTTAATTGAACTGCTCGGCAACCTCCTAGACAACGCCTACAAATGGGGACGCGGCCACATCCGCATCCAGAGTCAAAAACAAGGCCCTAAGATAATCCTCAGCATCCAGGATGACGGCCCGGGCATACCGCCAGAACAACGCGCCTACATCCTGCTGCGTGGCGGTCGGGCTGATGAGTCGATGCCAGGTCACGGCATTGGCTTAAGCATTGTCGCCGAAATTGTCGATGCCTACCAAGGTCGCCTGAGCATCGGCAGCAGCGACTTAGGCGGCGCCGAGGTGGTGCTGGAATTTTGGAACCATTAAAGCCGGTGCTCCCGATCATTGCGCTAACCCGCTACCGGCATAGGCAAACGGCCAAAAACTAGACACTGCTTCGTTTTATCCCTGCTAAAATGCCCGCATTGCTTTTTTAAAAAAACCCTGACACCCCATGGAAAAAACGTACTCACCGCAGAACATTGAACAACGCTGGTATCAAACTTGGGAGCAAGCCGGTCATTTTAGCCCCAAGGACGGGGTGACTGCCGAAGGTTTGTCGGGAACAAACCCGGCGATCCCCAAGGATGGGGTGACTGCCGAAGGTTTGTCGGGAACAAACCCGGCCGACAGTAACCGTAGTGCTTACTGCATCATGATC
Source organism: Methylococcaceae bacterium UBA662 (assembly GCA_002299425.1). GTDB lineage: Bacteria > Pseudomonadota > Gammaproteobacteria > Methylococcales > Methylomonadaceae > Methylovulum. The sequence goes on along the minus strand of DBNW01000046.1, from coordinate 11,103 downwards.
CCGCCGCCCAATGTCACCGGCAGCCTGCACATGGGCCACGCCTTCCAAGACACCCTCATGGATACACTGATCCGTTACCAGCGTATGCAGGGCCGCAGCACGCTGTGGCAAGCCGGCACTGACCACGCCGGCATCGCCACGCAAATGGTAGTCGAACGCCTGTGCCAGGCCGAAGGCAAAACCCGCCACGATTACGGACGCGAGGCCTTCATCAACAAAGTCTGGCACTGGAAAGAGGAATCCGGCGGTACGATTACCCGGCAATTACGGCGCATGGGTGCGTCGCTGGATTGGTCACGCGAACGGTTCACCCTGGATGAGGGCATGTCCGAGGCGGTGCAGGAAGTGTTCATCCGCTTGTTTGAAGAGGGCTTGATTTACCGTGGCAAACGCTTGGTCAATTGGGATCCGGTACTGCACACAGCGGTATCGGATTTAGAAGTGTTGTCGGAAGAGGAAGCCGGCTTCATGTGGCATATTCGCTACCCGCTGTCGAACGGCCAAGGCCACTTAATCGTCGCCACCACCCGTCCTGAGACCTTGCTCGGCGATGCCGCCGTAGCCATTCATCCCAACGATGACCGCTACCACCCTTTGCTGGGCGAATACTTGGAACTGCCGCTCACAGGCCGACGCATCCCGATTATCGCCGATGACTACGTTGACCCCGCATTCGGTACCGGCTGCGTAAAAATCACCCCCGCCCATGATTTTAACGACTACGAAGTCTGGACTCGCCACCGTCACACCTCGGCGCTGCTAGAGGCTCCACACGGCGGTTTGTTCAACATTTTCACCGTCGATGCCGCCATTCGTGCCGATGAAGGCATCCCCACGCACTACCACGGCCTAGACCGCTTCGCCGCACGCAAGCAGATCGTCGCCGATTTAGCCGCGCACGGCTTGCTGGAAAAAGTCGAAAGCCACAAATTGATGGTGCCACGCGGCGACCGTACCGGTGCCATCATCGAACCGCTGTTAACTGACCAGTGGTACGTCAAAATCGCCCCGCTGGCAAAACCGGCCATTGCAGCCGTCGAAAACGGCACCGTAAAATTTGTACCCGATAACTGGAAAAACACGTATTTTGACTGGATGCACAACATTCAAGACTGGTGCATCTCGCGGCAAATCTGGTGGGGACACCGCATTCCGGCCTGGTACGACGACCAAGGCAACGTTTACGTCGGCAGCTCTGAAGCCGCCATTCGTGCGCGGCATCGGTTGCCTGCTGAGTACCCGTTAAAACAAGATGAAGACGTGCTGGACACCTGGTTTTCATCGGCCTTGTGGCCATTTTCGACCTTAGGTTGGCCGCAACAAACGCCGGAACTGGCCCGGTTTTACCCGACCAGCGTTTTAGTCACTGGTTTTGACATCATTTTTTTCTGGGTGGCACGGATGATTATGTTCGGGCTAAAGTTCACGGGCGAAGTACCGTTCCGCGAAATTTACATCCACGGCCTGGTGCGCGATGCCGAAGGCCAAAAAATGTCCAAGTCCAAGGGCAACATCATCGACCCGCTGGACATCATCGACGGCATTGATTTGGAGTCTTTGGTTAAAAAACGCACAGCCGGCATGATGCAGCCGCATCTGGCGAAAAAAATCGAACAGGCCACACGCAAAGAATTCCCCGATGGCATTGCCGCCTATGGCACCGACGCACTGCGTTTTACCTTCGCCTCGTTGGCATCGACCGGCCGCGACATCCGTTTCGATCTGCAACGCACCGAAGGCCACCGCAATTTCTGCAACAAACTGTGGAACGCGGCGCGTTATGTGCTGATGAACACGCAAGAGCAGGAAATTGGCTTTAGCGAAGCCGTCTGTTCTGACACACCGGTGGACCGCTGGATTGTGTCACGCTTAAACCAAACCATCACCGCCACCCGCCATGCCATCGACCACTACCGTTTCGACCTAGCGGCGCAAGCCATTTACGACTTCACCTGGAACGACTACTGCGACTGGTATTTGGAGTTGGCGAAAATTTCCCTGCAATCGCCCGATGCAACCGTCCAGCACGGCACCCGCAAGACGTTGCTCAAGGTGCTGGAAACGGTGTTGCGTCTAGCGCACCCGCTGATGCCGTTTATCACCGAAGAAATCTGGCAAAAAGTCGCGCCTCTAACGGCGACCGCTAAGGACGCAGCCAGCATTATGCTCCAGCCCTACCCCGATGCCCATGACAGCCCAATTGACTGCGTCGCAATTGCCGAAATCGCTTGGCTGATGGCGTTTGTACTGGGTGTGCGCCGTATCCGTGGCGAAATGAACATTGCCCCCGGCAAGCCCTTGCCGGTCTTACTCCAAAACGGTTCTGAGCAAGACCGGGAACGGGTTTCTACCCACCTGGTTTATTTAAAAAAACTGGCTAAACTGGAACCGTTAACCTGGCTGAGCCCAGCCCAAAACGCGCCGGAATCGGCCATTGCTCTGGTCGGAAACCTCCGCATCCTCATTCCAATGGCGGGCCTGATTGACCAACCGGCAGAACTGGCCCGGCTGGACAAAGAAATCCAACGGATTAAAAACGATTTGCCTAGGATTGAAAGCAAACTTAACAATCCGGCGTTTGTCGCAAAAGCACCTGCCGCTGTGCTGGCCAAAGAAAAAGCCAAGCTCGCTGAACTGTCCGTTTTATTAGGCAACCTTGAACAGCAGCAAGCAAAAATCAGTAGCCTTTAAACCCGCCAGCCTGCCCAGGCAGGTGCCGGGAAATCGGGCCATGCCAACAAACCGATTGTATTGATGTCCTCTACTTCAACCGAAATAAAAATTACCGGCTTTACCAAATTGCTGATGACCGAAGGCGGGCTTTCAGACACGGATATCCGCAGCCTGCAAAAACAAGCCGGGCAAAACCAAAACCCACTCATCACCGAACTGGTCACCAACAAACTGGTGAACCCTAAGTCATTGGCAGCAAAAGCCTCGGTTGAATTCGGCCTGCCTGTTTTTGACCTGAATGCCATAGATTGGCGGGGGCTGCCTACTGGCTTGGTCAGCGAAAGCCTAATCCGAAAATACCGGGTATTGCCGTTGTTCACCCGTGGCAAAGCCGTGTTTGTTGCCATGTCCGACCCGACCAACCATTTGGCGATTGAGGAGATAAAATTCCAAAGCTTAAAGCGTCCTGAGATCATCCTGGTGGAGGACGACAAGCTGGGCAAAGCCATTGAGACTGCTTTGGATGTGGCCGACAACGTCATAACCGACTTGCTTGATGAGGACTTAGAAAACCTTAACGTCAGCCAAGTCGACGAAGCAGCGGACGAGGTGCAGGCATCCACCGCTGACGAGGCACCGGTAGTCCGCTTCGTCAACAAGGTGTTGTTAGACGCCATTAAAAAAGGCGCGTCAGACATTCACATAGAACCCTACGAAAAACTGTTCCGCGTTCGCTTCCGGCAGGACGGCATTTTGTACACGGTGTCTAATCCACCTGTCAACATCGCCACCCGCATCATCTCCCGCATTAAAGTCATGTCCCGGCTGGACATCGCCGAACGCAGGGTGCCACAAGACGGGCGACTTAAAATGGTCATCTCGAAAAATCGCGCCATTGATTTTCGGATCAGCACCTGCCCTACCTTGTTTGGTGAAAAAGTCGTGCTCAGGATCTTAGACCCCACCGTTGCCCAAATGGGCATCGAGAAACTGGGCTTTGAACCGGAGCAAATGAACTTGTTTCTGACAGCCATCAACAAACCCTACGGCCTGATTCTAGTCACAGGACCGACAGGGAGCGGCAAAACAGTGACCCTGTACACCGCTTTAAACATACTCAACAGCATTGACCGGAACATCTCCACGGTGGAAGACCCGGTCGAAATCACCGTGGAAGGCATTAACCAAGTCAATGTCAACAACAAGGCCGGTTTAACGTTTGCCTCCGCGCTTAAAGCGTTTTTGCGCCAAGACCCGGACGTTATCATGGTAGGCGAGGTCCGTGATCTGGAAACTGCCGACACTGCTGTGAAAGCCGCGCAAACCGGCCATTTAGTATTGTCCACGCTGCACACCAACGACGCCCCGCAAACTTTAAACCGGCTCATGCAAATGGGGGTCGCCCCGTTTAACATTGTCTCGGCGGTCAATTTAATCATGGCCCAACGCTTGGCTAGGCGGCTGTGTACGCATTGCAAAGCACCCGCTAGCTACCCAGAAAATGTTTTAACTTCAATTGGTTTCCGCGCCGATGAGCTGCACGATCTGGTTATTTACAAGGCAGTAGGCTGCGAGAATTGCACCCACGGCTACAAAGGCCGGGTGGGTATTTACCAAGTCATGACACTGAGTGAAAAAATGTGCAGCCTGATCCTAGAAGGCGGCAATGCTCTGCAATTAAGTCAACTGGCCAAAGAACAGGGCATCAACGATTTACGCACCTCGGGCCTGAACAAAGTCCGCGCCGGCGTCACCAGCCTTGAAGAAATTGACCGCATAACCAAGGAGTAACCTATGACCGCAAAAACCGAACAAATAGATTTTGTCTGGAAAGGCGTCGATAAAAACCAGAAAAAAATCGCCGGTGAAATCACCGCCCGAAGTGCACTGGTGGCCAAAGTTCAATTACGGCAACAAGGCTTCCGGATCACTAAAATCAAACCCAAAGCCAAACCGTTGTTCAGTTCGCGGCCTCAGTCTATCACCAGCGGCGACATTGCCTTTTTCTCCCGGCAACTGGCTACCATGCTGGCATCGGGCATCGCCTTAGTGCAAGCCTTGGACATCGTCGGCAAAGGCCATGCCAATGCCAGCATGCAGGATTTGTTGCTGTCGATCAAAGCGGATATTGAGGGCGGTGCCACCCTAGCCGAAGCTTTAACCAAGCGTCCGGTTTATTTTGATGAATTGTTTTGCAGCTTGGTCGAGGCAGGCGAACAGGCCGGCGTATTGGATACGCTCCTGGACAAAATCGCTACCTACAAAGAAAAAACCGAGTCCATGAAAAAGAAAATCCAAAAGGCGCTGACTTACCCTATTGCCGTCGTGGTCGTAGCGGTCATTGTCACCGCTATTTTGCTGTTGTTTGTAGTGCCGGTGTTCGAGGATTTGTTCAAGGGCTTCGGTGCTGACCTGCCCGGCTTTACCCGCATGGTTATCGACATGTCACAGTGGTTGCAAGAATACTGGTGGATGTTGTTGCTCATCATCATTGCCAGCGTCTTTACCTTCAGTTACTTTAAGAAGCGCTCCAAGCCGCTCAACCATTTCCTCGACAAAATGCTGTTGCGGCTGCCTGTCGTTGGGCAAATCGTCAGCAAATCGGCCATCGCCCGTTTTGCCCGCACTTTATCCACCATGTCCGCCGCCGGTGTGCCCTTGGTTGAAGCCTTGCGCTCGGTATCCGGCGCATGTGGCAACATACTGTTCGCAGAAGCGGTGATGAAAATGCGGGAAAGCGTCGCCGATGGCCAGCGCTTACAATTTGCCATGCAGCAAGTGGGAATCTGGCCGCACATGGTGCAACAAATGGTGTCCATTGGTGAGGAGTCCGGCAACATGGATTTCATGCTGGCAAAAATCGCCGATTTTTTTGAAGAAGAAGTCGACAACCTAGTCGATAACCTAAGCAGCCTGATGGAGCCTTTTATTCTGGTAATTTTAGGTACCTTGGTGGGTGGCTTGGTAGTGGCCATGTACCTGCCGATATTCAAACTGGGTGCGGCTATTTAACGCCTGTCACCTGCCTGTCCCTTTTTTTAAATCATCCCGATGCAGCCACTTGAACTTTTCAGCCAGCCGGCCATTTACCTTACCTTAACGGGTGTCTTAGGACTTATAGTCGGCAGTTTTCTTAACGTGGTCATTTATCGTTTGCCCCTTATGATGCAACGCGCATGGCGGAAAGATTGTGTTGAATACTTGTCGCTTGATGCCGCTACCTACCAAAATTCTGCGCAGGAAGAGCCTTTCAATCTTATCTTACCGTCATCTCGCTGCCCGCATTGCCACACCCCCATCAAACCCCAGCAGAATATACCGCTGCTCAGTTACTGGATGCTGAAAGGGCAATGCGCCGCCTGTCAGAGCCCTATTTCCCTGCGCTACCCAGCGATTGAAGCGTTGACCGGCCTGTTGTCCATTCTGGTGGCCTGGCACTTTGGTTTCACTGTCCACACGTTGTGGGCTTTGCTGCTGACCTGGGCCTTAATAGCCCTTAGCTTTATTGACATAGACCACCAACTACTGCCGGATTCGATCACTTTGCCTCTAACGTGGCTGGGCTTGTTGCTGAGCCTGTCAAACTACTTCACCGACGCTCATGCCAGCATCATCGGCGCGGTAGCCGGCTACTTATTTTTATGGAGTGTGTACCATGTTTTCAAACTAACAACCGGCAAAGAAGGCATGGGGTTTGGTGATTTTAAGCTACTCGCCCTGTTCGGGGCTTGGTTGGGTTGGCACTATTTGCCACAAATCGTTCTGCTTTCAACCTTGACGGGTGCTTTACTGGGCATCGCCATGATGGTTTTCGGTAATCAAGAACGCAGCAAACCGATCCCGTTTGGACCCTATTTGGCGATAGCCGGTTGGCTTGCCTTACTTTGGGGCAAGAACATTAACCAATTTTATTTCGCGGCTGCCGGGTTATAACCCATGCTGAAGGTCGGTCTGACCGGCGGTATCGGCTGCGGCAAAAGCACCGTTAGTGCCTTATTTTCCGAATTGGGCGCACCCATTGTTGATGCCGACCAAATCAGCCGTGATTTGGTCGCACCTGGACAACCTGCTTTAGCACTCATTGAACAAAAATTCGGCCCTGACGTGTTAACGGCACAAGGCCAGCTCAATCGATCCAAATTAAAAGAAAAAATTTTTACCGATGCAGATGCCAAAAATAAACTAGAGACCCTATTGCATCCTCTGGTCTATCAAACCATCGAAAAAAAATTAACCCAACTGGACGCTCCCTATGCGCTGGTCTGCATACCGTTGCTATTGGAAACCGGCATGACCGGATGCGTTGACCGGGTGCTGGTCATCGATTGCCCGCTTGCTATGCAAATGACACGGGTTCGCAAGCGCGACCGTCTACCCCTAGCCCAGATCAAGGCCATCATAGCCAGCCAGGTTTCTCGACAGCTTAGGGTCAGTCAGGCCGACGATTTAATTGACAATTCGAATGGCTCCGATAGGCTTGCACATCAAGTCAAAACATTGCACAATTTTTACCTTTCCTTAACAGCTAAAGACTAATTCGGGTTTATGTATCTGTGACCGACGTCATAACTTATGAATTTCCGCTGAATGAGCGCATCAGGGTTTTCATCCGGCTGGAGCATCTTTTTCAACAATTCAGCCATTTTTCCCAAGGCAACACAGCAATCGACAAACGGGCGGCCGTCATCGTCCTGTTGGATATCCTGTCTATTTTTAGGCGTAATGACCTTAAATCAGAAATCCTAAAAGAACTGGACCGCAACGCTAAAATTTTGCACAAAATTGCCAACAGCCAAGGCGTCGATGACTCAAGACTACAAATTATTCTCGAGGATTTAGGACTGATCAGCAAAAAGCTCTATGCCATAACCGGAAAAGTCGGCATTCATGTCATGGAAAGCGATTTGTTCCAAAGCATCGCCCAACGCAGCTCCATACCCGGCGGCACCTGCTCGTTTGATTTACCCGAATACCATTATTGGCTGGAGCAGGATATTGTTCGGCAGAACAAAGACTTACACTTGTGGAGCAGCCCTTTCGAGGACATTCGCAAGGCGGTCGATTTAATTCTAAGCTGCATCCGTAACAGCAACGCCCCGACCTCTGCAATCGCTCAAGCCGGTTTCTACCAGTTTTCCCTAGACCGTACCCAACCCTATCAATTGCTTAAAGTGGCCGTTGCCAAATCCATCCCCTGTTTTGCTGAAATCAGCGGCGGCAAGCATCGCTGCACTGTCCGCTTCATGAACCCCGATTGCTCTGAGAAGCAACAGGTGCAAACCCAGGACGACATTCCTTTTCAGCTAACTTGTTGTATTTTTTGATGTCCGAAACCGAACCTGTCAGAACAGTCAAATGCCCGACTTGTCGAAAGCCAGTGCCTTGGCTTCCTGATCAGAGGTTCAGGCCTTTTTGCTCGGAACGCTGTAGATTAATCGATTTAGGGGAATGGATTATGGAAGAAAAAAAGATTCCAGGGGAACCTGTCGAAGTACTTGATAAAGAAACACAACCTGATTGGCAGTGATGCCCTCATCTTTCAGGCCAAAAAAGCCCGGATCGCCGCAATTCCTTGCCCTCCCGCCAAACGCACGGTGTCCAAATCAGTTAAAGCCATCCCGCCAAGGGCGTAGACCGGTAAAGCAATTGGCCGCACCCAATCGGCGAATTTTTGCCATCCTAATGGCGGCGTGTCAGGATGAGTGCGCGTCACTGACACCGGTGCCAGAACGGCAAAATCGACACCAATTTTCTGGGCATGAAACAGTTCCTCAAGATTATGGCAGGACGCTGCCACCCAACGGCAAGCCTTAGGACGCTCTTGCAAAGCCAACAAATGCCGACTGGTCAAATGCACGCCATCTGCTTGGGCATGCAGCCCCCATGCAGCGGCCGAATTAACCAGCAACCAGGCTTGGTAGGCTTGGCAAAGTGGATAAGCCTCCGCGAGAAAATTGGCCAACGCATGAGCGGACAAATTTTTCAGGCGCGCTTGAATTAATTTCACCCCTTTTGCAAGGATTTTTTGCAAATTAGCCAACAGCTTTGATTCAGGTGCATCATCTAAAATGGCATAGTATTCAGGCAATTGCGCCGCAGTGATGATGGGTCGGTTGGCAGCAGGAAATGAAAATCGCTTCAAATCCTCAGGACTTACCCAGGTCACAACCTGCCCTTCCAAGCCTTCTGCATTGCCGCTAAAGTCCTCCACTAAAAACGCATTAAGCTGCACGGCACCGTTGCGGTAGTGGTGGGTGATGTTAATCAACGGCTTGGCTGAATTAAGGACGATACCGACTTCTTCATTGAGTTCACGCCGCAACGCCTGGTAACTGCTTTCACCGGCTTCAAGCTTACCTCCAGGAAATTCCCACGCGCCACCCTGATGCCGGGATGGCGGACGCAATGCCAACAAAATTTGGCCGTTGGCATTTTTTACCACGCCAATAGCGACTTGAATACAGTTAGCTCCCGACAAAACGCAACCCTCAAGTCCGGTATTCCGCATTGATTTTGACGTAATCGTAGGACAAATCACAGGTTAATACCTCTTGGCACGCCGTTCCCCGACCTAATTGAATAGTAACGGTTATTTCCGCCCGATCCATTACCCGTTGCCCGGCTTCTTCGGTATAGTCCTCAGCACGGCCGCCGTTGCTAACGATGCAAACATCGTCCAGAAAAATCTGGACAGCCTCCAGCACCAAATTTTCCACACCCGCCCGCCCGACCGCAGCCAAAATGCGTCCCCAATTCGGATCGCTGGCAAAAAATGCCGTCTTCACCAATGGCGAATGGGCGACCGTTTTGCCCACTTGAACGGCTTCCTTGTCAGTCAACGCGCCCTCCACGCCAATTCGGATCAATTTAGTCGCGCCCTCGCCATCGCGCACAACCCATTCAGCCAATTGTTTGCAAACTGACAACAACGCTTCTGAAAACAGCTCCAGCGCTTTACTGCCTGCGGTTATTTCCGGCGCTGATGAACAACCGCTGGCCATCACCATCACGGCATCGTTCGTTGAGGTATCGCCATCAACAGTAATGCGGTTAAACGATTGCTGCACCGCTTCGGTTAAGCATTGTTGCAACAGACCTTGGCTAATGCGGGCGTCGGTGGCGATAAAAGCCAACAGGGTTGCCATATCCGGCTGAATCATGCCGGCCCCTTTGGCGATGCCGTTGAAATGAATGACTTGGCCGTCTAGGTTAAGGGTCTGGGTAACGCCTTTAGCGAAGGTATCTGTGGTCATAATGGCCAGAGCGGCTTGTTGCCAATGGTCGGTGGCCAAATTGGCTACGGCAGCGGGTAAAGCGTCGGTCAACTTCGCCACGGGTAAGGGCTGGCCGATCACCCCGGTGGAAAACGGCAGTACTTGCTCGGGTTTACCGGCAACCCAAGCGGCCAATTGGGCGCAAGTTGCTAAAGCATCTTGTAAGCCTTGTTGGCCTGTGCCTGCATTGGCATTGCCTGAATTCACCAGCAACCATCGGGGATTATGGGCCAAATTGGCCTTGGCAACCTGGATAGGGGCGGCACAAAAGGCGTTGCGGGTAAAAACACCCGCGCAAACTCCGCCCTCATCCAGGGCAATCACCAACAGGTCGTCCCTGACCGTTTGTTTAATGCCAGCACAAGCCGTACCCAGTTGGATACCTTGAATTTCGGGCATGGTGGGAAAAATACAGGTTCCTACGCTCATGTTGCTACCTCGTTGGCGGAAAAAAGCAGGGAAATATCGTTAACACGAACGATTTCCGCTGGCAGGGTTTGGCATTGTTCTCAGAGTATGGTCATTGGCTAGTAGCCAACGGGTGGTTTTAGCAAGGCCTTTGGTGTACGGGTACGGCCGTTCATTTTATCAAACTGACCGGCACTCAAGGTTTCAGTCTTATCCGCCCACCTCCACAACAAGGAAGTACTCATGGTCAAGGGTACAGCCTTTGATCACCCTATGGCCGTTAATTCGGCACCAGGCGGGGATGTCTTGCAACATGCCGGGATCCGTGCCGACCACTTCCAAAATATCACCCGGTTTCATATGCCTGATTTTGTCTTGGGTGCGGATAACGGGCAGCGGGCAAAGCAAGCGGCGGGCGTTCAGGGTTTCTGTTGTCATAAAATGGTAGGCATGCACTGCACCTCAGTTGAGTTGATTCAGATAAAAATAAGCGCGCATTTTACAATGCCGGCAAGCCAAATAAATCATGACAACACCTACAGGATGCCTTACCGGTTTGCAACATACTGACGCCATGTAACGGCCATAGCCACTCCTGATCAAAACATCACAGAATGCCGCAGACAGCATGATTTTTATAGGTGCGTGGAATGAAAGCTTAGTTTAAGTAACTCATGTTACGCAGAGCGTCATGGATTACCGAAGGCCGTAATTCGGGTAAATTGTGTAATGGTCAATAAAAACCGGA
>DBNW01000045.1:11798-21268 GCA_002299425.1 Methylococcaceae bacterium UBA662 | reverse complement strand
ATCCCCACGGGTGTGGGGAACGTCGTCGCGTCTGCCACATAATTTGTAACTCCCGCGGTTCATCCCCACGGGTGTGGGGAACGTACCTAACTCCGCAGAAAGTCTCCGCCGCATGTCGGTTCATCCCCACGGGTGTGGGGAACGTGTCCAACAGGGTGGGTTTGAGGTCTGGATGGGCGGTTCATCCCCACGGGTGTGGGGAACGCCCCGCCCAACTCCCCGGAATCTGCCATGTTTGCGGTTCATCCCCACGGGTGTGGGGAACGCGCCCTACCGGGGGAAACCTTTGTAGAGCGGGAGCGGTTCATCCCCACGGGTGTGGGGAACGCCCAGTAGCCAATCGTTGCGGGATAGCCCGCGCCGGTTCATCCCCACGGGTGTGGGGAACGCTCTCCCAGTCATTACGCCGGTACGCCAAAAGACGGTTCATCCCCACGGGTGTGGGGAACGCCCCCATGACTTTAATCACAATTCAGCATTGTTCGGTTCATCCCCACGGGTGTGGGGAACGCATCATGGGGCGTTAAATCATGGATTTCTTATCCGGTTCATCCCCACGGGTGTGGGGAACGCGCACGCAATACGCATTCGCCGCGCGCGCGTAGCGGTTCATCCCCACGGGTGTGGGGAACGCCTAAACTCATTAAGGGCCGCCTTGACATACGCCGGTTCATCCCCACGGGTGTGGGGAACGCGCTGGTGGCGCACCCGAAGGTTGCCGCTGTGGCGGTTCATCCCCACGGGTGTGGGGAACGCATACGAAATGGAGAGCATGAATTTATCGTCGTCGGTTCATCCCCACGGGTGTGGGGAACGCACCCTATCTTCAGTAAAAAACGCCGTCAGCACCGGTTCATCCCCACGGGTGTGGGGAACGCTCCAACCGTAGAAACTAAAGAGGAGCGTTTCGCGGTTCATCCCCACGGGTGTGGGGAACGCCGTATTACGTGCGCCCCTTTAATGATGGCCGGCGGTTCATCCCCACGGGTGTGGGGAACGCCTAAGTCGCGGACAAACAAGGTTTGTGTGGGGCGGTTCATCCCCACGGGTGTGGGGAACGCTCACGTCCTGCTAGATATGCTGTACCCGACATCGGTTCATCCCCACGGGTGTGGGGAACGCCTGGCGCACAACAACACCGTCAAAATGGCAGACGGTTCATCCCCACGGGTGTGGGGAACGCTGGGGCTAGGCCCCGTATTTCAGTTAACAATTCGGTTCATCCCCACGGGTGTGGGGAACGCGCAGTTGCAACTACAACCTAATGTGGTGCGGGCGGTTCATCCCCACGGGTGTGGGGAACGCTGACACCGCGGCACGCGCAAAACGCGCACCTGCGGTTCATCCCCACGGGTGTGGGGAACGCCCGAGCGTAGCGGGTGCATGAGCGCCGCTGGACGGTTCATCCCCACGGGTGTGGGGAACGCTGAGATAGGCAGGATGTTGTTAGTTAAAGCTACGGTTCATCCCCACGGGTGTGGGGAACGCTGTGGACGTAGTTTCCCCACTCAAGATGGGTACGGTTCATCCCCACGGGTGTGGGGAACGCTTTTGATAAGCGGGGCAAGCCATATTACTGTTCGGTTCATCCCCACGGGTGTGGGGAACGCAATCCTTAGACGCTGCGGTAAACCCGCCAAAACGGTTCATCCCCACGGGTGTGGGGAACGCATGAAGAACTGTTTGCATATCAGGCGGATGGGCGGTTCATCCCCACGGGTGTGGGGAACGCACTCTATTGCAAAGCCAGGGCATTCAAGTAGGCGGTTCATCCCCACGGGTGTGGGGAACGCTTTTTACCGGCAATAACGTTTTTGTTTTTTTGCGGTTCATCCCCACGGGTGTGGGGAACGCCGCTTTTTGTGAAGGCCGCTTCGAAGATAGGGCGGTTCATCCCCACGGGTGTGGGGAACGCACGTCGCTCCACCGCCTGCGCCACTACGTAGGCGGTTCATCCCCACGGGTGTGGGGAACGCGCTAGAAAGTCCCGCCCGTTTTAGCAGCCGCGCGGTTCATCCCCACGGGTGTGGGGAACGCCCAGTGAACAAGCCGGAAGGCGAGTTTTAAACCGGTTCATCCCCACGGGTGTGGGGAACGCATTGGTTGGGGTTGTTTGGGAGTTTCGATTTGCGGTTCATCCCCACGGGTGTGGGGAACGCCTTAATATCTTGATATTTCTGTACCAAGTAGGCGGTTCATCCCCACGGGTGTGGGGAACGCTTTCGGCTAATTCGGGGCGTAGGGTAAAAAGCCGGTTCATCCCCACGGGTGTGGGGAACGCCTAACAATTATTCTGCAGAATCAGCCAAAGCTCGGTTCATCCCCACGGGTGTGGGGAACGCACTTATCCTAACCTATTGTTAGATAAAAAGAAATAACCCCGCTAAATTGCCACCGATTTTTTCGGATTTTTCCCTATTGTTACAGAGCTGTATCACCTGCATCCTCGATAGGATAAAACGACACCAATTTCAATCCATCCAGCTCCACCGGCAAGCGGCGGTTTTTGCCCAGCGTGACGAAATCGAAGCCGGATTCGGTGTTGGTGGACCACACCATCACGGCATTGCCCTCTTCCAAGCCATCTTCAACTTGCGCCCAGATCATCTCACGCACCTTCTTCGACAAATCACCGACATACACGCCCGCACGGATTTCGATCAGCCAGACGGCCAATCTGCCGCGTAAGCGCGGCGGCACGTTTTCAACTACGATGACCAACATCGCCGATGCTCTCTGGGTTGGGGATGGCGGGAGTGATCATGTCTTCCGCCGGTTTGGGGACTTCCAGCTCACCCGCAGCCAGCACTTCTTCAATCGTCGGGATAATTTTTTTGAGGATTTTGGTTTGCCGGAAGATGTCGCGGCACATGAGCCGGACTTCGCGCTCCGGGTCGCGGTAGTTTTTGGCGGCAATTTTGAAGGCGTGCGGGATGATGTCGGCAAATTTGAACAGATCGGCTATGTCGTAGACGAATGACAACGGTTTGCCGGTGTGGATAAAGCCGATGGCGGGTGCGTAACCGGCGGCCAGCACGGCGGCTTCGCTGATGCCGTACAAACAGGCGGTTGCAGAACTGATGCAACGGTTGGGCATGTCGCTGGTATCCCAGTCGGTGGTGTCGTAGTTGCGGCCTTTCCATTCCACGCCGGCTTGTTTGGCCAGCAGTTGGTAGAGTTTACGCACCCTGGCGCCTTCAATGCCGCGCAATTGTTCGACGCTGCGGCGTTCAGGCGGCTTTTCACCGAAACGGAATTCATACATTTTGCGCACGACTTTCAGGCGGGCGGTGTCGTCCAGGGCCAGTTTGGCTTGGTAGAGCAAGCGGTCAGACCTGGCACCGCCCGGTTGGCCGGATGCGTACAACCTAACGCCCGCTTCGCCGACCCAGACCAGCAATGTCCCTGCCCGCGCGGCTAATGCGGCGGCATGATGGGAGACGCGGGTACCCGGTTCGAGCATGATGCAGGCGATGGAGCCGACCGGGATGTGAGTGCGGATGCCGGTCTCGTCGATGACGACGAAGGCACCGTCCTTGACGTCGATCTGGCCTTTTTCGATAAAGACGAGCGAGACACGTTCTTTCATGGCGATGGGTTTGAGGGCTGGGAGCATGGGCGGCTTATGGGTTGCTTTTCGGCGTTGTTGATAAAATCAAGCAAAAACAAGAATGCTTCCTCAGCGAGTACTGTGTGCAGTAACTCGCTATCTATCGTTAGGTAATCATGCACTAACGCATTTCGCATCCCGATAATTTTTCGCCATTGTTTCAGCTCGTCCAAGCCGATAAGCTGCAACTCCGCCAACTTGGCGAAACTTTCGTAGGCATCTAGCGGCAGTTGTTTGTGTTCCGCTTTCAGCCGATATTTTGCCACGCCGATGCAGGCTTCAATCAGCACTTGCAAGGCGCGTTCTGCGGCGCGGCGCTCCATGCGGTTAAGCGGGCGTTGTTTGGCAATGCCTGAGAGCGTATCCAAGTCTTCCAAACATTCGCGGCCATGCTGTGCGATAGCAATAAGGTAATTTTTAGGCAAAATCCAGCTCCCGGCGGCTGTGGATGCGCCGCGTTTCCTGCCATAAGCGGTCGTCATCGCGGCAAAACAACACGGTATCGGCCTCTATGATTTCCCATGCCAGCAAAATCGGGGCTTGGTTGATGTCAACGACGGAGAGTTGAAAATCGTGCAAACCCAACGCCTGTTGCCAGTCCAGTGCCAAGCATTCCGGGCGCAGGCGTTTTTCTACCGGGTCGTCTTTGATGAAGGTTGCGAAGGCCACCGCCACGTCGTAATCGCTGGTTTGATGATGGTCGCCTCGAGCGCGGGAGCCATACAGCCAAACGATGGTGATGTCGGGGTTTGCGCGGGCGAGTTCGGGGATTCGGCTTAGAGTTTCGTCCATTACGGGTCAAGGCTCCGGCAGCAATAGGTTTTGAAAAGGCTCTCGGTTTTTCCAGCGGTAAGCGTTAAAGTCACATTGGTCGGTGGAGAATATGCGGCCGTGGCCTAGCTGTTCGGCGAGGATGACAAGTGTTGAGTCTGGTAATCCAGCGCATTGCTACTAATGTTCAAGCCCTAGCCACTGACAGCAAACCGCAGCCGAAAGCTTTGGCGGGGCCAATGCCTTGTTTGATTTGCTCAATAGACAGGTTAGGTTCTCGAATCGTCAACACTCCTTCAAAAGCCACGGGTACAATTTTGCCACCATGACCTTTTGAGTGCCCTTCATCCCGTTTAAAAAAATACAATGGCTGGCAGGGACGGATTACCAAGCTGTCCAATTGCGCCCATGCTTCCAGCTTGCGTTCAAGCCAATGTTGCTGGTCTTCCTCTGAAATCAAAGGCACTCGATTAGATTTAACGTCGCCTTTTTGGTTTTTCCGTTCAATTTGATCTTTTATTTTTTTGACTGGATTGGCAGCTAGTAAAAAACGCAAACGCTGATTTTTGACTAAAGACAAAGGATACTCACGCACCCCCAGCAAACTGATTGGCTCTTTGATAGGACTGGGAGCCAATTCAGATTGCAGTAAAATCGTTGCTCCAACACCTGCTTGTTGCTCGACCCGAAACAAAAAACTTCGCGCTTGTTTATTTTGGTTTGGAAATAACTTCCACAAGTCTTGATGTATTTGGTAAATATTCTTCGGCTTTTTAAAATCAATAAATACTTTACTTAGGTACATGTTCGCTCCCTGCGCCCAAGACAGTGATTCTTCGGTTGTTAAATTGCCGCACGGTTGTGGTAAACAAGGGTTGGTCGCGCACCATCATCGGCATGCCGCCGGCCAATTCATGTTCGCTGTAGAGCGTGCCATGATAAGGCGCGATTTGGCTTAACGCGGCTTGGCTATTTTCGCCGCTTATCACCGCTTCAAACAATGGGCTTTGTATCGGGCAAGAACGCCGCCCTAAAAACGGGGTATAAACAGGTTTTTGGATGGCTTGTTTAGCCCTATCCAAGCCGTAACTGGCATTTTCTGCAAATGCCAGTGCCAAGGTAAATTCGGCATCACAAAGATATTCGCGCCGTGAAACAATAGCTTCCGGCCTTGGCTTTCCGTCCACTTTTCTGGCATGTTGAACAGTATGGAAATCGGTGATTTTTTGCATGGACACAGGTGGTTTCGACATTGATTTTTCCCGTTGGACAATTTTGCGTTGGTTGGCCCTAACGGTCAGCTCAAAACTCTTATCCAGAGCTTTTAATTCGGCTAAATCTTCGCGTTCTATCCCCAGACACGCGCCTAATAATCCGATGATTGCGCTACGGGTGGGGAATATCAGGCTAGGGCGATAATCTTCATAGGTATGCCCGCCCCACGCCTGCATGGCCCCTTGCAGTTTAATGATAAGGAAGTCTTGCATGGTTCATGCCTTGCCGTTGTTTTGTAACCATTGTTCCAGATCGGCTAAGGTTTTTAGGCGCTGATCCTGTAAGGTGCAGTCTTCGATGCTGAAAAAACCTGCCGCATCTTGCAAGCTGTAGGCGTCATAAATTCGTTTTTTATAGTCGCAGAAAGCGTTGATTGACGGTTTACGAAAACCGCCAGTTTTGCCTCTGGTAACGGGTTCTTCAAAGGCGTTGGCTAGGGAAATGGGCATATCGCTCAATGAAACTAGGGCAAAGTCTGTTGGATTAAACGCGGCAAAGCTGTTTTGCTTGGCGGATGGAATCGTGGTTGCCAGCAAATGCAAAAAATGCTTGGCGATTTCCAACGCCCGCACCCGGTCAACGCCCAGATTTTTTTGTAACAGCGACAGATTAAGGCTGGCATAACGGTAAAAAACGCCGGCGCTGAATTCCTGGGTGTCTAAATGGCCTGAACCGGTTTTGCCTGAATCTTGAATCAAATCGTCAACTGCCGTAAACCAATCAATATCGCCATCGATGGTGTGCGTGGTGATGGCATGGGCGACCGCCATTGCGCCATCCACGCTGGTCATCAAACCGCTGGTTGCCATGCGCCCGAACAGGGCGATGTCCAAGGCGGAAGCGAGGGCGTTTCTGACTGTTTCGGCTTTTTCCTTTAATTGTTTTTCGATTTTTTTGCCAATGACCTCTTCTTTCAAATCTTCCAGGCTTTTTTTCTTCTTTTTCTGCTTGTTGAACGTGTCCTCAAGTTTTTTCATTTCATCATCTGATAAACCTTCTTCTTTAACTGCTTTGACGATACGGCAAATTTCCCTAATTTCATTGCTTACCCAGGGCGCGACGGCAATTTTTTTGCCGGCTTTTTTTGTGCCCCCTTTTTCAGCAGACTCATCGCTTTCGTCGGCTGCGCTATCTTCTTCAGCTTCGCCGACAGCCGCTTTAGCTGTTTTCACAAAACGCTCAATCGCTTCTGTAACAAAAGCCGCTTCAAATTCATCGCCAAATTCTTCGATAAATTTCTCGTTCAGTTTGCTTAATTCACGGGTTCGGATGGATGGCTCGCCTAAATTTTGCAACCAATAATTAGGGCTATGTTCCGGCAAGCGCGGCCTACGCATTTCCCGCTTTAGGCTCTGGCTGGAAATCCGCACCCGCCGTGTGCCGCCAAATACGGCAGTTTTTTGCATACCCATGTCATCACGGTTTAGGCATGAGGAGTTGTGGGAAATCAGGATATGGTAGTTGACGAAGTTTTTATCAGACATGTTGAGTTCCTTGGGTTTGTAATAAGTCATGCAGAAATTCAGGGGCTAAATCGGCACCGTTGGGCCAGACGATAGTGTCAAGTTCGGTGTCTAGTTTGACTTGGCTAAACAGCTTGACATCGTTAAGGGGTTCAAATACAGCACCCCATAGTTCTTTGCTTAAATCGACAATACCTTCTGCACCGTCATTAAACTTGAGCCAGAGTTGGTAATCTTTAAGATGCTTGGCATTGGTAATGTGTAAAAGCATTGCATTTACTCCAAAGGGGCTATGGGTTTTAAAGGTTCACGCTGTTGGCAGCAGCGCCAGTTGTCCAATAATTCTTGCTGATGCAAGTCCAACCATTCCAGCACATGTTTTAATGCCCGTTTAGGGAATTTCCCTTCGACAACACCGCCGTCAATGGTGACGATGATTTCATAATCGCCATACTTGGCGTGGAAGTGCGGCGGGCTGTGGTCTGACCAATACATGGTAATGATGATGCCCAAAAAGCGGCTGATGATGGGCATGGTCAGTTCTCTACGGTTTCTTGGTTTTGCGAAGATGCGGATAAATAGAAATCCTGCATTAAGCGGCGTTTACTGCTTTCGCTTTTCTCCTTGGTTTTCCCCCACAAAAACAGCATTTCGCCGAAGGCACACCAATCAATGGCAGCATAAGGTTTGATTTGCTGTAATAGTCTGCGAAGCTGGGTTAAATCATTGGGATATTCGGAACGTACCACTAGAAACAATCGCCGCTCACTAATCTTTATGTCTTTCAATAAAGTGCCGATTCTTTTACTGTGGTTTTTTTTACTGTCTACAAATGGTAAAAAATAAACCAGTCGAGCGGCTTGCGGAACGCTTTTGGCAAATACTGTACCCTGAATCAGCCGATAAAATGCCGGATTAGTCCGTAAATCATCGGCCTCAACTTCGCGCCGAATCGATGCTTGTTCGCCGTTGCTTAACGAATCGTATTTTTTAAGTAATTCCAAATAATCGCTGTCTTGTGGCTTACTCATGCTTTACCCCAATTGCTTTAAGATTTCTGTTTAACATGGCTCGACTTTCAATAATAGCCTGTAGCATCTTCGGTTCGTGTTCATAGGGCATCATAATTTGTTCAAAAATGTTTCGCGCCAAACCGGCAAATTGCTTTTGATAAGCAGAAATATCCTCATCCCACGCCATTTTTCTTAAAACACTGTGCATCAGGCTTTCCGAGTTATCAAAATACGCTTGTTTGGCTTTGCCTTTAACGGCTTTTTTAAACCCTGATTCTTTAGCTTTACGCGCGCCTTTATCAATGGCAATAAAGGCGAATTTATCCATTGCCGCATTCAGTTTTTTATAGACATCCAGCCCCATCACAATCAGGCGGTCTATCTCTGCACTTCTATTTTCCCAGTCGGTAGCAAGGCTATAGGTTTCATGTTTACGTCCAGCTAGGCTTTCCGCACTGCCACCTTTTACATAGCCACCTATGGCCAATTTAATGTTTTTCCCCCGCCAAGTGCTGTTGTTTTGATATTGTTGTACCACCAAAGCACAGCTAGTGCCTTCTTGTTGGGTATCAACGAGCTTTACTTGTGATTGGGTATAAAAGAAACTCAGCATTTGCCCCCATAAAGGCAAATCATTACGGGCGGAAAGGAACAGTTTTTTCTTGGCGTTGCCGGTGTGCAAGCGCAGCATGTAAATCGGGGTGTGCGGATGTTGCCAAAAGCCAGGCACACTGCACATGCCGGTATTTTTGAAAAATCCAGCGGCCAAACCATCTTTAACCTCCAGCTTTATTTTGGCGGGTTGCCAAAACAGGCCGCGTAGCAGGCCGATATGGAGCGCGTTTTCCGGTTTATTGGCATGTGGTGCGACAACCCAAGTCGGCTGTTGAATTTCTGCATTTAATAATTCAGGTGCTGTTTCCAGCAAAAATGCTTTGCTCATTACGTTTGTCCAAATGGTTTTTCTTAAATTGTCGCTTAAAACCAAGGTGGTTAGCGGCATAGAACCTTTTAAGCCTACCGAAAACGCCGCGCCGCCCAAGCTAAAGCCATTGGTTGCTTGCTGAAATAAAGCAATGGCGGCATCGCCTAAATGAACCACCTGAATTTCATCCGGGGTATTGAAAAAGCCGTTGGATGAGGCGCTGGTGCTGGTTTTTTCCGGCAAGCCCACAAACAACTTCTGCAATGATGCCCAGTTTTTATGGTCTTTTTCGGGCATTACGCTGGCGGTTTGCATGAACGGCGTATCCGTGTGTTGCAAATCAAACCAGTTGATAAAGGGTTGGATGGCTTGCTCGTACTCTGCTTCAGTCAAGGGTTCAAGCCAGCGTTTTT
>DBNW01000045.1:0-11443 GCA_002299425.1 Methylococcaceae bacterium UBA662 | reverse complement strand
CAAACCAGCAATTGCAAGGCCGCGAGATCCATATCGTCACGCAAAACTGCTATGCGCCAGTCCTGTTCTTGTTTGTCGCATAGCAGTTGTTTTAAGGAAATCCGTTGTGATGCGTTGTTTAACGAGACGGGTATCCAGCTATCATTCAGTAAATTCATTTTTTCTCCAGTCTACAATTAAGGCCGCAAAATCGTTAAACCCGTTTCTTTGCAGTAAACAAACGTCACTTTATCTAGTTTACAAATCCATTGCCCGTTTTCAAAAATCATCGGTAAAAAACGCAGACCTTTAGCATCTGCTTTGGGAAGCTGATCCTGCCATCGCTGAGACACAGAAACCGAATTTAAACTGATCTCTTGCCAATATTGCCATTTTTCCAAATCTTCCAAGTCAATGTCCTCTAAGGAAAAGATTTTTCCTTGTTTTCTTATCACCAGAATGACGGTCAAGCTCATTTCGCCGTCACGCGTCAGTGAACCGGCCTTATCGCTTTCATCGCTCTTAATTTCTTCTACTTTTCGGTTAACCATCATGTTGGCAACCATACGTTGAACGCTGACGATTTCATCAACATATTTTTGGTAAGCAGCTTCAACTGCTTCCGGTTCATCCCCCCAAGCCGCTTCACAATAAACCCTTTCGATCCAATCCCGATAAGCAGTATAGGTTTTCAAGTCTTCTTGGTTTGATTTAAAGATAATTTCCTGATTTTTAAGCAACTGTTCTGTCCGCCACAAGGCGCGTAAATTTTGGTAGACATAACGGGAATCGCCATAAACCCCTGCCGTGGTCGGTACAATCACCACACAGCGCGGCTGTTCAAAACCGAGTGGTCGGCTGCGTGGATGTCGATGTAGCCGTCCCAAACGTTGGAATAATAAATCCACCGGGCAAAGCTGGGTCAGCATCCAATCAAAATCCAGATCGAGGCTTTGCTCGACTACTTGGGTTGCCACCAAAATCCGTCCGCCTGCTGCACGTTGTTCTTCATCTTTGCCGTAATAGCGGCTAATGTCTTGTTCTATGTGTTGACGGTCGATAAACCGGAACCGTGAATGAAATAAATCAACAGGAATTTTCGTTAATTCGGCGAGTTGTTTGGCGATATGCTGGGCATCAGCAACCAAATTGCAGATCACGGCGACTTTCGCGCCTTGTTCGGCAGCTTGGGCGATTTTTTCCAGTTGTCCAACCATTAAAATTAGTTGATCGGCTTGCCAGGTTTCAACGCTAACCACGCGCTCGGCAGTCTGTTCGGATTCCGGCAAGAGGAAAGGAAGAACTTGTTTATCAGACGCATGGGTGACTAAAGGATAGGCTGGACTTTGCTGTTCAGGCTTAATACCCCAGCTTTGCAATAATTTGGCTTTTTGATGATGTGGCAAGGTTGCCGACAATAAAATAACGCTGCCGACGGCTTGCTTTTGGCGTTCTAGCACTTTGGTCAATAGTCCGTACATGTACGCATCGTAAGCGTGGACTTCATCAACAATCAAAATGCTTTTTTGAATGCCGAAACCGCGCACGAACTGATGGCGCACGGGCAAAACCGATAACAAAACCTGGTCAATTGTGCAAACACCAATCTGCCCTAGAAACGCCCGTTTTTTGCTCGCCCCCAGCCATTCTGAACATTGCACACCCGCCTCTTCCGCACCTTGGGCGGTCAATCGGCTAGTTGCCAGAATTTTTTCAAAATCAGGGTTCAATTTACTTTTGCCATGTGCCAAGACCACGTTTGCGCCGCCATAAAACAATTTGTCGGCAACGTCTTGTAAACGCTTCAACATGGCATTGGCTGTGGCCTGCGTGGGCAGGGCAAAGATAATGCCGCCGCCAAGATTCGGTTCAGACGTTAATAATTTAGCCGCATAGGCTAACGCGGTCTCGGTTTTTCCTGAACCCGTGGGCGCTTCGATGAGCGTTAAGCCCTGGACAAGCGGGAATTGCTCGACCAGTGTTTGCAGCCCTTGTGGTTTGTAATTGGGGAATAACGCCGCCATGCCGCCTTGGCCTTTAACTTTTGCCAATAGGCCGAAGGCATTTAGGGCGTTGACGGCACGTGGTAAGCATGAAGTAAAATAGGCTTGTAAATCTGTTTCTATTGCCGCTCGATAAGGGAGGTATTCCGTTGATGAGCCTATCCAGTCGCAGACACTACAGAATCCAGCCAGCATACTAGGGAAGGTTTTCGTTTTCGGCATATCGCTTAATTCCAAACCCACGGGTTTCAAAAAGAGCTGTTTTAGGGTTTGTACCCATTCGATACGGGCTTGTCGGTCTTGCTGCTTAATTTCATTGCTTATAAAAGCAGGTTCTATTAACGATTGGTTGTCAGGAATACGCCCGTGATGCCCCGCCACTTGCTGCATCCAATCCATTGCATCGTTTTCAACAATACAGTTAAAGCCGTAATCGGATACTTCTTGTTCAAACCAGCCATAACCGTTGCTGCCATGATCGTATTGTGTTTTAGGATCGTATTTGGGTTGAATTGTTGAATAATTTTCTGACTGCAATTGTCTGATCGCTTCTTGTGATTTCATTTGAAAGCGAATATCCAGCTTGCCTAAGTCATGCAAACAGATAAAAAACATCAGCCAAGCATAAGACTGTTCTTCTGTCTCTAATTGAATAGATTGCCTGAATTGCTGGCGTAGTGCAGAGCTGTTTTTCCACCATTGATCAGCCACCGCCGCCACATCCAAACAGTGATAAGGCAACAAGTGATAAGCTGCGTAACCGGCCTGGTTATACTCCCAAGGTTCTTTTCCATTTTTTTTATCTTTAGTTTTTGCCCATACGTCCAGGTCGTCTTGCTGCAACTGGTTTTCAGGTTTTTTCAGGTTTTTAGCCAACTGAGATTTAAATTGGACAAAAATTTCATTTTTATCCCGGCCAGTACAATATGCCACTTTAAGCGTGTCATTTTCGGCCTTGCCCCAATAGTTAAAGTACGTTTTCACACCGTTCATGCCTGCCATCTTGCCTATTCAAGGCCGTTTTTTGCTTTTAAAGCCCATTATCCAGAGTGACTGTATCAATCCACGCTCCTGTGGAAATTATTTCTGGTCGGTTTTGCCCATTGCTGCGATTGGTTCAGAGCGGCTTTTGCCGCCTAAATGCCGGGGCTAAAGCCGCCCCCACTGCAAAAAAATGTTCCGATTTTAATCATTCCTGCTGAGTCGCCCAATTCCGAAGCTCAATCAGGGTAATAGCTGTGGTCAAAAACTTGGTCAAGCGTGTAAGGGCTGGTTTCTGGGAAGAAATCCTCGTCTAACCCTGTCTCTTTTGCCGCTTCCAGTTTTGCCCGAAAGTAGGCTTTGGCGAAAAGTTCATCCAGTTTGTTTTTTAAGCTAGGGTTGTCGTCCAGCACATCCGAGCAACTGACCCGTTGCCCTTTGATGGTCAATTGCCAACTTTTGCCGCGTCTTGTAGGTTGGTATTGCCATTTGAGCAGATGGGTAAGCAAGACGATTAAGCGGCTTTCCAGCGACCTTTTTTCGCTTCTGCCCATGCTTTCTATTTCCTCTATGAGGTTTTCAATGTCTATTTCTTGCCAACGCCCTGACTTCAATAGACGGGCTTGTTCCTCTGTCCAGCCGTAGTAATCTGTTTGGTAATCAATCATTTTTTACACCTCGGTACTGTTGTTGTCTTGGCTTTCGCTCCACCCCTAAAAATTATACGCAAGGTATATCCGTTGTCAGACGGTACATTCCTCACAGAAAATCATGCTGGGTCATCAGCCCCCACAAACCCCTGTTGCGCTGAATAAACGGTTTGCCCTTCCGATAACGGCAAAACTTCCAACCAGCGCACGGCTTTTTGTTCGGCCTTTAATGCTTCAATCAAAGCTTTTAACTCTGTTGGTATTTGCTGCTGGGCTTTCTTCCACTCGCGTTCCGGCAATTTGACGGTGCTTAATGCCCAGGCATAGCATTCGGCTTGGGCGTATGGCTTGAGCTGGCCGTTTTCTACAATAGCGAGCGCGACCGATACCGTTTCTTCATCAGTCAAACGGGTTGGAATGTTGGTTTCCTCATCCCAGCCACCGCTTTTTTCGGCACTTTTTCGGGTGTAGCCTTTGGCCAAATCAAGCGCGTTCATGTTACCGATTTCCCGATAACTCATGGTTTTGCCAATCGCCGCTAAAGAAGCATCTTGTAACGTTTGGGATAATGAGCCTTCCGCTTCACATGAATACACGCCTTCTATCAAATCCCTCGCATCATCGGGCATGGTGAACTGGCCTTTGTCGATTAACTGTTTGGCGGTCAACCACAGCTGGCCGGTATGCGGGTAGACGGCTTGTGTGCCACTATGGTCGGGCTTTAGCCAGTTGGCATCGGCATCTGGCGTGGGTTCGGGGCAATGCAGGTAGAGGACAGGAACGCCGCGTTGGTCGGGCTCGTCGTGTGCAAGGCGGTTGCCTAGTTCACCGCGATTGTGGCGGCGCAAGCGGCCTGCGCGTTGGATGATGAGGTCTATCGGGGCAAGGTCGGTAATCATCACGTCAAAATCCAAATCTAAGGATTGTTCTACGACTTGCGTGGCAATCACGACTTGGCCTGTTCTTTGTTGATGGTTGGAATCACGCCCGAATTGCGCCAAGGTGCGGTTTTCGATGGCTTGTCGGTCGATCATGGCAAAACGGCTGTGGAACAGGCTGAGTTGTTCGGGCGCACACCTTGTGTCGAGCAAATCCTGATAAGACTGGCGGGCCGATTTGACGGTGTTGCGTAGCCAGCACACGCATTGCCCGGCGGTGATGGCTTGCTGGATTTGCGCCAGCACGTCGGCTTCGGTGCCTAACCGCTTGACTTGAACGGTGCGCTTGACCGCTTGGCGGGTGTCTATCGGCTGTTCGACCTGCGCGGCGGGCGTGTGCGTGGCTAGCGGATACTGCGCCGGATAATCTAAAGCCGGGGCAGGTTCGCCGAGTCCTTTGTGGTAGGCGGCCACTAAATTTTCACGCATGGCTTGCGGCAAGGTAGCAGACAGTAAAATCACGCTGCCGCCTTGCCTGGCGTGGGCTTCCAGCAAGGCAGCCAAGAGTTTTTGCAGGTAGCTGTCGTAAGCGTGGACTTCATCGACCAATAGCACTTTGCGGCCTAGACCTAACAAACGCAGCGACTGATGACGCGCTGGCAATACGGCCAGCAAGGCCTGATCTAAAGTGCCGACCCCGACATCCGCCAACAAGGCTTTTTTGCGGCTGTCCGCAAGCCAAGCGTTGCAATAGGCGGTAGCGCTGAGCTCCTGATCGGCTTCGTTTTTGCCACTCTGGTAATCGCTATCCGTTTTCATCTGTTCGGTAAAAGCCATCGAATCCTGAAAATCTTGCGACAACTCACGCGCACCGTGTGCCAGTATCAATGACGGTTTATCTTCGTCCCGATAAAACTTGCGGTAAACGCCGCTCAACCGTTGGTACATGGCGTTGGCGGTCGCCATGGTCGGCAAGGCGATATACAGGCCGTCCGCCAAACCTTGCGCCAGCAGGCGTTGGCTTAGGATTAATGCGGCTTCGGTTTTACCTGTTCCGGTCACGTCTTCCAAGATAAAAAGCTGAGGTTGTTGGGCAAGCGGTTCGTTGATGGCGTAGTACTGTAGCGAGGTGGGCTCTTCGATGAAATCGAATAAGTTTTTGATGTCTTGGAATGCAGTGGCTTTGGGTGTTTTGGGCAGTGATTGGATAGCCGCTGCCGCCCGGTTGAGGGCGGTCTCCTGCCAGTACGGTTTTAAATCCTGCGGCTGAGCGCAGTAATGGAAATAATCTTGGTTGGAACCCAGCCAATCCGCCAACACGGCTATGCCTGCCAATTGCCAGGACAACGGTTGCAGGCGTTTTTTCAGGGTTTTGTCCTGCAAGGGTTGAAAGTCAAAATCAGCCAATAACAAGATGATGGCATCTTGTACAAAAGTGATGGCCGCCTGCTCATCTTCGGGCTCAAAGTAATTGCACAATCTGCTTTTAAGTGATTTTTTCGGCGGCATCCCGTGGTGTCCGGTGACGATTTCCAGCCACGGTTCGATAGCACACAGCCACTGGGTATCGAGGCTATCGCCCAATTCGGCTTGCAAGGCATTAGGCAATGCGTCCACCAGCACATCACGCCAAAGACAAAAGCCCAAGCTGTCATGCCGCTCGGTATAGCACATGCCCGTTTTAGCCTTGACCAACTCCGGTGACAAATCCGTCCGCAAACCTTGAAACGCACGGGCAAACTTGCCTAGGTCGTGCAAGGCCAAACAGAAGGTGAAAAACCTCCTTAGCCATTCCGGCGTTACTTGCAGTTGTATTGCCAGTTGCTTACAAGTCGTTTTATCGGGAGCCAGCCAATGCCAGCCCACCGCCGCCACATCCAGGCAGTGGTAAGGCAGCAAGTGGTATTGGGGCGTGTCGTCGTTTTTCTGACTGCCTTTTTGGGCTTTGCCCCAATAACGGTAATAGGTGGCTTGTATGTCATTAATCATACTAATTATTCCGATGATGATGGATTGCCTCGACAGCCTAAGGCAAACGCAATGTGCGCATTATGGGTGATAAGCAGCCCGATGACCGTGTCATGCAAAATTTCGGATTTGGAAAAGCAAGGCGTTGGTAAGCACCCCAGTCGTCCGTATAGAAACGGCGGAGCAGAACGGTTCAAGCAGTGTCTTCAGCTCTTCGAAGACGGTGTCTTTACGCTTACCGAACACATACGCTAGAATGGCCCGGATGTTGTGGTCGAGCGCACGGGTGCCCTGTGGGTATACCAAAGCCAGCACTGGCTGGATTTGCCGCCGACCTGCGAGCGTTTCATCCAGTTCCGGCAACGGTAACGCTGGATACTTAACGCGCTACGGTCTGAGTTCATCATGCCCTTGCTGCTGCAAGCCAAGCAGGTAATTTTAATAGCCTGTCATAGACGGCTGTTTTAAGACGAATGACAGATTGGCTCACTGCCTAATTTTTAATTGAACAAAGGCTAATTTTTTACCCACCCCGTTACTTAAGGTAACTCTCGTGATTCGAGTATTTCGGCATTATATTTCAAGCGTTTATTTATGGCTGTTGTTTGCCGAAGCCGGTTTGTTTTTTTTGGCCCTGTACCTAAGCGGCGAATTTTTCATTGCCGAGGATGCCGCTCAAAACTTGGTTACGGCAAGCCTAGTCTTTTCTTTTTTATTGACGTTTACCTGTGCCGGCATGGGCCTGTACCGCAGAAGCCTCAGTACAGAAGACTACAACTTACTGACCAGAACCTCCTCTAGCTTCGCCCTGGCCATTGTTGCGCTTATTGTCATTGACTACGCAATACCCCATTTTTTCATTACCCGAAGCGTCTTAGTCGGCGCCATGGGTTTGGCATTTTTAGCCATTATGGCAAGCCGCTACCTGTTTTATCATTTTGCCAACCTGGAGGCCCTGAAAAGACGCGTACTGGTCATTGGCAGCGGCGAAAAAGCCTTGCAATTAAGCCGCATTAACGATTCGTTCATCCATAAAGCTTTTACCTTGCAAGGCTTTGTTTGTCTGCCTGGGGAAATCTGCACCGTGCCAAAAGACTGGTTAACCCCCTTAGATACGTCGCTTTTGCAAACAGCCGAACGGCTGGGCATTGATGAAATTGTTATCGCTGTAGACGATAAGCGCTGCGGACTGCCACTGAACGCACTGCTTGACTGCAAAATGTCCGGTTTGCCTATATTAGACTTAATGAGCTTTTACGAGCGCGAGCAATGCCTGATCTCATTAGACAACCTATACCCTGCCTGGCTGATTTTCTCGGACGGCTTTGCCCAAGACGGCCTACGCAAATTCAGCAAACGACTGTTTGATATTTTGGCCAGCCTGCTGCTGTTCTCGGTGGCTTGGCCTTTTATGGCCATTACCGGCCTGGCCATTTATCTGGAAAGTAGCTGCAAAGGACCGATTTTTTACCGACAAACGCGAGTGGGTGAAAACAACGCCTGCTTTCAAGTCTTGAAGTTCAGAAGCATGTACACCGATGCCGAAAAAAACGGCGTGCAATGGGCCGCCGCAAACGATCGCCGAATTACTCGGGTCGGGGCCATCATCAGAAAATTCCGCATTGACGAACTGCCGCAAATTTTTAATGTTTTGAGCGGCGAGATGAGCTTTGTCGGGCCGCGGCCAGAGCGCCCGGAATTTGTCTCAGGTTTTGAACAACGCATTCCCTACTACCGCGAAAGGCATCGGGTCAAACCTGGAATTACCGGCTGGGCGCAGCTGTGTTACCCTTATGGTGCTGATGAAAACGACGCCATTCAAAAACTCCAGTACGACCTCTACTATGTCAAGAACTACAGCCTATTCTTGGATTTGTCGATTATGTTCAACACCGTGGAAGTGGTGTTATGGGGCAGAGGTGCCCGTTAGCACACCGCAATTGGCTAACACACGAAACTGGCCGCCACATTTTTTGGCCGTTGTTTTTACAGTCGCTTTATCCGTTGGGGTATTTTTTCCAACCTGGGCTTCCCTTGTCGAAATTTGGCGGCATTCAGAAACGTACACCCACGGCTTCATCATAGCCCCTATCAGCCTTTGGCTTGTCTGTACCCAAAAAAATCATTGGTTTAGGCTAACGCCGAACGTATCTTACTTAGGCCTGCTGCCCGTTATTGTCGGTGGCTTTTTTTGGTTGGCCGCCAGCCTCAGCCACGTCTTAGCGGCTGAACAATTTGCCACGATTATTATGCTGCTCGGGGGCGTTTGGGTGGTTTTGGGAAACACGGTCACGCACGCCTTAGTGTTTCCGTTGTGCTTTTTGTTGTTCATGGTGCCGGTTGGGGAAGATTTAATCCCCCCTTTAATCGAATTTACCGCCACTTTTACGGTAGCCCTGCTCCGGCTAACCGGTCTTCCGGTTTACCGCGAAGGCAATTTTTTCACCCTCACCTCAGGCAGCTGGTCTGTCGTTGAGGCTTGCAGTGGCATTAACTACCTGATTGCCTCGATAACGCTAGGATTCGTGTACGCCTACCTCAACTACTCATCGTATTGGAAACGAGGGGTGTTCCTGTTAATCAGCGTCATAGTACCCATCATCGCTAATGGCTTCAGGGCCTACCTGATCGTTATGATAGGCCACCTAAGCAACATGACGTTAGCGGTGGGGGTTGACCATCTGATTTACGGGGGAATATTTTTCGGTTTGGTTATTTTATTACTTTTTTATTTGGGTTCTTTCTGGCGAGATCCACCGTACACCCCTATCGTCGGCTTTCAAACCAAACAAGCACCCCGCCACAAACAACAGGTGCTCTACCCGGCCATCGCCAGTCTAAGCATTTGTTTCATGGCATGGCCGGTTAGTCTTGAGTGGTTGTCAACACTGCAACCGGAGAACCGCATACCCGCCGAATTCATGCCACAAAACTTCCAGAACTGGCATAAAATTGAAAACCTTCAACAGCCTAACGGGTCATGGCAACCCCACTTCGATACCGCAGTAGACCAACGCACCGAGTTTTACCGTAACGAACAAGAAACTGTCGGCATCCACATAGCCGGTTTTGGCAAAGAACAGCAAGGCAGAGAGCTGGTCAACTCCCAAAATACGTTAATCAACCCCAGACAAGCTAACGAATGGCGGGTTATTGACCACAGCATAGTCGCCGCAACCCTGCCGCAGCACCTCAAAAAATCAGTTATTTCAGGAAATGATCGGCAAATAATCGCTTACGAGTGGTATCAAATTGGTAACAAAACCAGCATCAATCCTTACCAAGCTAAACTCATGCAGCTACTCAAACGCGTAGCCGCTGACGAACGTCCCGAGTTAAAAATTGTAGTATGGCAAGAAGTTCCTGACAAAAACCTTGCCAAAACTGCTTCCAAATTGCGAGAATTCACAAAAACTTGGCTTAACCAAACCCGGTTTTTTTAATTCCAAGTAGATTTTCCAGAGTGCTTGTTTTAGCCTACTGACAAAGTACCTGAACCCCTCTGACCTAGTGCCGCAATAGCACGCTAGGCTATCAACATCCAAGCGACACACTGCCCAACGTGAATTTTGCCGAAACTGATAGACATACCCGCCCCTAACCTACCCCTTTTTCTAACGGGGGCGTAACACTCGCCTATGAAATCAGCTGACAACTAATGCGTAAATCCCCTCTCGACCGCGGCGTCTTGGCTTTTTTAGGTCGCCACCTGATTTCCAGTCTGGCCACCGTGGCCCTAGCGCTCAGTATTTTGTACTGGAGCATAATGGCCTCGGACCGCTATGTTTCCGAGACCCACGCCGTCATCCAGCGCACTGACCTAGCTGCAGGCCAAACCATGGATTTAGGCGGTCTGTTGGCCGGGGCCGGGGCCGGTATCGGGGGCGGAGCTGACCAGCTGCTGCTGCGTGACTACCTGCTGTCAGTGGACATGCTAAAAGCCCTAGATGCCCGCCTTGATTTACGCAGCCACTACAGCGACCGCCGCCGAGACATCGTATCTAGGTTGTGGTACAAAGACGCCTCTATCGAAAAATTCCACGCCCACTACAAAAACCGGGTCAGCGTTGAGTACGATGCCTACGCCGGCGTTCTGGTCATACAAGCCCAAGCCTACGACCCCAAAACCGCCCAGGCCATCACCCGCCACCTAGTCCAGGACGGCGAGACCTTCATGAACGGTCTCGCTCGCCAACTGGCGCAAGAACAGGTCGATTTCCTCTCCGGCCAGACCCGCGTTATCCGCGCTGACACCCTGAAAGCGCGCCAGGCCCTGCTCGACTTCCAAGACCGGAACAACCTAGCCTCGCCGCAGGGAACCAGCGAAAACCTGACCAGCATCGTCAACCGCCTCGAAGCCCAGCTCAGCGACCTTAAAACCCGGCGCGCGGCTTTGTTAGGCTACCTAATGCCAAGCAGTGCCAACGTCATTGAAGTCAACCTGCAAATACAGGCCACCGAACAGCAAATAACTCTGGAAAAGGCCCGTTTGTCCTCGCCCAAAGGCCAGGCCCTGAACCGCACTCTCGAACAATACCAGCGCCTAGAAATGGCCGCCCAGTTTGCCCAGGATGTCTACCAGACCGCCTTAGTGGCTCTGGAAAAAGGCCGCTTTGAAGCCGCTCGCAGCGTTAAAAAAATGTCCGTACTACAGGCCCCGACACTGCCCGAGTATTCAATGGAGCCGCGCCGCGCCTACAACGCTCTGGTATCGGTACTGGTCATCAGTTTGGCCGCCGGCATCGCCCACCTGATAGCCGCTATCATTCGCGACCACGAAGATTGAACCCATGAGCCCCATTCAAGCCCTGCTTTCGCTGTTAGTCGTCCTGCTGCTAGCCGCCAGCCCCGTTAGCACCGCTGACCCAACAGGGCTCGGCCAGGTATTCGGTATGGCAGGACTCGGCGGTCCGGCGGCACCGCCGCCTGCGGTCCCGGCCATCGCTGCCCCGGCCATCGCCGCCCCCGCCATTGCCGCCCCGAC
>DBNW01000042.1 GCA_002299425.1 Methylococcaceae bacterium UBA662 | reverse complement strand
GAAAAACAGCCTGGTAAATCAGGGACGGTAACGCTGTAATCCGACTGAGGGTCTTTGTGCAAAACAACTGAATATTTCATTTCCAATCCCAACCCGCTTGGTTATAAATGTTTTTCAATGTGCCAATAGCAATATCCTTGCTTGGATGTGGAACAGTAACTTTTCCTGATTTAGCCGGGTGTTTGAATTGATGGTGATCGCCTCTGACATGGTGCAGTACCCAGCCATCGTTTTTTAGTTTTTTGATGATTTCTCGACTGTTCGTGATGTGTATTGTACACATCCAACTGGGTTAATAAAAATATTTCTGTTTCGCAGCATACGGATTATCCCGACGCGCCATTGGCAGCCGCTCTTCAGCCGGCACAGCAAAGCGCAGAACACTTCGTAAAGGTACACTTGCCGGGGGCGGGGTTTCTTTCTGAACCCTTCCAACAAGGGACGGATGCGTTCAAATTGTGCGCGGCTGATGTCGCGGGGATAGACTGTTCTCATCGCGCCGTTATCAGATACTTAAGGGATTATGAACAGACGCTAAGAGCGCTTAGAGGTCTAGGTTTAATTTCTTGAGCCGGTAGCGCAAGGAGCGAAACGTTAACCCCAGTTGCTTAGCGGCGGCAGTTTTGTTCCAGCGGTTTTCTTCCAGGGCGGTGGTAATGGCGCGGCGTTCTAAATTTTCTAAGTAGTCTTCTAAGGAACCCATGGCCGGGTTATAGCCCGTCTCTGTGGCATTGGCTGCCATGGTTATTAAAGGCAGGTTAAGGTCGTCTTCGGTGATGCTGTAACCGTCGTACAGGGCTAGTGCCCGCTCCAGGATGTTTTCTAGCTCTCTGACATTGCCGGGAAACGGGTAGTGCGTGAGGGCATTGAGGGCGTCTTTCGTTATGGTGGGTGCGGTAGTGCCATTGGCTTCGGCCAAGCGCAACAGTATGTGTTCGGTTAGCAAGACAATGTCATCGCTGCGCTCGCGCAACGGCGGAATACTTAAATCAATCACGTTGATCCGGTAATACAAATCCTGCCGAAAGTGGCCATCCTTGACCAATTCTTCCAGGTTTTTGTGCGTGGCACTCAATAAGCGCACGTTCACGGCAATTTCCACGCTTTCACCGACCGGGCGAATTTTTTTTTCTTGGATGGCACGCAATAACTTGACTTGCAGCGACAAGGGCAGGTCGGCAATTTCATCTAAAAACAACGTGCCGCCCTCTGCTGCCTGAAACAGGCCCTTTTTGTCCGTGACTGCGCCGGTGAAGCTGCCTTTTTTGTGGCCAAAAAATTCGCTTTCCACCAGCTCATGAGGAATCGCGCCACAATTGATGGCGATGAAGGCTTGCTCACTGCGCGAGCTTTGTTGATGAATTAACCGCGCCACCAGTTCCTTGCCCACACCGGATTCGCCGCTGATATAAACGGGGGCTTGGCTGCGGGCCAATTTGGCGATTTTGGCGCGAATGTCGCGCATCACGTCGGATTCGCCCAACAACAAATGGCGTATCCGCCGCTCTTTCTGAATGTTAGGCAGGCTTAACTTCAACGCATCTTGGATAATTTGCCGCAAATTGGCCAAGTCCACCGGCTTGGACATAAAATCAAAAGCGCCTTTTTTCATGGCTAAGATGGCGGTGTCCATGTTGCCGTGGGCGGTGATCACGGCAATCGGGATGGGTTTGGTCAGGGCTTGGACGGCATCGACCAATTCCAAGCCGTCGCCGTCAGGCAGGCGCATGTCCGTCAGGCACAGGTCAAAGGCATGTTTTTCCAATAAGTCTTTGGCGGAGCTTATATTTTCGGCGCAACAGGGGGTAATGTCCATGCGGCTTAGGGTAATGGCCAATAAATCCCGGATGTCCGGTTCGTCGTCAACAATCAGTGCCAGGGGTGTTTTCACAGTTCAATGCGGGTGTTTTTAGGGTTTAGCAGGCGCAGTTGAAAACAACTGCGTTGGTCTTCAGTGACGAAATAGCTCAGTTTGGCTTGATTCAGTTCCGCCAATTCTTTGCACACATAAAGCCCTAGTCCCGTACCGGTGCGCGAGGTGGTAAAAAAGGGCTCAAACAAATGCTGGCGGGTTGCCTCGTCAATGCCGCTGCCATTGTCCACTACTTCAACGCAAACGGCTTGATCTTGGCTGAGGCAGCGCAGCACAATAGGCCCTAATTCCGGCTGGCCGTAACGCAAGGCATTTTGGCACAGGTTGTCGAGTATTTGCCGCAGGTGGTGGGGGTCTACCAAGGCCTCAAGTTGTCTGTTGCCATCAACCAGACAGAAAACCGCCCCTTCAAGGGGCTGTGTGGCCAAAAAATCGCTTAAAAAATCGTCCAGCCAGGAGTGCAACAAAATTTTTTCTTTTTGGGCGTCGTGGCGTTTGGATAACAGCAAAATGTCTTCGATGATGCGGTTAACCCGCCCGCAATGGGTGCGAATGATTTGCGTCAAGTGTTGGTCTTCATCGGGCAGTTGCGGATTTTCGGACAATAATTGCCCGGCGTGGCTGATGGCACTTAAAGGATTGCGGATTTCATGGGCAATGCTGGCGGCGAGCCGCCCTAAAGAGGCGAGCTTGCTTTGCTGGAGACGCTGCTGGTAGAGCCGGTTGTCTTCGATGGTGATCATGCAGTATTGTTCATTTTGGGTGGGTAATGACATAAATCGGCAGTGCCTTAGCCCCTGATTCAGGCCGTCGAGTTGGGCGCGGTCTTGGCTTTTGTGCTTTTGCCAATGCGTGAAGGCAAGGGCTAATTGTCCGGAGATGTCGGCTAAATTTTTGGGCGGGGTGTTGGCTGAATGGGTTAATTCCAGCGCTGCGTCGTTAATCAGTTGCACCGACTGGCTGCCGTCGGTGATGATGATGCCAGACTGCAAGTGCTGAATGATGTATTGATTGAGGTCTTCCAGTTTTAGGATGGTTTTTTTTTGCAAATCGCTGATTTTATTGGCTTGCTCGGCTTTACGCGCAAACACATGAGCGAGTAGGGCGATGGTGAAAAAAGCCGCCCCCATCATGCCCGAATGCGGGTAGTCGGTTAAGTTGATGCCACGAAGTTGCGTCGCATAGGCCTGCTCGGCCAAGACAGCCAGGCTGGCTAAAGCGGCAAACAGCATGGAACAGCGCCCGCCGATCAAAAGCCCGCCTGAGGCGATAGAAATGGCCAACAACAGGCCGAGGCCGCTTTTTATGCCACCGCACGCGTGCATGATCAGGGTTAAAAATACAATGTCAGTAAAAATCAGCAGTTGGGCCTGCAAGGCATAGGTCGTTAAGCGTGCCGTGAGCAACAGCAGTGATAAGGCGGTGGTAAAAAGATAGCCGTAGCCACTGACAACAAATACCTGAGTGTTGGTCAAAGTCCATACTGAGAGTTCTGTTGGTGCATACGGCAACAGCACCAGCAAACAAGCCAACATAAACCGGTAGGTCAAAAAAACCTTCAGCCAAGACCAGGCTTGTTTAGCGGGAATGCCATACGCCTTAGAAAAGGGGCAAGGGTAAAGAATTTCTGGGGCAGTGGCTGGCATGTTAAGTTCAGATAGCGTTTCGCGAGGACTTGTTTAGAATGGCTAAGGTTTGCAATCATAGCAAAGATGCTGGAATTTTAAGAAAACCCGCCGGTTTACGGCCAACTTAAGGAGTAAGCAATGAACATCCACGAATACCAGGCCAAGCACTTGTTTCAGCACTACGGCATCCCGGTTCCGGTGGGCCAATGGGCGCACTCTGCCGAACAAATACGGGCTGCGGCGGAAAATTTGGGCGGGGCGTCCTGGGTGGTGAAAGCCCAAGTCCATGCCGGGGGGCGGGGCAAGGCGGGTGGCGTGAAGCTGGCCAAAACGGCGGATGAGTTGGTGGCGTATGGCCGCGCTATGTTGGGTACACGGCTGGTGACAGCGCAAACCGATGCCGTAGGCTTGCCGGTCCATTCCGTTTTGGTGGAAAAAACTTATCCGATCAAACGCGAGCTGTATTTAAGCCTGTTGCTGGACCGCGCCAGCGAGCGCTTGGTTTTTATCGCCTCGGCGGCCGGCGGCATGGACATAGAAACTGTGGCCCATGACACGCCCGAACAACTCATTTCGGTAAAAATCCACCCCGCCGCCGGCCTGCAAGGCCACCAATGCCGCAAACTGGCGTATGCCTTAGGCCTGCACGGCAGCCAGCACAAGGCGTTGGCTGCCATCATGCAAGGCCTGTACGACTTGTTTCTGGCCAAAGATGCCAGCCAGATTGAAATCAACCCGCTGATTGAAACCGACAGCGGCGAACTGATCGCCTTGGACGCCAAAATCAACTTCGACGACAACGCCTTAGGCTTGCACCCGGACATTCTGGCACTGAAAGACCCGGCCCAAGAAGACGACAAGGAAAACGAGGCGCAGCAGTTTGGCCTGAACTACATCACCCTCGACGGCACTATCGGTTGCATGGTCAACGGCGCCGGTTTGGCGATGGCGACCATGGACTTGGTGAAACTGAAAGGCGGTGCACCGGCCAATTTCTTGGATGTCGGCGGCGGCACCGACGTGGAAAAAGTCTGCGAGGCGTTCAAACTGATTTTGTCCGACGGCAAGGTCAAAGCCGTGTTGGTGAACATTTTCGGCGGCATCGTCAAATGCGATGTCATCGCCGAAGGCATTTTGGCGGCGATCCAGCAAGTCCATGTCAGCGTGCCGGTGGTGGTGCGGCTGGAAGGCACGAATGTCGAGCAGGGCCGGGCCTTGCTTTCCAACACCGGCCTGAATTTATATGCCGCCGAGGATTTGGCGCATGCCGCCGAGCAAGCCGTTGCCTTGGCGACACAATAATGTAGGGCACGCACTGCGTACCCTACACAAAGCACCCTAAAGGGCATAATGCGTACCCTACACAAAGGCGGACTATGAGCATCCTAATCGATAAAGACACCCAGGTCATTTGCCAAGGTTTTACCGGCAAGCAAGGCACTTTTCATTCCCAACAGGCGTTGGATTACGGCACCCAACTGGTCGGTGGCGTCACCCCCGAGCGCGGCGGTGAAACCCATTTAGGCTTGCCGGTGTTCAACACGGTGGCAGAAGCCGTAACAACCACCGGTGCCAGCGCCAGCGTCATTTATGTGCCGCCGTTTTACGCCGCCGACGCCATTTTGGAGGCGGTCGATGCCGGCATCCAGCTCATCGTCTGCATCACCGAAGGCATTCCCATCTTGCAGATGCTGCGCGTGAAAGCGGCGATGGCCGGCACCGGTGCCCTGTTGGTCGGGCCCAATTGCCCCGGCGTGATCACCCCCGGCGCCTGCAAAATCGGCATTATGCCGGGCAAAATCCACCAACCCGGCTGCATCGGCATCGTCTCCCGATCCGGCACCTTGACCTACGAATCCGTGCACCAAACCACCGCCCAAGGCTTAGGGCAAAGCACTTGCGTTGGCATCGGCGGCGACCCGGTGCACGGCATGAACTTCGTCGATGTCTTACGCCGTTTTCAGGCCGACGAGCAAACCCAAGGCATTGTCATGGTCGGTGAAATCGGCGGCGGCGAAGAGGAAGACGCCGCCGACTACATCAAGGCCCACGTTACTAAGCCGGTGGTCGCCTACATCGCCGGCCAAACCGCACCGGCGGGCAAACGCATGGGCCACGCCGGGGCGATCGTCACCGGCGGCAAAGGCACGGCGGCGGGCAAAATAGCCGCGTTGAGAGCGGCCGGCATTGAAGTGGTGGCCTCGCCCACCGATATTGGCGTGGCGATGAAAGGGGCTTTTTTGAGGGAATAGGGTGACGCTAAAAAATTGATTCCCTAGAACCAGCAGGGCAGTTGCACGCTGCGGGTTAAAGCAAACCGTGCTTAACCGTGTTCTATTCCAGTCCCCCATTAAAAACTCATTTTTTAAGGTGCTGCCGTGATGATTCGTGTTGGTTTTTTGCTGTTTTTGTGCCTACTGCCGCTTTTTTCCGCGTGTTCCTTCACTGGGGATAACCGGAATAATGTTGAATACGCAGGGTATTTTTCCGATGCCAGCAATTGCCACCAGGCGGCTGTTCATAAAGACCAGGTAAAAGTTCGTACCGGACAGGCTATGACAGTGATTGATATTCCCCTAGGCCACAACGCCGGGGCCTTTAGCCAGTGCATGATGCACGCAGGCCATGCCCCCCCTAAGGTCAGTCCTGAACAATACCTTCAGATGTCCGCACATTGCCTTGACGAAGCCAGAGGGGCTGACAATCCGGATGCGGCGTTTGGGTACTGTATCAAGGCTGGCGCATTGGAGATTGAAGTCGTTCCAGATGGAAAAACGCCATAGCATTTTTGCCGGTTTTGGCTTTTGGCTTGGCAGCTGGCCTGTTTGTGAAACAGTGTCCTGCTATTAAACAGCAACGGAGGTGTTCGCTCTACCCGTTATGAAAGTAGCCGTTTGCCTCAACCCGGCCGGCATGGGTCGAATAACCGACAACATGCCGCCTTATACGACCGCTTTGTTTATGTTCCGACGCGATTTGCGCCTTGTGGACAATAGCGGGCTGAATCTGGCCTTGCAGTGTTCCCAGCGGGTAGTCGCGTGTTTTGTCTTTGACCCTAAGCAAATCAAGCCACACCCTTACCAAAGCCTGCCCGGCTTGCACTTTCTCTTGCGTTCCGTGCAAGACTTGCAACAGCGTGTACGGCAACAGGGCGGCGAGTTGGTTTTGTTTCACGGTACCCCAGTGCAGGCGGTACACGCGCTGCACCGGCAAAACAACATTCAAGCGGTGTTTGTTAACCGGGACTACACGCCTTTTAGCCGCCAGCGCGATCAAAAATTGGCCGGGTTCTGCGCCAGTTTAGGGCTTGATTTCCACAGCCAAGCCGATGCTTTGTTGACCGAGCCGGAACAGGTTTTAAGCCAAAACCAAAAACCGTACTCGGTGTTTACGGCGTTTTACCATAAAGCCAAACAGCTTCCGGTGCTTTCCCCTCAAGATACGGTCTCTGGGGTATTTGCCGCCACCGGCTTAGCGGCGGAATCTGACCACTTTCCGTCCGGTATCACAGCAGGTTTTGCCGAACCCTTAGCCGGGCGGGCCGGAGCCGTAGCGGCATTAAAAAACTTGGCTCGGTGCAGGCAGTATCAGGCAGAGCGCGATGTTCCGGCTTTAGCCGCTACTAGCGGTCTGTCGGTGCATTTGAAATTCGGCACGTGTTCGGTTCGGGAAGCCTATTTTGCGGTGATTGGGCAGTTAGGGCCGGAACACCCGCTGTTACGGCAGTTGTATTGGCGCGATTTTTTTACCCATACGGCATTTCACTACCCCGGCGTTTTTGGCCAAGAATTTTTAGAAAAATACCGGCAGTTGCCATGGAGCAATAACGATGCTTGGTTTGCTGCGTGGTGTTCTGGACAAACGGGTTTTCCTCTGGTCGATGCCGGCATGAGGCAGTTAAACGCCACCGGTTTGATGCACAACCGACTGAGAATGCTGACCGCCTGTTTTTTGGTCAAAGACTTGGACATCGACTGGCGCTGGGGCGAGCGGTATTTTGCCCAGAAATTGCTCGATTACGACCCTTGCGTGAACAACGGCAACTGGCAATGGGCGGCTTCTACCGGCTGCGATGCCCAGCCGTATTTCAGGATTTTTAATCCCTGGCTGCAACAAAAAAAATTCGACACCGAGTGTGCGTACATCTACCAGTGGCTGCCAGAATTGCGGACGCTGCCGGCGAAAACCCTGCATCAGTGGCATAAGACGCACCAAGGCAGCCGTTACCCAGCACCGATTGTTGACCACAGCCAGCAAGCCCGGGCCATAAAAGCCAAATTCCAGGCTGTCGGTTAACACGCAGGTTGCCCTACGGTTTAACCGCAGGTTACGGTGTCTCTTGTGCGGGGTTCTCTAATGCGCCTCATCCCAGTTATCACCCACGCCCACATCCACCACCAGCGGTACGTTTAACTTCGCGGCCGCACACATCAGGTGGCGGATTTTGGCCGTGCACTGCGCTACCTGCCGTTCGGCGATTTCAAACACCAGCTCGTCATGCACCTGCATGATCATTTTTGCGTCGGGTTGTTCGTTTTGCAGCCAGTGGTCGGCGGCGATCATCGCCCGTTTGATGATGTCGGCGGCACTGCCTTGCATGGGCGCGTTGAT
>DBNW01000019.1 GCA_002299425.1 Methylococcaceae bacterium UBA662 | reverse complement strand
ATCGCCGACCATATCCGCTCCTGCGCCTTTTTGGTCGCCGACGGCGTGATGCCGTCCAACGAAGGCCGGGGCTATGTGCTGCGCCGCATCATCCGCCGCGCCATCCGCCACGGCTACCGGTTGGGCATCCCGGATGTTTTCTTCTACCAACTGGTGGCACCGTTGGCTCTGGCAATGGGCGAGGCGTATCCAGAACTCAAAGCCGCACAAGAGCAAGTCGAACGAGTATTGAAAAAAGAAGAAGCGCGCTTTGCCGAAACTTTAGGCCAAGGCATGAAAATCCTCGAAGCCTGCGTCGCCAAGTTGGACGGCGGCGTCATTCCCGGCGACATGGTGTTCCAGCTCTACGACACTTACGGTTTTCCAGTTGATTTAACCGCCGATTTCGCCCGCGAACACCATTTAACGGTGGATTACGGCGGCTTCGAACAGGAAATGGCCGCCCAGCGCGACCGCGCCCGCGCCGCCAGCCATTTCGGTGCCGATTACGACCAGGACATCACGCTGGACAGCGAAACCGAATTTACCGGCTACGCATGTTTGGACGACGCCGTACACATCATCGCCTTGTTCCGCCAAGGCCAGCCGGTCACCCGTTTGCAAACGGGTGACGAGGGCGTGGTGGTGCTGGACAAAACCCCGTTCTACGCCGAATCCGGCGGCCAGGTCGGCGACTGCGGCGAGTTGAAAACCGATGCTGCCGTGTTTGCCGTGGCGGACACCCAAAAACAAGGCAGCGCGCTGTTCCTGCACAAAGGCCGGGTAGTGACCGGCGCGCTGAGCGTCGGCCAGCGGTGCCGCGCCCA
Source organism: Methylococcaceae bacterium UBA662 (assembly GCA_002299425.1). Taxonomy (GTDB): domain Bacteria; phylum Pseudomonadota; class Gammaproteobacteria; order Methylococcales; family Methylomonadaceae; genus Methylovulum. The sequence goes on along the minus strand of DBNW01000019.1, from coordinate 21,199 downwards.
AGTCAGCGAAGCACAACGCCGCGCGACCGAACTGAACCATTCGGCCACACACTTGCTGCATGCTGCGTTGCGGCAACAACTGGGCGAACACGTCGCGCAAAAAGGCTCGTTGGTGAATCCCGAACGCCTGCGTTTTGATTTCTCGCACTACGAGCCGGTCACGCCGGCACAAATCGCCGCGCTAGAACAGTGCGTGAACGCCCAAATCCGCGCCAACCATAAAATCAATGCCGACGTGATGGCCAAGGATGCTGCCGTCAAAGCCGGGGCGCTGGCCTTGTTCGGCGAAAAATACGGTGCCGCCGTGCGCGTGTTGACGATGGGCGGTTTTTCCACCGAATTGTGCGGCGGCACCCACGCAGAACGCACCGGCGACATCGGCTGCTTTAAAATCATCAGCGAAACCGGCGTCGCCGCCGGTGTGCGCCGTATCGAAGCCGTCACCGGTGCCGGTTGCCTAGCCTGGCTGGCCGAACGCGAACAGGTGCTGGACGCCATTGCCGCTTTGCTGAAAAGCGCACCCGACAAAGCGGCGGAAAAAGTCGGGCAACTGTTGGCCAAAAATCGTGACCTGGAAAAACAACTCGAACGCCTAAGTGCCAAACTGGCCAGTTCCCAAGGCGGCGACCTCGCCCATCAAGCCGTCGAGGTGGCGGGGGCAAAAGTCCTCGCCGTCAAGCTCGAAGGCATCGAAGCCAAAGCCCTGCGCGACCTGCTCGACCCATTGAAAAACAAGCTCGGCACCTGCGCCGTGGTATTGGCCGTGGTCGCAGGCGATAAAGTCAGCTTGATCGCCGGTGTGTCGAAAGATTTGACCGGCCGCGTGAAGGCCGGGGATTTGGTCAATTTCGTCGCCGGGCAAGTCGGCGGCAAAGGCGGCGGCCGGCCGGACATGGCGATGGCGGGGGGGGATGACCCGGCGCGGTTGGCGCAGGCGTTGGCGGGGGTGGTCGGTTGGGTGCAAGAAAAATTGGCCTGACGCCAGGGTGCACAGGGCGTACCTTTTCGGGTTTTCAACTAGTTGCGATCATTTGAAAAGGCTTCTGGTCTGGATGCAGGGGACATGAACCTAATGGAATTCAAGACGGTAGTTACGTTTTAAGGGTAACAATACATGGCATTGTATGTTTATAAATTTGGTGGCACCTCGGTCGGTACGGTCGAGCGCATCAAGGCTGTCGCCGAGAAAGTCAAGCAAGCCCACGATGCCGGCGACCGGTTAGTGGTGGTGGTGTCGGCGATGAGCGGGGAGACTAACCGGCTGATCGGTTTGGCCAAGCAAATGCAGGCGCAGCCGACAGGGCGGGAAATGGACGTGCTGGTGGCCACCGGCGAACAAGTCACCGTGGCCTTGTTGAGCATGGCTTTGCACGCGATGGGCTGCGAGGCGTGTTCGTATACCGGCGGGCAGGTGAAAATCCTCACCGACAGCAGCCACACCAAGGCGCGTATCCGTAACATTGACGATCAGCGCATCCATGCCGATTTGGCGCAAAGCAAGGTGGTGGTGGTGGCCGGTTTCCAGGGCGTGGATGAGAAAGGCAACATCACCACGCTGGGCCGGGGCGGTTCCGACACCACGGCGGTGGCGTTGGCGGCGGCGTTGAAAGCCGATGAATGCCTGATTTTCACCGATGTCGACGGCGTTTACACCACCGACCCGCGCGTGGAACCTAAAGCCCGCCGCTTAGAGCGCATCACGTTCGAAGAAATGCTGGAAATGGCCAGCTTAGGCTCTAAAATTTTGCAAATCCGCTCGGTGGAATTTGCCGGCAAATACAACGTGCCGCTAAGGGTTTTATCATCCTTTACAGACGGGTGTGGCACGCTCATTACTTACGAGGAAGACGCAGTGGAAAATGCTTTGATTTCAGGCATCGCCTTCAACCGCGATGAAGCCAAATTGACCATCACCGGGGTGCCGGATTTGCCGGGCGTGGCCTATAAAATTTTGGGACCTATTGCCGACGCCAATATCGAAGTGGACATGATCGTGCAAAACATTGCCGCCGACGCCACTACCGACTTCACCTTTACCGTCCACCGCAACGATTACCTGCGCGCCCAGGCCATTTTGGCGCAAATTCGCACCGAACTGGGCGCAAGGGCGGTGACTGGCGACGACAGCATTGTCAAAGTGTCCATCGTCGGGGTCGGGATGCGTTCCCATGCCGGCATTGCCAGCACCATGTTTAAGACCTTAGCGGCCGAGAACATCAATATCCGCATGATTTCAACGTCTGAAATCAAAATCTCGGTGGTGGTGGATGAAAAGTATCTGGAACTGGCGGTTAGGGCGTTACATGCCGCCTTCGGTTTGGAGCACGCGTAAGTTTTTTCTGTGGAATTAAACGCTGGGGGGGTACTGATGGTGACGCAATTATCTGATTTGGATTTAAACAAAACGTACAGCTATGCCGATTATTTGACTTGGCAGCTTAACGAAACGGTCGAACTGATCAAGGGCAAAATCATGCTGATGTCGCCTGCGCCCAGTGTCAGGCATCAGGACATTTCCATGAATTTAAGCAGCCAGTTGTACCACCATTTCAAACACAAACCCTGCCGCGTTTATACAGCACCGTTTGATGTGCGCTTGTATAACCGGCAGCGTTCGCTGTTGGCCAATGAGGCTATTTTCACCGTTGTGCAGCCGGATTTGTGCGTGGTCTGCAACCTTGCGCTATTGGATGCACAAGGCTGCAACGGTGCGCCGGATTGGGTGATTGAAATCCTCTCGCCCGGCAACAGCCAGCGGGAGCTGAAAATAAAATACGCGCTGTATCAGGAAAGCGGGGTGTCCGAATACTGGCTGGTGTATCCCGAACAACAGACCGTACACCAGTTTGTGTTAGACGAAGGGGCGTACCGTTTGCAACAAATGTACACCAACGACGAGCAGGCCAGCCCGCAGTTATTTCCTGAACTGGCGGTTGATATTAACGAACTCTTTAGATAGCCGGTAGCGCTAACGAAGGCATTATGTTGGATTTTATTCTGCATTTGGACGTCAGCCTGGCCGCGTTGATCGCGGACTACGGCGTTTGGGTTTATTTGTTGCTGTTCGCGGTGATATTTATCGAAACCGGCTTTATCGTCATGCCGTTCTTGCCGGGCGATTCCTTGTTATTTGCCGCCGGGACGTTTGCCAGCAGCGGTGCCTTGGATTTGTCGGCGTTACTCGCTCTGCTGTTTGTCGCGGCGGTAACAGGTGACAGTTGCAATTACTACGGCGGCAAGACCATCGGCCTTAAGACCCTGGCGTGGCGGTGGCGGGGCAGGGCGGTGGTTGACCCCGGTCATATCGAGAAAACCCAAGTTTTTTTTGACAAGCACGGCGCCAAAACCATTGTTCTGGCGCGTTTTGTGCCGATTGTGCGTACCTTTGCGCCGTTTGTCGCCGGGATTGGCAGCATGCCTTACCGTATTTTCATCACCTACAATGTGGCCGGCGGCTTGATATGGGTGATCAGCTTAACTTTGGCCGGTTTTTATTTTGGCCAACTGCCGTTTGTCAAAGCCAATTTTGACAAGGTGGTGCTGGCGATTGTGCTGTTGTCGTTTGTCCCGGTTGCCCTTGAGTGGTGGAAAGCGAAACAAAAGGCTTGAAGGCTAAAGCTCTATCCGCACGCCAATTTCCACGACTTGCTCCACCGGTATCTTGAAAAACTCAATCGCGCTGGAACTGTTGTGCACCATGAACAAAAACAACGGCCTGCGCCATTTTGGCAGTAGGCTGTTGCGTTTGAAGGTGATCTTCTCGCTGCCGACGAAAAAGGACACAGTTTTAGGGTTTATGCCTAAGCCTTCTTCAACCGACAAGCTCAGTGCCCGCCGCACGTCTTGGGATTGGTCAAAACCATAATACAGCTTGACCCGGTAAAAATTGCGGTCGCGGCCAAAGCGGCGAATTTTCACCCGCCGCGCTTCCTCGACATACGGTTCCTCGGTGGTGACGATGGTCAGCACCACGATATTTTCATGCAGGACGTGGTTGTGCCTAAGGTTGTGCAGCAACACCGCCGGTACCCCGTGCAGGGTGCGGGTCAGGTAAATGGCCGAGCCTTTGACAGTGGCCAGTTCGTGGCCTTCCAGCTTTTCTTCCAGCTCCTCAAACAAGACTTTTTTGTCGGCCATGTGCTGCGTGAGCAGCCCGCGGCCTTTGATCCAGGTGGTCATGATCAGAAACAACACGGCGCCAATCAGCAGGGGCAGCCAGCCGCCGGAGAAAACTTTTATGAAGTTGGCGGAAAAGAACAGGAAATCAATGCTTAAAAACACGGCCAGAAACATAAAGCTGGTGGCCAAACGCCATTGCCATAACGCCCGGATCACAAAAAACGCCAGTATGGTAGTGACCATCATGGTGCCGGTCACGGCGATGCCATAGGCCGATGCCAGTGCTGACGAGGATTGGAAGCTTAACACCACGATGAATACTGCCACCATCAGCAGCCAGTTGACGGTCGGGATGTAGACTTGCCCCATTTCTTCGCCGGAGGTGTGCCGGATGGTCATGCGCGGGCAATAGCCGAGCTGGATAGCTTGCCGAGTGATAGAGAAGGCACCGGAGATGACTGCTTGCGAGGCAATAACGGTGGCCAGGGTTGCCAGTACCAACAGCGGATACAAGGCCCATTGCGGTGCCAGCAAATAAAATGGGTTTTCGATGGCTTTAGGGTTTTGCAGCAGCAACGCGCCTTGGCCGAAGTAGTTGCAGAGCAAAGCTGGGAAAACCAAGCCAAACCAGGCACAGCGGATGGGCTTTAGGCCAAAATGCCCCATGTCCGCGTACAAGGCTTCGGCCCCGGTGATCACCAGCACCACCGCACCCATGATTAAAAAACCTTCCCAGCCCAATTCGTACAACAAATGTGCCGCGTAGTAAGGGTTGATGGCCATTAGCACGGCGGGTTCTTTAGCGACGTTGACGACACCTAACAGTGCCAAAATAGCAAACCAAAAGCACATCACCGGCCCGAATAGCTTGCCGACTTCGGCGGTACCCCGGGCTTGCAGAATAAACAAGAAAAACAGCACGGTAACGGTTGCCGGAACAACATACAGTTGCAGTTGTGGGGCGACTAAGTACAAGCCTTCGGCGGCGCTGAGTACCGATATGGCCGGGGTGATGATGCTGTCGCCGTAGAACAAAGCCGCACCTAACAAACCGAGCGTGATAATGAACTGCCTGCGCCTGGGTTTGTTTTGGGTTTCAAACAAAGCCAACGCCATTAACGCCATGATGCCGCCTTCGCCCTTGTTATCGGCACGCATAATGAAAACGGTGTATTTGATAGTGACCACTAAGGTCAGCGACCAGAAAATGAGCGACAAAACCCCCAAAACATGAGGCGGGTCGATTGTTATTTCGCCGAACACTTCTTTGACGGCATACAGCGGGCTGGTGCCGATGTCACCGAACACCACGCCTGCCGCGCCTAGGGCTAGGTTCGCCAGTGGTTTTTGGGTAGGGTGTTGGTTGGGTCGAGGCATAAGGGGGCCGTGCAAACAAAGCCCGGCATTCTACCTTGTCGGTTCCGTGTTTGGCTAAGAATTATTGGTCTCCCCAGGGGTGTGGTGGTTGCAGTGGGTGGCTTATTGGCTCTTGTGCCGAAACGCTTTGCTGGCTGTTTTAGAAAAGGTTTTGCGATAAACGCGGTAATTTTTAGTGCTGGGCAAAAAGCCTCAGGGAGTTTTTGTTAAAGTTGTTGGCGTTGCTGGACTGTGGTATAAAGCTAAGTTCATTTTTTTATTAATACTCACGTTTATCGTCACGTTTGGTTGGGTGCTAATCGGCATAATTGCTGACATAGTCACCAAACGGGGTAAGCGGAGGCTTAACCCTGCCGGATTTATTCCGGTTAATCCTAAGGAGAATTTAATGTCAGCAGTATCCATGCGTCAAATGCTTGAGGCGGGCGTGCATTTTGGCCACCAGACCCGTTATTGGAACCCGAAAATGGCCGAGTACCTGTTTGGTTCGCGTAACAAAATCCATATCATCAACTTGGAAAAAACCCTGCCCTTGTTCAATGACGCTATGAATTATTTAGGACAGATGACGGCCAACAAAGGCACCGTCCTGTTCGTGGGCACCAAAAAAGCCGCCCGCAAGATCATTGCCGAAGAAGCCGTCCGTTGCGGCATGCCTTATGTCAATCACCGTTGGTTGGGTGGCATGATGACCAATTTTAAAACCATAAAAAAATCTATCAACCGCCTGAAGGAACTGGAAGCCATGAAGGCGGACGGTACGCTTTACCAACGTTTTGGAAAAAAAGAGGCGTTGATGATGGAGCGGGAAATGGAAAAGCTAGATCGTAGCTTAGGCGGTATCAAAGACATGAAAGGTATACCCGATGCTATTTTTATCTTGGATGTCGGTTACGAGGATATTGCCATTGAAGAAGCTAAGAAATTAGGTATTCCTGTCGTAGGGGTGGTGGATTCCAACAATTCGCCCGATAAAGTCGATTACGTTATCCCAGGGAATGATGATTCCATCCGGGCTATTAAACTGTATTGCGAAGCGGCCGCAGCAGCGATTATGGACGCAAAACAAGCCGTTCTAGGGTTGTCTGCGAATGCAAAACCCGATGATTTCATTGAAGAATAGACAAATTAGGCGGGCACTGCGGGTGGCTATTGCTTTTTAAAGAGCGCGTTTTAAGTGCTAGGTGGTTTTAAAAGCCCGCCATGCGCCTCCTAACGGGGGCGTTTTTACAGTGACATAGACCTTTGAGGAAAACACGATGACAACCGAAATTAATGCGCCGATGGTTAAGGAGCTGCGTGAACGCACCGGCTCGGGCATGATGGAATGCAAAAAAGCTTTGGTGGAAGCGGGCGGCGATATGGAGCTGGCCATAGAAAATATGCGTAAAGCCGGCTTGGCTAAGGCAGATAAAAAATCCGGGCGGATTGCCGCCGAGGGCATTATTGGTGTGAAGGTCAGCGGTGATGGCAGTGCTGTGTCAATTGTCGACATCAATTGTGAGACCGATTTTGTCGCTAAAGCAGATGATTTTGTCAGCTTCGTTAATAGCGTAGCCGCAGCGTTATTGAATGCGGACGTACAAACGGAAGCAGAGTTGCTGGCCATGCCGCTGGAAGACGGGGTCAGCGTCGATGAGATGCGCCGTGGCTTGATTGCTAAGTTGGGCGAGAACATCACCATTAGGCGCTTTGAGAAATTCAATAGCCAAAAAGAAGGCGGCACTGCCTGTTATCTGCACGGCAACAAAATTGGCGTGATCGTGGAATTGGCCGTGGCCGACCCTGAGTTGGGCAAAGACATCGCTATGCACATAGCCGCTAACAAACCGATTTGTGTTTCAGACGACCAGGTTTCACCAGAGCTGATTGAAAAAGAGAAAGCCATTTTTGCGGCGCAGGCGGCGGACAGCGGCAAACCCGCCGGCATCATCGAGAAAATGGTGTTGGGCAGGGTCGGTAAATTCTTGGCCGAAGTCACTTTGCTGGGGCAGCCTTTTGTCAAAGACGACAAAATTTCGGTGGGCAAGCTGGTATCCGAAAAAGGCAACACGGTCATACGCTTTAGCCGGTTTGAGGTGGGTGAGGGTATCCAGAAAAAAGAAGAAAACTTTGCCGATGAGGTGATGGCACAGGTCAAAGCGGCTCGGTAGCTTTTGTTTAAGTGCAGGACTGTCCCAGCGTGTTTTTTTAGCCAACCCACAGCGTAATTTTGCTATGACGACAACACTGATTTGCCAACGAATTTTGCTGAAATTAAGCGGCGAAGCCCTGATGGGGAAAAATGGCAGTATTGATGCCGATATTCTCAAGCGTCTTGCCATTGAAATTAAAGAGTTGTGTGATGTCGGGGTGCAAGTCGGCTTGGTGATTGGTGGTGGCAACATTCTGCGCGGTGCTGAAAAAGCTTCCGATGGCCTAGACCGGGTGACAGGCGATCAAATGGGCATGCTGGCCACAGTGATCAACGCCTTAGCCATGCAGGATGCGATCGAACACCTAGGCCAGCCAGTACGGGTCATGTCAGCCTTGAAAATCAACCAGGTTTGCGAAGATTACATCCGTCGGCGCGCCATCCGCCATCTGGAAAAAGGCCGGGTGGTTATTTTCGCCGCCGGCACCGGCAATCCGTTTTTTACCACCGATTCCGCCGCCAGTCTGCGTGCTATTGAAATCAATGCCCAATTGATGATTAAGGCGACTAAGGTGCGCGGAGTCTATTCGGCTGACCCTGAAAAAGTCCCGGAGGCAGAATTTTACCCGCGTCTGACTTATGACCAAGCCCTTGATCAGCGCTTGAATGTGATGGATACCACCGCTTTGGTTTTGTGCCGGGAAAACAATATGCCGATACGGGTGATGAACGTGTTTGAGCCGGGGGTGGTTATGCGCCTGTTGATGGGTGAAGACATTGGTTCGCTAATTGAAAGAGGAACAAACGATGGTCAATGATATGTATAAAGATGCCCAGGCGCGCATGGGCAAAAGCCTTGAATCAATAAGGCACGAATTTTCTAAAATCAGGACGGGCAGGGCGCATCCGAGTTTGTTAGATCAAATCACTGTTTCTTACTACGGCACGGATACCGCACTGACCCAGGTGGCCAACATTGCGGTTGAAGATGCCCGTACTTTGGTCATTATCCCTTGGGAAAAAACCACGGTACAAGCGATAGAAAAAGCGATTTTAAAATCCGACCTTGGGCTGAACCCCTCCACCAATGGCATGACCATCCGCATTCCGTTGCCACCGTTAACTGAGGAACGGCGCCGCAGCCTGGTCAAAGTCGTCAAGCATGAGGCTGAAAACGGCCGAGTAGCGATTAGAAATATCCGCAGGGATGCCAACACGGAAATCAAGGATGCTCAAAAAGAAAAGTTAATTTCCGAGGATGAAGCACGGGTGGCAGAGGAAAAAATCCAAAAATTGACCGACCAGTACATCAAGGACGTAGAGAAGTTGTTGGAAGCCAAAGAAGCTGACTTGATGACGTTTTAGCACCCGCTTATGGCCGATGAAAGCATGATTCCGAAATCCGGGGTGCTGCCTCAGCATATTGCCATTATCATGGACGGTAATGGCCGTTGGGCTGAGCAGCGCTGTATGCCCCGGGCGTTCGGCCATCAAGCCGGGGTCAAGGCGGTTAGGAAAATTGTCGAAGCCTGTGCGGAAAACCAGGTTAAAGTCCTGACGTTGTTCGCTTTTAGCAGCGAAAATTGGCGACGTCCCCAAGATGAAGTTTCTTTGCTGATGACGCTTTTTGCTTCGACCCTGCAAATGGAAGTAGAAAAACTGCACCGAAACAATATCCGTTTGCGTTTTATCGGGGACAGGTCTGCTTTTGCTGGGCCATTGCGACAAAAAATGGCTGAAGGCGAGGTGCTTACCCAAAACAATACTGCTCTGACGCTGGTCATCGCCGTCAATTATGGCGGGCAATGGGATTTGTGCCAGGCTTTTGAAACACTCTGTCAACAAATGCAATCCGGGGTGAGAGAAAAACAAACAATCACCCCTGAATTGGTCGGCCAGCATTTATCGACTGCTGACTTGCCTGACCCGGATTTATTTATCAGAACAGGCGGAGAACAGCGGGTCAGTAATTTCATGCTTTGGCAGTTGGCTTACACCGAGCTGTATTTCAGCCCCTTGTTGTGGCCTGATTTTGACCGGAACGCGTTGCAGGAAGCTATTTCCAGTTTTAAGAGCAGGCAACGTCGCTTTGGTTATACCGGCGAACAAATCCTCAAAACCATAACGTCCTAATTTTTACCAGGCATTTTTAACATGTTACAACTGCGCGTCATCACAGCAACTGTTCTGGCCTCGTTAGTGGCTGCGGCGGTATTTTTGTTGTCTCCGCCCTATTTTTCTCTATTGATTGGCGTGATCACGTTGGGAGCGGCTTGGGAGTGGGGCAATCTTGCCGGGCTTAAATCCGTCCCGAAAAAATGCCTGTTTTTGTCTTTGTTCCTGTTGCCTATGTTGGGGGTTTATTTTTGGACGCAATTGTTGGAGCTGGCCGCTACAATTTTCGACTGGACCGACATTAGGGCGTACTCGGGCCTGCTTGAATGGTTGGTTGTACCGCCCGTCTTGTTTTGGGTGTCGGTGATGCTGATAATCCGCAATGCGCCTGTTGCGGTTTTGCAATGGCATATTAAACCCATTTATAAGCTGCTGATCGGTTGGTTTGTGTTGCAGGCAGTGTGGATGTTCTTTACACGTATTAGGGCGTTTTATGGCCCTGAAATGATGATGTACTTTTTGCTCTTGATTTGGGCGGCCGATATTGCTGCGTATTTTGTCGGGCGCCATTTTGGCAAAACGAAGCTAGCCCCCGATATTAGTCCGGGGAAAACTGTGGCAGGCATGTACGGTGCCTTGCTGGCTAGCGTGCTTTGTGCCTTGGTACTCAGCCTGAGTTATGGGTTCAACTTTTTGATCGCCTTAGATTTTATCTTGCTGTCGGTGCTGACAGTATTGGTGTCGATTTACGGCGATTTATTCATCAGTGTGCTAAAGCGCCAGCGCGGTATTAAAGATACCGGTTCGTTGTTGCCTGGGCACGGGGGGATATTGGACCGAATTGACAGCTTAGTTGCCGCCGCCCCGTTTTTTTATGCCGGCGTTTTGCTGATTTACAGGGCAATTGAATGAAAGGCATTTGCATTCTCGGAGCCACCGGCTCTATTGGTGTCAGCACGCTGGATGTGGTAGCCCGGCATCCCAGCCTATACAAAGTCATCGCCCTTACCGCAAACCACAACATCGACCTGTTGTATCACCAGTGTATGCAGCACCGTCCAGCCTATGCAGTGGTGGTGGATGAGCAAAAAGCCAAGCAATTTCAACAAAAGTTGGTCGGTGGCCCGTTGGCCGATACGCTGGTCTTGGCCGGCAGTCAGGCATTAACCCAGGTCGCCACGTTGGCATCGGTTGACTCGGTGATGGCGGCCATTGTCGGTGCCGCCGGCTTGCTGCCGACCTTAGCGGCCGCTAAAGCCGGCAAGACGGTGTTGTTGGCGAACAAAGAAGCCCTGGTGATGTCGGGTAGCCTTTTTATGCAGGCGGTCAGTGGCTCGGGGGGGCGGTTGTTGCCCATTGACAGCGAACACAATGCTATTTTTCAATGCATGCCGTCTGGGTACCAAGCCGGTGCTGCCGTCCCGCAGGCCCGGCGGATTTTATTGACGGCTTCAGGCGGTCCTTTTCGCCTAACCCCGCTGGAGCAGTTGCCTTATGTCACCCCAGCCCAAGCCGTAGCGCATCCTAACTGGGACATGGGCAGAAAAATTTCAGTTGACTCCGCCACTATGATGAACAAAGGCCTAGAAATGATCGAGGCCTGTTTGCTGTTCAATATGAAACCAGAACAAGTTCAGGTGGTCGTACATCCGCAAAGTGTCATTCACTCCATGGTTGATTATGTTGACGGTACGATACTTGCGCAAATGGGCAGCCCTGATATGCGTATTCCCATCGCCCATTGCCTGGCATGGCCAGAACGGTTCGAGTCAGGAGCCGAGGCTTTAGACTTGTTCAAAGTGGCCAGAATGGATTTTGAAGAACCTGACTTCGATCGTTTCCCTTGTTTGCACTTGGCTTACCAAGCCATGTACGCCGGCGGAATTATGCCGACGGTCTTGAATGCAGCCAACGAAATCGCCGTGGATGCTTTTTTGAAAGGGACTATCGCCTTTACCGGAATCCCCAAAATCATTGCACGGACCCTAGCCGAGTTTTCCGCAACCCCTGCTGACAGCTTGGCTGTTATTTTAGAAACTGACCGGCTTGCCCGGGAATGTACTGGGCGTCTTATCGCCTAAGGTGTTTGATTATGGACTTGATGCATACCCTGTTTTACTTCGTCGTTGCCGTAGGGATATTGGTTGCCTTTCATGAATTCGGTCACTTTTGGGTGGCACGCAAGCTGGGCATCAAAGTGCTGCGATTTTCAGTAGGCTTTGGTCGCGTGCTGTGGTCATTCCAGAAAAAGCCTGGCGATACCGAATACGTTTTGTCCGTCATCCCGCTAGGCGGTTATGTCAAGATGGTTGATGAGCGAGAAGGCCCGGTCAGCCCGGAAGACCTGCCCTACGCATTCAACCGTAAACCCCTAGCTTCTAGGGCCGCTGTGGTGGCAGCCGGGCCAGTTTTTAATTGGTTGCTTGCTGTTTTGTTGTTTTGGGTTGTTTTGGTGGTGGGGGAAATAGGCATCAAGCCCTTGTTGGGTACTGTTAAAGAAAGCACTTTAGCAGCGGCAGCCGGTTTTAAGGAGGGCGACCTGATTGTCTCGGTGAACGGTGAAAACACGCCCACTTGGACTCAAGCGATAGGAATGATTTTGTCTGAAGCTCTTGACGGCGGCGACACGGTTACAGTCAAAGTGAAAACCCAGGATGATCAAGAAGTGGTAAAGACCCTGGACATCGGCAGTGCCGACACTGCAAATCCCGAGCTGTTTTACAAACAGCTCGGGCTTGAGCCTTGGACACCTAAACTTAAACCGGTGGTTGACCGGGTTTTGCCGGACAGTGCTGCCTCGGCCGCCGGCCTTAAATCAGGCGATTTGATTGTCAGTACAGATCAGGTGCCGATAACAGATTGGATGCAATGGGTTGAGATAGTCAAAAAAAATCCCGACACGCCCCTGCACCTAGTGGTTGAGCGTGACAGCGTAGCCTTGTCTTTAACCATTACGCCGCGCAGGGTTGATGATGAGGGAAAAATTGGTGCCTCCGTGTACGTCCCTGAAGCATTGAAAGAGGCCGTAAGCGTTGAGTATTCTTTGCCGCCTTTAGCGGCTATCCCGGTGGCTTTTGAAACCACCTGGCGTTACTCGGTTGTTACCTTGAAAATGATGGGCAATATGCTGATTGGCAGGGCCTCGGTAGAAAATTTGAGCGGGCCGGTCGGTATTGCCCAAATCGCCGGGCAATCGGCAGCAATGGGTTTGGTGCCGTTCATGAAGTTTTTGGCTTTGGTTAGCGTCAGCTTAGGGGTACTAAATTTATTGCCGATACCGGTGCTTGATGGCGGGCATTTGCTGTTTTTTGCCATTGAAGGCATCAAAGGCAGCCCCGTTTCTGAAAAAATACAGGTATTTTTTCAACAAATAGGCATCGCTGTGCTGATGTCACTCATGGCGTTGGCCATGGTGCTGGATGTACAGCGCTTATTCTGATTGCCGTGGCTGCAAATAAGCCGCTAAAAGTAGCGTGTTGAGCAGTAATTTTTTATAGCAACCAACGAGAACCCCATGAAAAAATTAGTAAAAATTGCCGCTCTTGGCCTTTTTGGTTTGGCATTGCCCGTGGTTAACGCGGATGAAAAAGAAATTAAGCGGGCGTTTGCCTCGGCTATGCCCGAGGTTATTATTGATTCTGTCAAGCCTTCTGAAATTGCAGGTATCTACGAAGTGGCAGTCGGTTCAAGCCTGCTTTATGTCACCGGGGACGGCAAGTATTTGTTGCAGGGTCGTTTGATTGAAGTGGCTTCAAGAACGGATTTGACGGAGCAAAAATTGGCGGCGAAACGTCTGGTCGCTTTAGAAAAAACCGGCGAGGATAAAATGATTATTTTCAAGCCGAAAATTCAAAAATATACAGTCTCTATTTTTACTGATATTGATTGTGGCTATTGCCGTAAACTGCATTCTGAAATTGACCAGTACCTGGCCGAGGGCATCACCATTCGCTATTTGTTTTTTCCCAGGGCTGGCAAGGGTTCGGAATCCTACAACAAAGCCGTATCCGTTTGGTGTGCCGATGACCGCCACGCTGCCTTGACCACCGCCAAAAAAGACCAAGCAATCCCCGCTAAAACCTGCGCTAATCCAGTAGATGAACACATGCGTTTGGCGGAATCGTTTGAAGTGAAGGGAACGCCTATGATGGTGACGGTGCGAGGTAATATTTTCCCCGGCTATTTGCCAGCCAAACAATTGGTTGAGGCTCTAGAAGCCGAGAAACAAAGCCATTAAGGCAGTCGGTAAATACTAAAAACGCCACGCCAGAATATACCGGCGTGGTTTTTTTATGCCAGCAGGTTGATCAGAATATGCTGGTAAATTTCCGACAGCGTTTCCAAATCCTTAGTGTCGACGTGTTCGTTGACTTGGTGGATGGTTGCGTTTAAAAGCCCCAACTCAATCACTTGGGCACCTGTTGGCGCAATAAAACGGCCGTCCGACGTTCCGCCGCCCGTATCATTCCTCGCTTTTAAGCCGGTGACGGTGCGGATGGCAGCGTGGGTAGCGCTGGTTAACTCCCCAGGTTTGGTCAAAAACGGTTGTCCCGACAACCGCCACTCCAGTGCGTAATCGAGTCCTTCGTTGTCAAGCAAGCGGACGGTGCGGCTTTTTATGGTTTCCACATCCAAATTAGGGCTAAAGCGTAGGTTAAACTGGGCTTCTAAGTCCCCAGGGATGATGTTTTCCGCACCCGTGCCGGCGCGGATATTGGAAACTTGCAGGCGGGTAGGAGGGAAATCTGAGTTGCCTTGATCCCAAAGTTCCCTTGTTAAGGCAAGCAACGCAGGGGCAAAGGCATGGATGGGGTTGTGGGCTAGGTTAGGGTAGGCAACATGGCCTTGCTGGCCTTTAACGGTCAATTTGGCACACAGTGAGCCACGACGACCAACCCGAACCACATCGCCGAGAACGTGGTCGCTGGACGGCTCGCCCACCAGGCACCAGTCTATTTTATCCCCCCGTCGCGCCAAAACGTCCACCACCTTCACTACGCCGTGAAGGGCGGGTCCTTCTTCGTCACTGGTCAGCAAAATAGCGATGGAGCCACGGTGGTTTGGAAATTCGCCCACGAACCGTTCCGTTGCCGTGATGAATGCGGCGATGCTGCCTTTCATATCCGCAGCACCCCGACCGAACAATTTACCGTCACGCAAGGTAGGACTAAACGGCGGGCTTTGCCAAGCACTTAATGGCCCGGGCGGAACAACGTCGGTATGCCCCAAAAAAACCAGCAAGGGTTGGTGTTTGCCCCGGCGTAACCAGATATTTTGGGTGTCGAAAAAGTTCAGGTATTCTGCGTTAAAACCCACCCGAGCCATCCTGTTGGCAATTAAAGTCTGGCAACCGCAATCTTCAGGGGTTACAGATTCCCGTCCGATCAGCGCTATGGCAAGTTCAAGGGTTTCACTCATGTTGGTAACAGCAGTTGTTTTGGGGTAAAAAAATTACAGATAGCCAGTGTATTCTAAATCTTCTTTTATTTTTTCCAAAATAAAGTCTGGCAAATCAATTGTTTGTGTTTTTGAGCAGTCGAATCCGGTGGTTTGGTATTCGGGTAGCATTTTACGGTTGTTGGTGCCTTGTAACAGTTTTTCTTGATAGGGAAAGGGCGTGTATCTACTGTTTTTACAATTGGCTGTTTAGCAGTTCGTCAATGCTAGGCAGTTGTTTGTCTGCGTGACAACGGGTTTTGTATAAATCGACAAATTCCATGAAGGCTTGCTCTAAATCGGACAGAATTTCCTCTTCATTTTCCATTTCATCGTCTGGCATATCGCCAGATTCCAGGTATTCTTTTTGCAAAGCTATTTCGCTGTTAAGCGCTAAGGTCGCATAGATAATGGCGTTGCTTGATAAGTTCTCGTTCATTTGGGTTGGGGTGTCGGTGTCGGTTACGGTGCTAGGCAACGGAGTCATTGCCAATGGATTTTGGCCGCCATACTACCATTGCCCTGTAGCTTAAGAAACAGCAAGAAGGCAGTGGCCTGATAATTTTGTTTTTAACGCGGCAAAAAAATGAAGGAGGGTGTTTAACTTGAGTGCTGAATACCAAGAGCTGGTCTCGACACTTACGCGCTGGGACTACGACTACTATGTATGCGATAAGCCGAGCGTCAGCGATGCCCAGTATGACCGTGCATTTAAGCGGCTGCTGGATATTGAGGCGAAACATCCTGAGTGGGTGACGGCACAATCACCCAGCCAACGGGTGGGAATGGCACCTGTCGAGGGATTTAAAAAAGTGCGCCATAAGGTCAAAATGCTGTCCTTGGCAAACGCTTTTTCACTGGCGGAAACGCATGAGTTTTTTGTCAAGGCGGCAAAAGACTTAGATGAGGTCCCAGAGGCGTTACGCCTGTTTAGCGAGCCTAAGCTGGATGGCCTGGCCATCAGCATCCATTATAACGGCGGCCTGTTTAGTTATGCCGCCACCCGTGGCGATGGGCAAGTCGGGGAAGACGTCAGCCACACTATCAAAACCATCCGTTCAGTGCCCTTGCAGCTGGCAACGGACACCCCGCCTGACGTATTGGAAGTGCGCGGCGAAGTGTTGATGCTTAAACAGGATTTTTTAAATTTTAACCGGCGAGCGCAGGAAGTTTGCGGCAAAACTTTTGTTAATCCACGCAACGCCGCTGCCGGGACTGTTCGGCAAATGGATCCAAAAATTGCGGCCGGGCGCAATTTGCAGTTTATTCCTTACGGTTTGGGCGACTACCAAGGTCAGTGGCACTTTTTGCACCATTCGGAAATCATGGCGTATTTGGTTTCGTTAGGGTTTAAACAAAACCCGCACTGCCACGTTTTGTCGGCCAGTTTGGCGGCACTGGCGGAAAACTACCAAAATTTAGAACGCATTCGCGCTGCGCTGCCGATGGAAATCGACGGCATTGTGTACAAAATTGACTCCCTGGCCTTGCAACAAGTACTCGGGGCTAGTGCGCGCTCGCCAAAGTGGGCGGTCGCTAGAAAGTTTCCCGCGCAGCAAGTGGTCACAGAGCTGCTGGCGGTTGATTTTCAGGTTGGCAGAACCGGCGTGTTGACCCCCGTGGCACGACTGGCTCCGGTGTTTGTCGGTGGGGTTACAGTCAGCAACGCTACGTTACACAATATGGACGAAATCAGCCGCTTGGGTTTGTGCATAGGCGACCGGGTGGAAATTCAACGGGCCGGGGATGTGATCCCAAAAGTGGTGGGTTTAGCCAGTGTCGGCGAGCACCGCCGCACGGTAACAATGCCCGGGCATTGCCCCGTTTGTGGGGCATTAGTGCATCAGGCTAGCAACCAAGCCGCTTACCGATGCAGCGGTGGCTTAAGCTGTCCAGCGCAGGCCACAGAGCGCATCCGCCACTACGCTTCGCGCAATTTTATGAACATTGTCAATTTGGGAAGCAAGCTGATCGAAGCATTGCAAAAAGCAGGCGTGCTAAAAACCATCGCTGACATTTACCGGCTAACCGTAGACGACATTGCCAGCCTAGCAGGGCAGGGCGAAAAAAGTGCTCACAATGTGCTGGCGGGCATCGAAGCGTCGAAAAAAACCCAGTTAAGTACCTTTATCGGGGCTTTGGGCATCCCTGAGATTGGCGAGGAAAGCGCGAAAGTGCTGGCCAAGCATTTTAATAGTTTCAATGCCCTAGCCAATGCCACGGAAGCGCAATTGCTGGAAGTGCCGACTATTGGCCCGGTGATGGCAAGCCACCTTGTGGCTTTTTTTGCCGATGAAAAAAATCAGGCGCTTATTGGCCAGATTATTGCCGCCGGCGTGCATTGGCCAGAAGAACCCGCCAAGGACGGGGAGCAAAAACCCTTAGCCGGGCAAACGTGGGTGTTGACGGGTACGTTAAGCAGGCCGCGCGCCGAGGTGAAGGCTCTGTTGGAAAGTCTGGGCGCCAAAGTGTCCAACACGGTATCAAAAAATACCCGCTGTGTGCTGGCAGGCGCGGAGACCGGCACTAAGCTGACGCAGGCGCAGGCGTTGGGCATTAACACCATGACTGAAGAGGCTTTTTTGGCTGAGTTTAGGGCCTGGCTGCCAAAGGGTGTTGAGTAAGCCTCAATGTGTTTAGGGTAATAGCTGTTGGCATAACGTCGGCAACGACGGTGTTTTTGGTTTATAGGGTTTGAGTGACGGTTTGGTGGCCTCTTCAGAAAACCACCAGGCTAAGCTGGTGTCGCAGCCGTCACCGGCGGGCAGGGGTGTTTGGCTTTGGCAGTGCCGGTTATTATTGGGGCATTTTAGGCGGACATGAAAATGATCGTCATGCTTCCACCAGGGGCGTATTTTGCCCAGCCAGCTTTGCTGGCGGTGACGGGTACACAACGCCTTTTTAATGCTGGGGTTGACGAAAATTCTGTCGACGGCTGGGGTTTGCGCCGCTAATTTAAGGATTTCCTCGTGGCGGTGTGACCAGTGTTGGGGATTGATAGTATTCGAGTGGCCCAGCAATACCGAGGGTGCACCTAAGGTTTCCCGTTCCTGCACGGTGAGGGGGCGACGCACTGCTTGCTCAGACAGCAAAAACCAAATGTCCACATCCAGGCCGGTTTGGTGGCTGCGGTGGCCGGTCAGGGTAGGCCCGCCCCGGGGCTGGCTTAAGTCGCCAATTAACAGCACGCCTAAGTGTTCTTTAGCCACTTGCTGGCCTAAACCTTCGATAAACAAAATTAAATCAGGATGGCCAAAAAACCGTTGCCGCGACAGGCGCATCACTTGGTAGCCCATGCCGTTGGCCGGAAGGCTGGCGGCACCCGCCAGACAACCGGCATCGTACGCGCCAATGCTGTGGGCGGCACCGTCCAGCGTGATCGGCGGCATGGGTTTGGCCCAAGGGTTGGCATAACCGGCACCAGGGCAGGTCAGCAATCCCCACAGCAACACTGTGGCCCAGCACGGTATTGGTGAGCGCACAAAAAAATTAGCACGGGTTGGTAATTCGGGGGAGAATTTACAGCGCATATCGGAAGTAAGAGAGTGAGTGGGTGCTTATTTTGCCTTGAGTGCAGTAGTATAGACGGCCTTTAGTGACACTGCTTAATGGGGATTAACCATGTCGGGCTATAAGCAATACGAGTGTGACATCTGTGGGTATGTTTATGATGAGGCAGAAGGCGACGGGGCTTCGGGTATAACGCCGGGTACCCTGTGGCAGGCGCTGCCAGATGACTGGCGTTGCCCTGAATGCGGGGCCAGCAAAAGCCATTTTGCTGTGCCAACTGACTGAATGGCTTGCCTGGCAATGACTTGCTTTTTTCTGCTCAGTCAAGCCCTGGTATGAGCAGCAAAATACTGCCCTGGGCAGTTCTTGCCGCCGTCAATTTAATTTTCGCAGTAGCCGAACGCGGCGGCCTGATGGTATTGCATGCTTCCGTGTTTTTTTGGGGTAACGCGGCTGCTTGTTTGTGCATGGCAGTTTTAGAGGCTCGACCAGGGCGCAAAATGATCGGCAGCAGGGACAGGGCAGACGTCGCCGAGCTTCAGGCCAATGTAAAGGCTCTGGCGCAGATGCCACATTTCTTGTGCCTGAAAAATACCGATGGCCAATGGTTGCAGGCAAGTGACCGTTATTTAAAACGCTTCAACCTGCACACTGCACCGTATTCAGGCAAAACCAATACGCAGTTAAGCGGGTATCCGGGCGCGGATGCCGAAGCTTTAGAACGTGCCGACGTACACGATGCCGAGTCGTGGCAACGAATGCAGCCTACCGAAGAGCGTGTTTCTTTAAACGGCGAGGCGGTCACGGTTACACGAACCCCAATTGTTAACGACACAGAAAAAAAATCCAGATTGCTCATCACCGCTGACAAACTGGAAAATCAGCAAGAAAACCAGAAACACGCTGTAGCACACAAGCCGGGATTAAGGTTTTTGGCACAAGATGGGCAGGTTATGGGGCATTGCGACCTCCATTTGGGTTGGTCTGTGTTGGACGATGACCTAAAAATTTTAGAATGCAGTGCTCGCTTTGCCCTGCTGTTTGGCTGCTGCCCTGTAGAAATTAAGGGAACCCCCATGTCGGTTTGGGTGGCCAGTGATTTTTCCTTGGAACTGAAAGCCACTTTTGCCCAAGGCAAGCTATTGTGGGAAAAAGAAATGCTGTGCCGGCATAAGCAAGGGACGTATCGGTCGATTGCCTTTACCATCAGTCAGGCTGAAGCGTTGGGTTATTTTGCCAGTGCCTTTGATATTACTCGGCAGAAAAAAGCTGAAAGTAAAATCCTGCACATTGCCCACTACGACGATTTAACCGGATTGGCCAACCGGGCCATGATTTTTAGCCGTCTAGCCCGGTTAACGGCAAAAAAACCGGGCAGCCAGCCGCCCAGCAATGTGGTAATTTTTTTTATTGATCTAGACAGGTTCAAGGCCGTGAACGACTCGCTTGGCCACGATGCCGGCGACCATTTGTTAAAAAAAACTGCGGAACGGCTGCAATCTGTGGTGAGGAAAAGTGACTTGGTCGCACGGCTTAGTGGCGATGAGTTCGCGGTGATGATGATCAATAACGTTTCCCATGAACAGGCGGTCTATTCGGCGTCCATGGTGGCTGAAAAAATTGTGCAAACACTGTCCGAGCCGTTTTACATTAATCGGAGCGAGGTGTTTATTGGTGCCAGTATCGGCATTGCCATGTACCCTGAGGATGCCAAAAACCCTGAGGAACTGCTCAAGCTGGCCGACATTGCAATGTACGAGGCGAAAAAGCAAGGCCGCAGTAACTACCAGTTTTATAAAAAATCCTATGCCAGTGCCGGGCGGGAACGCATAGTTTTGGAAAGGGACTTGCGCAAAGCTGTTGAGAACAAGACACTGGAGCTGTTCTTTCAGCCCCAATACAACCTTAACGGAGATACTTTGTGGGGTGCTGAGGTGCTGCTGCGTTGGTTGCGGGAGGGCAATGGTGTACCTAAAATGGTTCCGCCCGACCAATTTATCGGCATTGCTGAGGAAACCGGCTTGATTGTTGAGTTGGGTGAGTGGGTTCTGGAACAGGCGTGTCGGCAATTAAAATCCTGGCAAAACCAAGGGCTGTTTTTGCCAAGGATTGCGGTTAATGTCTCGCCCCGGCAGTTTGTCGACAACAAGTTCTTGCAAACGGTAGAGGAAGCACTGCAAGTCGCCGACCTAGAACCCGGTTTTCTTGAGATTGAGTTGACTGAATCGGTTTTGCTAGGGGATGTTAAACAAATTGAGCTACAGCTTAAACGGTTAAAGAAAATGGGTGTCAGTTTAGCCCTTGATGATTTTGGCACCGGTTATTCCTCGCTGTCTTACTTAAGTGCTTTTCCTGTCGATGTGGTCAAGATAGACAAGTCGTTTATCGCAGACACGCCGCGCAATGTCAAAAACGCCAATATCGTCAGTGCCATCATCCACATGGGGCATTCTCTCGGGCAGAAAGTAGTGGCCGAAGGTGTCGAGACAGAGGAGCAGTTGAGGTTTT
>DBNW01000071.1:7783-18072 GCA_002299425.1 Methylococcaceae bacterium UBA662 | reverse complement strand
AAAAGCGTCGATGAGGGCATCGTCGAATACAAATCGCGCACCGCCAAAGACAATGAAATTGTGCCATTGGCCGGGGTGATTGAATTTATCAAGGGCCTTGTCGCCTAAACGGCGGCAAAACCCTCGCAAGTCCCAGCCCGTGTTTTCAGGTGACTGAATTTTGACACCCGCCGACCATGACCCAACCGCCGTTGCACAAAGGCCGTGGCAGCATCAGCAATGCCGCTGGCCGGTTTGAAAAGCAGACCGGCCACGGCGGTCATCCTTGACAGCAGCCAATCGGTGATTACCTACAATGAGTCGCCCGACCTCCCGTTCGACCGCTCGATAAACCCGTACCGGGGCTGCGAGCATGGTTGCGTTTATTGTTTCGCCCGGCCTTCCCATGCCTATTTGGGGCTTTTTTGGGGCTTTCCCCCGGCCTGTATTTCGAAAGCCGGATTTTTGTCAAGCCCGATTCAGCAAGAGATTAAAACTGGATCAGCCGCTACCGCCCTTGCGTTGCGACCTGTTTAGGCGGCCGGGTCTGGGCGGGCAACCGGGCTTTGATTTTTTCGATTGAAGCAAGAACGGTAAAGTGACTGGCATTAAGTTTGCTTGAGTTTAAAGCTACCATCTTCGGTTTAATGGCCTTAACCGCCCTTCCGCCCACTGAAAACGGCATCGAACATGACAGCAACCGCCCCGCTTGAACACTTAGGCGAGTATTACCGGCAAGTCCAGGACGTTATTCTTAACAAACAAGATTGGGTCAGCGGTTTATTGCCGGCCAGCACCGCCATTACGGTACACGGGAATTACACGGACGCTTGGGTTCGGGACAATGTTTACAGCATCATGGCGGTGTGGGGATTGGCCTTGGCTTACCGCCGGGCGGGCGAAAAAGGGGGGCGCGCCTATTTGTTGGAGCAAAGCACCGTCAAATTGATGCGCGGATTATTGACGGCGATGATGCGCCAAGCGGACAAGGTGGAAAAATTTAAGCATACCCAAAACCCGATTGACGCCCTCCATGCCAAATACAACACCCGCACGGGTGAAGCCGTGGTCGGCGATTACGATTGGGGGCATTTGCAACTGGACGCCACCTCATTGTTCTTGTTGATGCTGGCGCAAATGACCGCATCCGGCCTACGCATCGTCTTCACTCTCAATGAGGTCAATTTTGTGCAGAACCTGGTGCATTACATCAGCCGCACTTACCGCACCCCGGACTACGGCATTTGGGAACGCGGGGATAAGATCAACCACGGCATCGCCGAATTGAACGCCAGTTCCATCGGCATGGCCAAGGCGGCCTTGGAGTCCATGTCGGGTTTCAACCTGTTCGGCAAGGAAGGCGGTCAGGCTTCGGTGGTGCATGTCATCAGCGATGACATTGCCCGCTGCGGCATCGCGTTGGAATCGCTATTGCCGCACGAATCGGTGTCCAAGGAAGTTGACGCGGCGGTGTTGAGCGTCATTGGTTTTCCGGCATTTGCGGTTAAAGACCCGGTGCTAAGAAAAAAAACCGAACACCTGATTGTGCAGAAATTGGCCGGCCGTTACGGCTGCAAACGCTTTTTGCTGGACGGCCACCAAACGGCCATCGAAGATGTCCACAAACTGCATTATGAACCCCAGGAACTGAAGCAATTTGCCGACATAGAATGCGAATGGCCGCTGTTTTTTTGTTACTTGCTATTGAACAGCGCCTTTGCGGGGGATACCGGGGCGGCCAACAGTTACCGGCAGCAATTGGATTCATTGCTGGTCGAGCAAAATGGGCAAAAATTGTTGCCGGAATTGTACCGCCTACCCGCCGAATTGATGGCTGCGGAAAAAGCCCGGCCCCATAGCCAAACACGCATTGCCAATGACAATGTGCCGCTGGTTTGGGCGCAAAGCCTGTATATCTTGGGTTGTTTGCTGCAAGACGGCTTACTGGACCAACAGGACCTTGACCCCTTGGGCCGGCACAAGCAGTTGTGCCAGCATCATGAATACCGTTTGCATGTCGCCTTGTTGGCACAAGACCAGGAAGTCCAAGCCCTGTTGGAATCATACGGGATTAAGGTGCAAAACTTGGCCGAAGTGTCGCCGATACAAATCAGGGAGGCACATGAACTGTCGGCGGCTTACACCCAGGTGGGCCGTAATGACCGCATCGGCTTGACCGGCAGACCTTTTAGACAACTGCGGGGCCTGGCGACATCCAAAATGTACGTTTTGGCGGGTGAACGCTTGGTGTTTTTGCCGCAATGCCTGAACCAAAAGAGCTTTTATCTGGCCATGGACAACCATTTGCTCATTGAACGGCTGCGCCTGGAATTCCAATACATCAGCCGCTATTGGGACAGGCCCGGCAATCCCTTGTTGGTTATGGTGGTCAGGAAGAACATGTTGTTCAGCCATAACCGGGAAGTGTTGATCGATTTCATACACGAATTAGAAACAGGGTTCAGCAACGCCGTGCCGCTGGCCTTGGGCAGGCTGGCTGATTTCGCCGGCACCTGCAATTATGAAAAAATTGATTACTTACACGATTTCGAGTTTCCCAAGGCCCATTGGCAAGAGCCTACACGGCCATGCGCCGCCGCATTGCCGATAGACACAACCGCCAACCAACCCTTGCCTGACTTTTTGTTGAACCAATGGGAGATCGGCGAAGACCAGCTGCTACTGGACGAACTGGCCCATAACCCCAATTTATACGCCCAACTGGAGGTTTTGGCGCTGCTGGCGGGGCGGCACGGTTTGGATTTTCAGCCGGAATTGCCGGGCATTTCCGACAATCATGGCAGCGTGGGCGAATTGTTGGAGGAAATCTATCAACGCGCCGGCGACCGGCACATTTGGTATGTGGTCAGGCGCTGCGCGGGGTTGCTGGGCAAATACGACATCACCCTGGAACAAGCCGCCACGGATATTTTGGTGCGCCAGCATCATTTGACCGTTGGCAAGGCATACAGCGGCAAGGCGACGTTAAAGCGGCCGGTTGATTCCTCCGAAATATTGGCGGCCATCAGGACGTACAATGACAATGAGGCCAGCCAAATGGTCATCATGCAGGAACTGGTTTTGTATTTGGGTTTGTTCATCAAATCGCGGCCGGAATTGTTCGCCGACATGCAGACCATCCGGGTTGGCCATATTTTGCAACTCTTGCTCGCCCGGCACCAACGCGGCACGGGCGATTCCTTGGACAGAGCATTTAACGAAATCATGGCATTACCGCCCCATCAAGTGGCCGACAAGGTGTTAAGCACCTTGGAAAATTATGGGGGGACGGAAAACCAATTGTTGCAAGTGGAGGGGCTGCACCTGGAAAGCGGCTGCGGTGATTTGCAAACACTGCGCTTTCCCGAAACGTTCAATCCTGACGACCGCGATGATAACGAAGACTGGCATGCCTGGCGGGAACGGAAAGGCAGCCTGGGCCGGGAAAAAGAAACCTTTTTTGCCAGCATTTGGGAAATTTTGCACCATTGCCAAGGGCTGATGATTGGGGAGAAAATCCATAGCAAGCGGCGCATGGACAGCGCCACGGTGTTGGCGCAAATGACCTCCGGGGAGCAAAGCTTCAAGCTGTACGTCAACCATTTGCTCAATAAAATCCAGGCGCCCGTTTACCGGCAGTTAACTGTCGAGGCATTACAGGCCATTGCCGCCTTTTTTAGGGGCGGCCCGTTAAAAATCGACGGCACCCTGATCCTCGATGTCGTCATCGGCCATGCCGTGCGCTTAAATTGGTTGCAGGCGCACCCGGAAGCAAAGGACCATTACGACCAGCAGGCAGCCTTGGCTTGGCAAACTTTTTATTTTCTGCCGCCGCACCAAGTCGCCAATAGCGTCCTTGATGCGCTATTGTTTCTGCTCAACAACCATAACCCGGCAGAGGAGTGACCCCAATGATTTTGGCAGGCGACATAGGCGGCACCAAAACGGTGCTGGCCTTATATCAACCACTCGATGACGGCGGCTTACAGTGCCAACGCGAGCAAACCTTCCCCAGCCAGGAATTTGCCCAACTTGATGAAATTTTGACTGCGTTTTTGCCCGATCAGGCATCGGTCAGCGCGGCTTGTTTCGGTATCGCGGGGCCGGTTGTCAACCAGCGCTGCCAAACCACCAACCTGCCGTGGCTGGTCGATGCCGGACAACTCAAGCGGCAATTGGGCATCCCACGAGTGCACTTGCTTAACGATTTGGAGGCGATGGCATTGGGCATGTTGGCATTGCCCGGGCAAGACCTCGTGGAATTGAACCCCAATGCGCGGCCACAAGCCGGCAATATCGCCGTGATCGCCGCCGGAACCGGCTTGGGCGAGGCGATTTTGCATTGGGACGGCGAGCGCCATTCGCCTATCGCCACCGAAGGCGGGCATTGCGATTTCGCCCCGCAAACCGGGCAACAAGATCTGCTGCTGGCGTATTTGCGGCAACACTACCCCGAGCATGTCAGTTACGAGCGCATTTTGTCCGGGCCGGGTTTCAGCCATTTATACGATTTTCTCCGTGACAGCCAATTTGCCCTCCCGTGTCCTGCCGTGTCCGATTCCAACACCCGTGAAATAGACCGGAACGCGGTAATCTCACGCTTAGGTTTGCACGACGAAGACGCCCTTTGCACCGAAGCGGTGCGGATGTTTGTTGAAATTTATGGCGCGGAAGCCGGCAATTTGGCGTTGAAATCCTTGGCGGTGGGCGGCGTTTTCATCGGCGGCGGTATCGGCCCGAAAATCCGCCCCAAATTAGAAAACGGAATTTTTATGCAGGCCTTCAAAAACAAAGGCCGGTTTTTACCCTTGCTGGACACCGTCTCTGTGAAGCTATCGCTGAACCCGCATACCCCGTTGATCGGGGCAAGCCGTTTTTTTGCTTGAACGTGTCCCATTAATCTAGGAGTTACGCATTGACGACGCATTATCGTTTAAAACCAATAGGTCACAAAACACAGCCGCTTAACAACAATGATTTTAAGTTATTGGTTTTAAATAACTGCTTCTTATCAATGCGTCACTCCTCTAATAAGGAAACCTTATCGGTGGGCGCCGCGTATTGGGTGGCGTTGGTCAAGCAACTGTTGCCGTCAAAAGCCCCATGAGTGTCTACACAAGTTTTTAGCTGTCATTCCGGCAGAGCCTAGCCCTGATGTTCCGCTTTTATGCCGCCAAGGTTTCTACGATAGCGCCCCGACGCTGTAACACGGTAATGCCTTGTTCCAAAGCCATGCGCTTGACATCTTCTTCTAAGGCGAAACCCGCCAGTGCCAGATGGATTTTATAGTCCCGGTATTCAGGAAATAACTTTAAAAAATTAGCCCGTTTACGGCCTAACAAACAGGCTATGTCTTTAGGATGCACACGGTATTTCACCTCCACAATAAAGACGTTCTGGCCGTTGACCAGCAACAAATCGTATTCCTCTTCAATGCCGCCTTTGCTTCGGGTGACATTTTTCTCAATAAAATCAAATTGGATGCCGTTCAGTTCCAACTTGTGTTTGAGCGAATTGTAATAAAACTCTTCGGCGACCTTGCCTTGGTTATTGCCGACCCCGCCATACATATCGGCCAGCTTGCTTAATTTAGCGTCTGTCTTGGCCAACTGGGCGTCTGTCTTGGCCAACTGGGCGTCTGTCTTGGCTTGCGACAGCGCTAAATTAGCCACAATTTTACGCAATTCATCATCGGTCATAGTATCCACACTAAAAGTGATCCGGTCTTTTCGGCCATTATAGCGATGGGCCATCGCCACTTAAACCCTGGGCATCAATACGCACGACGGGGCGGGGTTACAAGCCCTGTTTCGCCCTTGTCGTCACTGTGTTTGTCCCGTGTCCACAACTGTGCGTCAGGGGGTCAAGCGCACCGATACCAAAAAATGCACAGCCACCCGGCCCCATGCCTTTGCCCATCGGCTGCTGATTATGAAGAAAAACCCGTGCTTATCCGGTTGTCACACACAGCCGCTACCCGTAGTTTTTGATGTTAGGAGTTACGCGTTGACAACGGATTCTAGGAGAAAATCCGCCCAAAATGGGCGGAAAACTTTACAAGCCACCCGAAACGGCATGCCAAATGGCGTGAGGATTTTAAAAAAAGTGAAAACCACCGCCCAACCTGGAAATCGGCGATTTGTTCAGCGTTTCCTTAGGTTCCGTTTCGGTTATGCCCGCCGCATTTCAACAACGACACCAAAACGCCAGCCTCCCCAGGCTATCCCGTGCCAATGGCAGTCCCGAAATACAGGAGTGATTAAGCATCAGCGGGGCAAAAAAAGCACGTCACTTTGGCGGGTAACGTGCAGGTGCTTTAGCGACAAAGCAGAGGGTCACGAGAAGACAATTTATTAACAGAGGCTTGCCAGTGATAAGGCATGTTTGCTGCCCTATTCATGGTATTTGTTTTAACTTATTGTATTAAAATAAAAATTTACTGCCTCATTGGGTCATACCTATTTTTTGCCGGTGCAAACGGCACCGGCAAATGCCAAATTATGGCCCAGGGGTGCGATTTGAGTGCGGGCCGCGTTGGATGCGCTGCTTTGGTGCGGCGGCGGTTTTTAGTTGAGGAAATCTTAAGGATTTTCAATTAACTTAGCCCGTGTGCCGTGATTAACCCATAGGCAGGTGCGCCCTGATGAGTTTTTTCTTAAGAAACTCTGAACAAGTCGCTTTTACTCCCGCTCCTTTTGGGACGACTGCAAGGATGCAGGAAGTAGATTCAGAACGCAGAGGCTTCGGGTTTTAATAAATGGTATAAATATTGCTTTTATTTACGGGACACTCCTTTTGACAAAGCGTTATCCATGGTGCAGGCTTCCCGCTCTCTCGATTTTTCTGTCCGGAGTGATTTAAAAAATTCCGCTTTTTTTGATGAATACCTGAACAAACTGCTGGAAGAGCGCGACAGCGTGGGGCTGACCGAACTGGTAAGGGAAATTGATGCCCTGATGTTGACGGTCGACCCCGGCAAGTCCATTGCATACATCGCCGAATTGTCGTTGATGTCGGCTTACAGCTACCTGTATACCTTGGAGAGCGAATCGCATTGGTCGCATGTGTTGCGCATAGCCGACCACTACCCCGATTTGGTGATCCGCGAGGTCAAGCATGAGGGCATCCGTGGCTTGTTCCGCAGTTTAAACGAGGTTTATCCGGTGGGGTCAAGCAAGCCGCATAGCCGTTATATCGGCGAGGTTTTGCGGGTGACCGGCCAGAAAGACGTGGTAAAACTACAACAGCGGCGCGGCTTTAGTTTTTTTTCCGAGGCGGAAGTGGCCAAGTTGGAGTTGCCGGCCAATTTGGCCATCAGTAAACCGTCGCCTTACACCCACAACATCGTCGCGTACAGCCAACGCCAGCCTGACGAACCCAGGCATTACCGGTTGGGCGGCCAGTCTGTCATTGCCGAGGCAGAGCAGGTTTGCGCCGAAGCCAAACAGCGGCAACAAAGTTTGGGCATTGCCGATTTGATTTTGCCGGTTGACCATTTGGCGACCAGGGTTTTCAGCCAAAACCGCGAAGTGGCGTTATTGGAATGGTTGTCGTTGTCCAGTTATTACTATTGGGGTTCCTTGGATATTGTGGACCAAAACTCATCCACCCATATCACCAAAAGTGTCCATGCCACGAACGAATTGTTCAGCCCGGCCAAGGTGTTCACCGCCAACAACACGCCTTATTTCGTCAACCATTTGAAGATATTTCCGTCACCCACGGAAAATTTCGTCCGTAATTACGGCCCGCGCCTACACCATATCGCCTTGGCGGTGCAGGATGGGGAAACGCAGGGGTTGGAAAATATCGACTTTGTGGTAAATGCCATCAGCCAGGCGGGCAAGAGCTTCTTGCTGGATGTGGTGGGTTCTAAAAAAGAAGGCTTAAAACAGATTTTTTCCAGTACTTCCGAGCATTCTTCCTTAATCATCGAATATGTCCAGCGGTACGGCGCCTTCGAGGGTTATTTCCACAAGGACAATGTCGCCGAATTGACTTTTGTCGCGGGTATTGAAGAGGAATTGGTCAGGATGGCGAGCTTGAAACCCATCTGAACGCCTTAACCCCAATCCGCCCCGTCGCCAG
Source organism: Methylococcaceae bacterium UBA662 (assembly GCA_002299425.1). Taxonomy (GTDB): domain Bacteria; phylum Pseudomonadota; class Gammaproteobacteria; order Methylococcales; family Methylomonadaceae; genus Methylovulum. Next base: position 10,005 of record DBNW01000071.1, on the reverse strand, counting down.
GTCTGGCTTGGCAACGCAACGGGGCGCACACCATGAATCGTTTCGAAAAACACAGGAAAACCGACTATGACCATCAAAGTGGCAATCAACCATAAGACCTGCTACCGCTTCGACCGCCCGGTGGCGTTGTCGCCGCATGTGTTCCGGTTACGCCCGGCGGTGCATAGCCGCACCCCCATCACTGCCTATACCTTGCGGATCGAGCCGAAAAACCATTTCATCAACTGGCAGCAAGACCCGTTCGGCAATTTTCAGGCGCGGGTGGTGTTTCCAGAAAAATGCCGGGAGCTGAAAGTGGAAGTGGAGGTGATCGCCGATCTGACGGTGATCAACCCGTTTGATTTTTTCGTCGAGGATTACGCCGAAAAATGCCCGTTCAACTACGATGCCGCCAACCTTAAGGAATTGCAGCCATTCCTGGAAATCACCGACAACGGGCCGTTGTTTAGGGAGTGGCTGGAAACGTTTGATGAAACCCGGCGCGACACCAACGATTTTTTGGTAGACATTAACCGCAAGGTGGCCAATGACATCGGCTATAACATCCGCATGGAAGTCGGCATCCAGAGCTGCGAGGAAACGTTAATACTGCGCAGCGGCTCGTGCCGCGATTCCGCCTGGTTGTTGGTACAGGCGTTGCGGCATATGGGGCTGGCGGCGCGCTTCGTGTCCGGTTATTTGGTGCAATTGACCGCCGACGTTAAATCCTTGGACGGCCCGTCCGGCCCGGAACAGGACTTCACCGATTTGCACGCCTGGGCGGAGGTTTATGTGCCGGGTGCGGGTTGGATTGGTTTGGATCCCACGTCCGGGTTGCTGGCCAGCGAAGGCCATATCCCGCTCGCCTGTACCCCAGACCCGGCCAGTGCCGCGCCGGTGACTGGCGCGACTGACCCGTGCGAGGTCGAGTTCAGTTTCAGCAACACCGTCGAGCGGCTGCATGAAGACCCTCGGGTGACCAAACCCTATACCGACGGGCAATGGCAGCAAATCGACGCCCTAGGGCAGTGGGTGGACCAGCAATTGCAGGACGGCGATGTGCGGATGACCATGGGCGGCGAGCCGACTTTTGTCTCGATTGACGATATGGAAAGCCCGCAGTGGAACATCCACGCCGACGGCGCCCATAAGCGCGAACGCGCCCAAGATTTGACCAAACGCCTGCGCGATGCCTTCGCGCAAGGGGCGATGTTGCATTACGGGCAGGGCAAATGGTATCCGGGCGAACCGTTTCCACGTTGGCAGTACGGCATTTTTTGGCGCAAGGACGGCGCGCCGATTTGGCATGACCAACAATGGCAGGCCGACATCAACACCGGTTACGGCCATGATAGCGGCCATGCCGAGCAATTCATCAAACAACTGGCGTTGCGCCTGGGGCTGAAACCGCGCTACATCGTCGCCGCTTTCGAGGACAGCTTTTATTACCTTTGGCAAGAAAACAGTTTGCCGGAGAACATCAATCCCTTGGACTGCGACCTGAACGACCCCATTGAGCGCAAAACCTTAAGCCAATTGTTGGATGCCGGCTTGGGCGAACCGGCCGGTTTCGCCCTGCCGGTGAAATGGAACTGGTTCAGCCAAGGCTGGCAAAGCGGGCCGTGGCGTTTTCGCCGTGACACCCTGTTTTTGCTCCCCGGCAACTCGCCGATGGGCATGCGGATGCCGTTGAGCAGCTTGCCCTGGGTGGCGCCCGACCAACGTGACCATCAGGAGCCGCAAAGCCTGTTCGCCGAACTGCCGGCCCTGGGCGATTACTACGGTGAAGTGACCCGGCGTTACAGCTATTTCGAGCAAACCGTGGCCGACCATCCCGGGTTGGCGGGCCAAGAAGTCGGCGACATCGACAGCGTCCATGTCGCAGTGCCGCACACGGCGCTGTGCGTGGAAGCCCGGGAAGGGCGTCTGCATGTGTTCATGCCGCCGATGTCGTTGTTGGAACATTACCTGGAATTGGTGGCCGCCGTAGAAGCCACCGCCGCGCACCTGAAAATGCCGGTGGTGCTGGAGGGCTACGAGCCGCCGCGTGACTACCGGGTCGAACGCCTGATGGTGACGCCCGACCCGGGTGTCATCGAGGTCAACATTCATCCGTCCAACAGCTGGCGCGAATTGGCGGAGCGGACAACCGAGTTGTACGAACAGGCGCGGTTGGCGCGTTTGGGCACCGAAAAATTCATGCTCGACGGCCGCCATACCGGCACCGGCGGCGGCAACCACAT
>DBNW01000071.1:0-7484 GCA_002299425.1 Methylococcaceae bacterium UBA662 | reverse complement strand
ACCGGCACCGGCGGCGGCAACCACATCACCATCGGCGCGGCCACGCCCGCCGACAGCCCGCTGCTGCGCCGCCCCGATTTGCTGCGTAGCCTGGTCACTTATTGGCAGCATCACCCCGGCTTGTCGTATTTGTTCTCCGGCATGTTCATCGGCCCGACCAGTCAGGCGCCGCGGGTGGACGAAGGCAGGGACGAAAAACTTTACGAGCTGGAAATTGCCTTCCAGCAAATGCCCGAGGGCGAAACGCCCGCGCCGTGGCTGGTCGACCGCTTGCTGCGGCATTTGCTGACCGACATCACCGGCAACACCCACCGCGCCGAGTTCTGCATCGACAAGCTTTATTCGCCGGACAGTTCCACCGGGCGCTTAGGATTGTTGGAACTGCGCGCCTTTGAAATGCCGCCCCATGCCCGCATGGCCTTGGTGCAGGCCCTGCTGTTGCGTACCTTGGTGGCCTGGTTTTGGCGCCAGCCCTACCGCCACAATCTGGAGCGTTGGGGCACACGATTGCATGACCTGTTCATGTTGCCGCATTTTGTCCGGGAAGATATGCTGCAAGTGGTCAAAGACCTGCAACGCGCCGGTTACGCTTTCGAGCAGGAATGGTTGGACCCGTTCTTTGAATTCCGCTTCCCGCGTTATGGTACGGCCCTGGTCGAAGGCATGGAATTGGAATTGCGCTTTGCCATCGAACCCTGGCATGTCCTAGGCGAAGAAGTCAGCCTGGTTGGGACGGCGCGCTATGTCGATTCCTCGGTGGAGCGTTTGCAAGTGAAAGTGTCCGGCTTCACCGAGGGTCGGTATGTGCTGGCCTGCAATGGCCGCCGCCTGCCGCTGCGGCGCACCGCCACCCATGGCGTTTATGTTGCCGGTGTCCGATACCGAGCCTGGCAGCCGCCGTCGGCCTTGCATCCGACCATCGCCCCGCATTTGCCGTTGGTGATCGATGTGATTGACACCTGGAACGGCCATTATGTCGGCGGCTGCACTTACCATGTTTCCCACCCTGGCGGGCGCAGTTACGAGACTTTCCCGGTCAACAGCTTCGAGGCCGAATCGCGGCGCATCAACCGGTTCTGGGATTACGGCCATACCCCCGGCGTGGTCATTAGGCCGCCGCTAACGGCGGTGTCCAGCCGTGAGTTCGAGTATCCGCCGACAGCGGGCTTTTCGGTCAACGACGCCATGCCCAGGCCGATGGCGTCGCCGCCGGAGGAATTGAACAAGGATTACCCGTCCACATTGGATTTGCGTTACAAGAGCCGATAACCGCCCCGTTAGCCAGCCGACTTATGACCACAGCAAACGCATCCGTCACCGCACCTGAAACCCAAGCGACGGGTGGCATAGGCGTACAGCACTATGCCACCCGTCTGGGCAGCTACGATGAAATGCTCGCCAGTGAGCAAAAGATGTTGCCGTACTGGGCACAGTTCATCAAAACCTTGGAGGAAATGGGCAGCGAGGCGTTGGATTCTCGTAGGCACGAGGCGCAAAGACTGTTGCGGGAAAACGGGGTCACCTACAACGTCTACGGCGACGGCCAAAAACTGGCCCGGCCTTGGCGTTTGGACCCCATTCCTCTGTTGATCAGCAATGAGGAATGGACGGTCATCGAGGCCGGCCTTAAACAACGCGCCAAGTTGCTGGACTTGATCCTCAAGGATATCTACGGCAAGCAGGCCTTGTTGAAGAAAGGTTTGTTGCCTTGCGAACTGGTGTTCGCCCACCAGGGGTTTCTGCATGCCTGCATGGGTACGATACCCAGGCGCGGCAAACAATTAAGCGTTTATGCTGCCAACCTCGTGCGCGGTGCAAAAGGGCAGTTATGGGTTTTGAACGACCGCACCCAGGCCCCTTCCGGTTCCGGTTACGCCTTGGAAAACCGGGCGGTGATGATGCGTATTTTGCCGGACATCCTGCGGGAAACCCGTGTCAACCGGCTATCGGGGTTTTTTAATATTTTTAGCCAACGTCTGGCCAGCATGGCTTTGCACAACAAGGACAACCCCCGCGTTGTGGTGCTGACCCCGGGGCCTTATAACGAAACGTATTTTGAACACGCCTATTTGGCCTCGTATCTGGGTTATACCTTGGTGCAGGGTGACGATTTGGCGGTGCGCGACGGCTATGTTTGGCTTAAGTCATTGGCAGGCTTGCAGCCGGTGGATGTCATCTTGCGCCGGGTCGATGACGATTTTTGTGACCCGCTGTCGCTGCGTAACGATTCCCGCTTGGGGGTGCCCGGTTTGTTGGAAGCCGTGCGCCGTGGCAACGTCGCCGTGGTCAATCCTTTGGGCAGCAGCCTGTTGGAAAATCCGGCGTTGTTGGCGTTTTTGCCCAGTTTGGCGCAACATTTCTTGGGCAAAGATTTGATTTTACCTTCGGTGGCGACGTGGTGGTGCGGGCAAAAACGGGAGCGTGATTTTGTCTTGGCCAATTTGGACAAACTGATCATCAAGCATATCAACCGCAGGCAAGCGAATGACTTGATTTTCGGCAATGAACTCAGCAGTGCGGAAAAAGACCGGCTCCGCGCCGCCATTCTCGCCAAGCCGCATTGGTACGTTGGCCAGGAGCAGTTCAGCTTTTCCACCATCCCCGCTTTTATCGACCATCACATAGAGCCCCGTAACGCCGTGTTGAGGGCTTTCGTGGTCGCCGATGACGACGGTTACCAGGTGATGCCGGGGGGGTTGACGCGGGTGCCTAGGGACAAGGAAGGCGTGGTGGTGTCCAACCAGGTCGGCGGCATCAGCAAGGACACCTGGGTTTTGGCGGGCAAAACCGAACCCACGCCGCCGCGCACGACCCGGCTTAACCGTCCCCTGATACTGAACCCGATACCGGAGGCCCTGACCAGCCGTGCCGCCGACCACTTGTTTTGGGTTGGCCGCTATGTGGAACGCATTGATTGCACAGCCCGCCTGTTGCGGACGATTTTGGCAAAATACCGCACCAGCCAGGAGTATAAAGACGACCTCGATGACCACTGTTTGGCGGTGCTGTTGCAAGCGTTCAATCATGTCACGGGTTCGCGCTTGGCCCTTGCCAATGGGCTGTCGGCATCGCCCCAAAACCTATTGGCCGATTTGTTGGTTTCGGTCAAGGATGCCAAAAAGACCGGCTCCCTGTCGGCCAATATCCAGGCTTGGAACTATGCCGCGTTTAGTGTCCGGGATTTGTGGTCGCAAGACACCTGGCGCAGCGTCGACAGCATACAGCACCGCTGGCAACCACGGGCGATGACGGGGATTGAACCGCTGCAAACCAGTTTGGATGAACTGATCACGGGTATTGTCGCCTTCACCGGGCTAATCAACGAAAGCATGACCCGCGAGGCGGGCTGGTTGCTGTTGGACAGCGGCAGGCGTTTGGAGCGCGCCTTGTTGTTGGTGGCCTTGCTGCGCAGTAGCTTGCAGGTTAAACATGGTCAAGCCTTGTTGCAGCAGGTGGTGGAGGCGGTGTTGGTGGCCACGGACAGTTTTTCCGTTTACCAGCGCCGCTACCGCGCCGTCATGCAATTGCCGTTGTTGCTGGAATTGCTGTTGTTTGATCCGAGCCACCCGCGTTCTGTGGCCTATCAGCTGCAACACTTGTCCGGCCACATTGCCGGTTTGCCCAGGGAAACCGGAAAATCCCGCCTGTCCGTGGAAGAGCGGCTGATCCTAAAAGCCTATACCGACGTGCGTTTGGGCAGTGCCGATGAGGTATTGGCCACCAATGAGGAAGCGTGGGGTTATGATAAGCTGGGTTGGTTGTTGGACAGCACCCGCCAATTGTTGTGGCAGATCGCCAACGAGGTCGCCCAAGCTTATTTTAACCATGCCCAAACGGCGCAGGTGGTGAGCATCAAAACCCTCGCCGAGGATGAATTGTGAATTACCGTATCACCCACAGCACCGCTTACCATTACAGCCAGGCAGTCGGGCTTTGCCAGAACGAAGCCCGGTTGCGTCCCCGTGAATTTTGGCGGCAGCAGTGTTTAAGCAGCGAATTTCAGGTCACTCCGGCGGCCACCGACTTTTATGAACGCACGGATTATTTTGGCAACCAGGTCACTTATTTCGCCGTGCAGAAAATGCACACTCAGCTGGTGGTCACGGTCACCAGCGATGTGGCCGTCTATCCACGCCCCGAACCCGATGACAACGGTCAGCAAACAGCTTGGGAGCACGTGCGCGGCCAGCTTCAGGAAGGTTACGCACAAACCCCGCAATTAAGCCGGGAGCTGTTGGATGCCCGCTATTGTGTGTTGGATTCGCCCATGGCGGCCAACTCGCCCGTCTTGGCCGAATATGCCGGATTATCCTTCCAACCCGGACGACCCCTGCTAGAGGTGGTCAGGGATTTGATGCAACGGATTTATCGCGATTTTACCTACGATCCTTGTTTTACCACCATCGCCACCCCGTTGTCGGAAGTGATGGCGCATCGGCGCGGCGTTTGCCAAGATTTTGCCCATTTGGCGATCGCCTGTCTGCGTAGCTTTGGTTTGGCCGCGCGCTATGTCAGCGGCTATGTGGAAACGGCACCTCAAGCTGGGGTGCCGCGTTTGGTTGGCGCCGATGCCTCGCATGCTTGGTTTTCGGTGTACATACCCGGAATCGGTTGGGTGGATTTTGACCCGACCAACAATAAACTGCCATTTGATCAGCATATTACTTTGGCATGGGGGCGGGATTTCGCCGATGTCACGCCGCTGAAAGGAATCGCTTTTGGCGGCGGCCAGCACAGCTTATCGGTGTCGGTGGACGTTATGCGCTTGACGTGAGGCGGTATCACAGGCATTAGGGCAACACAGCAGCAGACCGATGGGCGGGCCAGCAACAACATTATCTTCAATTGAACAGAGAGGTTTTATGAGCACTATCCATTTTATAGGCGGGGAAAAAGGCGGGGTCGGCAAATCCGTGGTGGCGCGGATTCTGGCCCAGTACATGATCGACAAAGACATCCCTTTTGCCGCGTTTGACACCGACCGCACCCACGGCGCCTTGCTGCGTTTTTACAGCGATTACACATCGCCCTCGGTCATCGAGGATTATCAGAGCTTGGATGCGATTGTTGAGGCCGCCGTGGCCAAGCCCGAGCACAACATCATCGTCGACCTGGCGGCGCAAACCCATTACCCGTTGGCGAATTGGATAGAAAATTCGGGGGTTATCGAATTGGCCGAGGAAATGGGCATCAGGCTTTATTACTGGAATGTCATGGACTCCGGCAAGGACAGTGTCGATTTACTGGAGAAATTGCTGAATCAATACAACGCCAAGCTGAATTATGTGTTGGTGCAAAACCAACTTCGTGGGGAAGAATTTACCACCTTGGAATTTTCCGGGGTCAAGGATAGGGCTTTGGACATAGGGGCAAAAATCGTGGTCATCAAACACCTGCACAACCCCACCATGCAAAAGATCGACGCCAACAGCCTCAGCTTTTGGGCGGCGCGGAAACGCGACCTTGAACATTTGAACACACTTGGGCTGTTAGATAGGCAAAGGGTCAGGATGTGGCTAAATCATGCCTACAACCAACTGGACTTGATAATTGACTGCAACCTACCATGAACATGAGGGTGACCAGCGATTTGTATTTTCAGGTTGACGAGCCGACGGCATTTATTTTTATGCTGCGTTTGTATCGGGGTATTGGGCAAACGGTCAAGCGGGAAAGTTACACGATCAAACCCTGTGTGGACATTGCCGAACATTACGACAGCTATGGCAATGCCTGCCAGCGGTTGCTGGCCCCGCAGGGCGTGTTTTTTATCCATACCTCCGCAGAAGTAAAAGTGGCGGGCCAAACCGATACCGATTCCAATGCCGGGTTTGTCGAAATCCAGCATTTGCCTGCTTATGCGCTCTGTTATTTGGCGCCCAGCCGTTATTGTGAATCCGACCGCCTAAACGAAAAGGCCAGCGAAATTGCCGGTGATGCCCCGCCCGGTTATTGCCAAGTGGAACGCATTGTTGAATGGGTACGCACCCAGATCCGCTATGTGCCGGGCTCCAGCGAAACCTCGTTGTCGGCACTGGAAATCCTTGACCGGGGTTACGGCGTCTGCCGTGACTTGGCGCATCTGGGCATAGCCTTGTGCCGGAGCATCAGTATTCCGGCAAGAATTGTGGTCGGCTATCTGCATAACCTGTCGCCGATGGATTTGCATGCCTGGTTTGAGGCTTATGTGGGCGGGCGCTGGTACACGTTCGACCCAACCCAGCCTGACCTCAATGCCAGCCGGGCGGTGATCGGTTTTGGCCACGACGCGGCGAATGTGGCCATTTACCACCAATTTGGTTCGGGGGCCGTACTGACCGATATGCGGATAATGGTTGAAAGCCTGGATAACTCCCTGTTCGTATAAGGGCCGGTTTAACCCGGTCTCATCGGGCAGTTTTTTTACCTGCCCCGCTAAAATGGTTTAAAATTCTCGGCCCAGGTAAAAACTCAAAGCAAATCCTTATGACATATTGCATCGCGGCTTCAATCAACGAGGGCTTGATCTTGGTCTCTGACTCAAGGACTAATGCCGGCATTGACAATGTCAGTAACCACAGCAAAATGCACGCTTTCAAGACCCCTAGCGACCGGTGCATTGTCATGCTTTGTGCCGGCAATCTAGCGACTACGCAAGCCGTGTTGGAACAAGTGCACCGCGATAAAATTAAGGATGCCGGAACCAATATCAACACGGTCGAGTGCCTGTCAGAGGCGGCCGCGTACCTGGGGCAAATTAGCGTCGAAAAGCAAAAGCAACATACCCATTCACAAGGCCAGTCCGCCTTTAACCCTTCCGCCACGTTTATCGTCGCCGGACAAATAGCCGGCGAGCCGCAAGGTGCCTATATGGTGTATGCCGAAGGCAACAGCATCACCACCTCCGCCAATACCCCCTTTTTGCAAATCGGCGAAAGCAAGTATGGCAAACCCATATTGGACCGCTTTCTTACCCTGGAAACCCCCATTGACAATGCCGCCCGTTGTTGCCTGGTGTCAATGGATTCCACCATCCGCAGCAACGCCAGCGTAGGCGCCCCGGTGGAAATGCTGATTTATCGCAAAGACAGCTTCTCGTTCCATGAATACTACCGTTTTGAGGACGGGGACGATTATTTGCGGCAACTACGGCGCAGTTGGGAGGCAAAGCTACGCGAGGCGATTGCCGCTTTGCCGCCAATTGATGCAAAGCTGGTTAAGGTCATCCGGGCTGATTTATAAAATAGGCAGGGGCTAAACAGGCAGGAAACGCTTGGCCTTGATGGTCTCGTCAAAAAAACGCTAATGGGTTAAATCTGCAAATGTAATGGATAAACAGGGAACGCAAACCCGAGTTTGTCAAGGTTTGCCCCGCCCAGTGGGCGGGCGGATTGGCGTTATATGGCCAAGCGAGCCGGATCCCTAACCTTGGCGTAACAGTGCCTGGTGGGCCGTTTGACTGGGGCGGTCTCCTCCTAAAGCGTAACGGAGGAGCGCGAAGGTAC
>DBNW01000040.1 GCA_002299425.1 Methylococcaceae bacterium UBA662 | reverse complement strand
GTTTTATTAGACCATTTCAATCACCACGGCATGATTTTGCCGGCGTAATTGACGAAGCTACCCGATTGCGGCAGGGTAAAGTCAGCTATCACTGAACGCATACCCGCCACGCTCTCAGTCACGCTGATTAAGGCATTCGGCCCGCCCATGTCGGTTTTCACCCAACCGGGATGCAGGGTCAACACCCCCACAGAATGCTTGCTAAGGTCTATGGCCAAGGTTTTCATTGCTGCATTCAACGCTGCTTTGCTGGTACGGTACAGCATACTGCCGCCACTGGTATTGTCGGCGATGCTGCCCATCAAGCTGCTGATGGCCACCAGCAGTTTTTTCTCACCGGCTTTAAGCTGCGGCAAAAACGCTTCGGCCATTTTAACCGGGGCTTGGCTGTTGACCCGAAAATTTTCAGACCAGGCCGAGTAATCCAAGCTACCAAAGCCACTGCTCGATTTGTCGCCGTAAACCCCGGCATTGTTGATTAACACATCAACAGGCCGGTCAGACTGTTCTGCCAATGCGTCGATTTGGGCAAAATCAGCCACATCTAAAGCGTTTATTTGAACAGCGTTAAATTGTTCCGCCAGCTTAAGCAAGGCCTCGGCTTGATGGGGATGGCGGCAACAAGCCAACACCTGCCAACCGTCCTCGGCATACTGACGACAAAACTCCAAACCCAAGCCCCGGTTTGCTCCCGTGATTAAAACAACAGCCATAGCCACCTCCATAAAAAAGCCCCCGGTATCTTTACAATGATACGGAGGGCTTGAATCATCTAAGAAATTAAGAAAAAGAAATTAAGCGGCGAAATTAGCCGCAGCAAAATCCCAATTCACCAAAGCCCAGAACGCTTCTAAATACTTTGGGCGGGCGTTACGGTAATCAATGTAATAAGCATGTTCCCACACATCGCAAGTCAACAGCGGTGTTTGCCCAGCCGTCAATGGGCAGCCGGCGTTGCTGGTGCTGACTAAGGCTAAAGAACCGTCTGCATTTTTCACCAACCAAGCCCAGCCAGAGCCGAAGGTAGTGACCGCGCATTGGCTGAATGCTGTTTTAAATGCTTCAAAAGAACCAAATTGCGCGTTGATAGCCTCGGCTAAGGCACCGGTCGGCTCGCCGCCCGCGTTAGGGGCTAGGCTGTTCCAATAAAAGGTGTGGTTCCACACTTGCGCCGCATTGTTAAAAATGCCCCCCGACGATTTCATGACAATTTCTTCCAACGACAAGCTTTCAAACTCGGTGCCGGGAACCAGGTTGTTCAAGTTAGTCACATAGGTTTGGTGGTGTTTGCCGTAATGGTATTCCAGCGTTTCCTCGGAAATATAAGGGGCCAATCCGTTGGGTGCGTAAGGTAAGGCAGGAAGTTCGAAAGCCATTTGATAATCCTCAAGGTTTGTGTTGACAAAAAAATTACGGAACGCAAAGACCGGGCAAAAAACCCAGTGATTTAATAAGCTATAACTCTACCACCGCCTCTTGATTTAATAAAGCCGGAGTTCTTAAGGTGTCGACAGGGGACAGACTGTTGAGAAGAAGGTCTGGACAAATTCCTGCTATTGGCTACCATGCGCCGATTTATCAAGCCCATCAACCACCATGGGAAGAACCCCGTATGGCCATCCGCCCACCCAATGAAAAAAAATGGCTTTAATTGCAAAACCGCCCACTTACACCAGAACTGCGGTGCGCTATGTAAGGGACGATATTTCAGTTTATTTGGTGTTTCGGTCTTTTTTGTTCCAGAAAACCGTTGTCGTCAAACTTACCGACATTACCAGCAAAGGGGCGGCGATTCTGACCGTTGAAAGACTTTCGGTCCACCAGAAAGTCAGACTGATTTTGCATTTTAAAACCGGCAAGGAATTTTCTATCCCTGCCCAAATTGTTCGCCACCGCACCTTAGCGCTCGCAAAAAACGAATACGGTATACGGTTTGATTGCCAGCACCACGCGCTAGGCGACTATTTCATAGCCACACAAACCCAGTTGGTTTTCAAATAAGTCGCGTATGAACCCGATAACGCTGACCGATATTGTTGTATACCCGGTGAAATCCCTTTCCGGCATCCGCGTAGCGCAATGGCCGGTGACAAAAACCGGGTTGCGCTACGACCGCCAATGGATGCTGGTTGACCGTAACGGCCAATTTTTAAGCCAGCGGAAAATACCCCGCATGGCCCTAGTCAAGACCGCCCTCGACAACGAAAACTTAGTTTTATCGGTGCCAGACAGGGAACATTTGGTTCTCCCTCTGTCTGTTGACGACGGCGAGCGGGTTTCTTGCACAATTTGGCAAGACCGCTGCCTTGCGATTAGGGTATCTCATCAAGCCGACCAATGGCTTAGCGACTTTCTTGAATTGGATTGCCGCCTTGTTTTCCAGCCCGAGCACACTGTCCGCGCCGTGGAGGGTCACTATGCCTGCGACGACGACCAAGTGGCCTTCTCCGACGGCTTTCCTTTCTTGATTATTTCGGAAGGTTCTTTGGCCGCGTTGAATGCAGCGATGCCCGCACCCTTGCCCATGAACCGTTTCCGCCCCAACTTGGTGGTGTCAGGCTGTGAAGGCTATGCAGAGGATTATTGGCGCGAAATAGTGATCGGTACAATCGGCTTTAGGCTGCCCAAACCCTGCTCCCGTTGCTCGGTGCCAACCGTAAACCAAGAAACAGGGGAGTCTGGCAAGGAACCTTTAGCCACCCTAAACCGCAGCCGACTTTGGCAAAACAAAGTCTATTTCGGCCAAAATGCCCTGCATAATCAATGTGGCCAACTGGTGCTGGGGGATGTGCTGAGCGTCCAGCTAACCGGCCCGCCACAACCGCCGTTAGGTCTTTAAGCCGCATCCGGGGCGCCCGGTTGGTACCACTGAATCCGCTTAATGGCTTACAGGCTGCGGTGGCCAGCGTGTTAAGCCCTCCCCTAGAAACAAATAATAACGGCTCTTTTTGTTCATGGGGGAGGGCACCGAACCTAGCGGGTAAACGTGCTGAAAAACGGCTTTCAGCTGCGCAGGCAGTGCTGTTTCCGTCTGCTCGGAAACAATGAAAGCGTTGTTCCCGATTTTGTCAACCGGCCCTGGCCACACTTCGTACTGCGAGGCCGTCTGCCCGGTGGGCTCGTAACGGTAAACCTTAGGCTGACCGGGCAAATAAAAAGCCAGTTGGCTGGCCAAAAAGCGATGGCCAACGGTCAGTATGAAGGGTGTTTCCAGCCCTATTTCTATTTTTTGCTTGGCCGCATCAAGCGTTCTAGCCAACTCCGACCAATGCCGAAAGCGAAAAGTAGGGTCAATCGGGGTATTGTGAAGATTAAAAACGCTGATCAACAACGGCAATAGATACGTGACCACCACCATGCCGAATCCGGTCACTAAGCCGCCCTTAACGGCGCGACGTCTGTTCTTAGCTAAACATTGCCCGCTTAACAAAATCAAGGTACTCAAGTAAAAAGGCAGCGGCCAGTTGCCCTGCACTTTTTGCATCAGGCTCAAAACCCCAATTCCAAGCAACAACACCGGACCCATCAGCGTCACTAACTGCTCCTGGGCCGTTAGGCGACGAAACTGCCAACAGGCCTTAAGGCCAACCGCCGCCGCCAACACAAACAACACCGGGGAAACTAACAGCAGTTGGTACAAGACAAACACGCCCGCCTGGCTAAACCGCGCCGCCAGCGTCACGGCCTCAGGGCTGCCAAAATGGTTTGTGCTATGGTCGAACATGACCCAGTCATGGTTCGCATTCCATAGCAAAATAGGCACTAGGGAAACGCCGATGGGCAGCAGATAAAACCAGAATTCGCGCTTAAAATGCCGCCGCCGCTGTGGGTCAAGCAGCAGAAAAACCAGCAGCAGCACGGGTAACAATAAGGCGGCTTGTTTGCTCAAAATCGCCGCTGCGCTTGCCAGACCCGCCCAAAACCAGGCGCGTTGTTGCTGCTCGAACAAGGCTTTGTGCCAGTAATACAGGGTCATGATCCAAAAACAGAACAAGGGCGGGTCGATGGTCATGACGAAATTGGACAACACCGTGAACGGGGTAGCCAACAAAAACAACACCGTCAATGCGCCCGCCCGGGGTGAATAAAAACACTGGGCCGTAGCATAACAATAGGCCAAGGTCACTGTTCCTAAAATCACTGCCGGAATCCGCACCACCGCTGTGTTATCACCGCCTAAAAAAGTCGCCAGACCTATCAGCCAAGCCACCAGGGGCGGTTTACTGTAATAACACCAATCAGGGATGCGCGACCAATCCCAGTAATAGCTTTCATCACCGACTAAATCCAAGCCATTGGTGAATAAAAACAGCATTCGCACAACAAACACAAGGGCTATCAGAGCGATTATGTGGGCATTAATCCAATCTAAAACTTTTTCCAAGGGGTACGCTGTAACGTTCACAAGCCCTGCCACGGCCTGACCAGCCCGGTCACATCAACGCCGAAGAAAGCCAAAACCCGGCCCACTCCTTCATCGACCATCGCCGCGACTGAATTAGGCTGGGTGTAAAAAGCCGGCATGGGCGGATAAATAATGCCGCCCATTTCGGTGACGCTGGCCATGTTGCGGATATGGGCCAAATTCAGCGGTGTTTCTCGTGGCATCAACACCAACCGGCGGCGTTCTTTTAAAGCCACATCGGCTGCCCTAGCAATCAAATTGTCGCCAAAACCGTGGGCAATAGCGGCCAGCGTTTTCATGGAACACGGCGCAACCACCATGCCCTCGGTCTTAAAAGAACCGCTGGCAATCGAGGCGGCGATGTCGTCTATGCCATGTACCACATCAGCCAACTCATGCAGCGCCGACCTCGCCATAGCCAACTCGTATTTTAAATTGATCAGACCGGCTTTAGAGATGATCAGATGGGTTTCCCAATCCGCCCGCTCTTTAAGCACCTGCAACAGTCTGACGCCATAAATTGCCCCGGTGGCACCGGTCATGCCGACAATCAAGCGTTGCGCTGCCATTAGCTCATCCTGTCTAACTGTTTAGCGAAGCGGTCCGTGGCGGCAACTAAGGCAGCCACCATCTCTGCGTGCTGGGCGATATGGCCAGCGTTTGGCAACACCACATAGTCCGCCTGGGGCAGTGCTTGGTGTAGCCGAAAGCCCGCCTCCATTGGGCAAAGCAGGTCTTGGCGACCGTGGATAATGACAACGGGCATGGCTTTTAACGAAGCACAGTTTTCCAGTATCTGGTTTTCAGTGACAAAATAATGATGCCGGGCGTAATGCAATTCCATTTTGGCTTGTTTGACTGCATCCTCGGTCACGGACCCTTCTTGCCGCCCCGGTTGGTATAAATTACCCAACGCCACTTGTGCGCCCCAGGCCAACCAGGCCCGTGCCGCCCGACGCCGAGCCAGTTCATCGTCACCCCAGAGTACGGCCCATAAACCGTCCACAAAATTTTCGCCGGTGTGTTCAGGCAGGGTTTCCAGTAAGGCTTGCCAGGCTTGGGGATAGATACGCCCCGCCCCGCTTTCGCCAAACCAATCCCTATCCTTGCCCCGAGCCAAAAACACGGCGCGCAGTACCAATCCGCTGACCGCTTGCGGATGCTGCTGGGCGTACAACAAAGCTAAAGCAGCCCCCCAAGAGCCGCCAAACACCAACCATTGACTTATCCCTAATTGCGCTCGGATACGTTCCATGTCGTCCACTAAATCCTGAGTGGTGTTCTGCGCCAATTCGCCAAACGGCTTAGAGTGCCCGCACCCGCGTTGGTCAAACAAAATAATTCGGTAGCAGTCCGGGTTAAAAAAACGCCGATGCTCGGGTTTGGTGCCCGAACACGGGCCGCCGTGCAAAAAAACAACCGGTATGCCGTTCGGGTTGCCGGACAACTCAACGTAAATCTCGTGTGGGCTAGCCGTTGGCAAATAGAATGTTTGGCAAGGTTCAATTTCAGGATAAAGGGTTTTCATGGATGATTTGGACGGCAACGACTGAATTGGGGTCGCCAATAATATCGGTTATGCTAAGCTTAGTCAGTTTGATTTTAGTCCGTAGTAGAATGCGCTAAGGCACGCGGCAGCGTGCTTATAAACGCCAGCCCACTAAACCGATGTCCGAACACCGTCGTTTCCGGCATCCCGAAGCCACTGTGGTTTTTTTATAGCATTGAAGGCAAACGGTTTAGCGCATGCCACGGCAATCGGCCCGCGCCACAACGGACCCAGCCGTTTGCACTGACACCCCCATGACCCGCAACTAAAAACAATGCCCCCCCTCATCGAATTTGATCGTGTCACCATCACGGCACAAGACAAGACCCTGTTAGCCGATATCAGTTTTACGCTGAACACGGGTGAAAAAGCGGCTTTCCACGGCAAATCAGGGGCAGGCAAAAGCACGGTATTGAAGGCACTGCTGGGTTTGCACACGATTAGCCAAGGCAAAATTTTGTTTAATGGCCAACCATTAACAGCCCCAGTCATCCAAACCATCCGCCATGACGCCATCTATATCAGCCAAGAACCCATTTTGGCGGCGCAGACAGTGCAAGAAGCCTTGTTGCTGCCCTTTCAATTCAAAGCGCACTCGCCACACAAACCCTCTAGGCAGCGGCTCGTTGAAATGCTGGCCCGTTTAGATTTGCCAGCGCACGTGCTCGAACAACAAACCGGGTGCATTTCGGGCGGAGAAAAGCAGCGAGTGGCTTTAGCGCGCGGCTTGCTCATGGGCAAATCTTTGTACCTGCTCGACGAAGTGACCAGTGCCCTGGACGCGGACAGCAAGCAAGCGGTTTATAACGTTTGTTTTCAAACCGAAACCACCCTGCTGTCAGTGGCCTATGATCCGGAGTGGCTAGCCCGCTGCGATACCATTTATACCTTGCAACAAGGCCAATTGGTTGGCATACAACATGACTACCCTTGACATAGAACCGCCGCAAATGGCGGTGCTTTATGCCCTGGCTTTGTTGCCTTTGGGTTTGCTTCAGGTCATTGGTCTGAAACTCAGCCGCGATATTCTCACCAGCCTGTTGCGCATGACCGTGCAACTGGGTTTAGTAGGAATTTATTTAAAAACCTTGTTTGCACTGAACGACCCAGCCCTAAATAGCCTGTGGGTTTTGGTGATGCTGGTCGTGGCTGATTTCAGCATACTGAAGCGGGCAGGTCTTAGCAGGCGGCATTTTTTCTTAACCACATTTGCCGCTATTGCGTTCAGTACAGTTTTTGTAACGTTGTATTTGATGGTGTTGGTCATTCAAACCCCACATTTTTACGATGCCCGCTACCTAGTGCCGTTGGCCGGCATGGTGCTAGGCAATTGCCTACAAAGCACGGTCATCGCCCTGGAGCGTTTTTATTCGTCATTGCGCAAAAATGAGCAGGAATACCTGACTTACTTGTTGTTAGGCGCTACGCGATGGGAAGCGGTGCGGCCTTATTTTTTAGAATCCATCAAGGCGGCACTCAGCCCGACTATTGCCAGCATGTCTACCATGGGCTTAGTGTCGCTGCCGGGCATGATGACTGGCCAAATTTTGGGGGGCAGTGAACCCTGGCTGGCGGTGAAATACCAAATCGCCATCATGGTCGGGATTTTTACCTGCACCACGCTGGCTTGTTTGCTTAGCTTAAAACTAAGTTTAAACAAGGCATTCAATGAACTTGATATTTTAAAAATCAACAAAAACTCACCGTAGAGCGGGCATTCTTACGACCCGTCCGGGTGCTGGGGTTGGCACGGACTAAAGCCGCACCGGAGACGTTTTTAGCGACTGCACGCTTTACGCTTTGATGCGGGTGAGTTTCAAGACAATGGGCAATTCCTTTAGTCGCCGTAAAATGCGCGCTAAATGCACCCGGTTTTTTACCGTCAAGGTGATCAAATCTACGCCGACACGGTCGTCTTGCGACACCACGGCGACGTTTTCAATGTTGGAATCGTATTCGGAAATAGTCGACGCTACGGTCGCTAAGGCTCCACGTTGGTTGAGAATTTCCAGGCGCAGGTCAACCGGAAAGTCGCCGGTGATATCCTGGCACCATTCCACATCCAGCCAGTTGCTGTGTTTGCTGCGGGCTATGCCCCGAGTACGGCATTCGTGATTGTGGATGACGATGCCTTTGCCGGGGTTAAAAAAGCCGATGATGGCATCTCCGGGGATAGGGCGGCAACACTTGGCCAAGGTGATGACCATGCCTTCGGTGCCTTTTATCACCAAGGGGTTTTTCTGCCCATGAGCCGGGCCGTCCAATTTGACATGGGCATTGACATCTACCTGAGCCAGTTGCCTGGCCACCAGAAACGGCATTTTGTTGCCAAAGCCGATATTTTCCAGCAACTCGTCTAGCGAGTGCATACCGGCCACTTTCAACAGCTTCGTTAACCGTACCGGGTCGATGCTCTCCAAGTACAGGCCGCTGCCCTGCAACTCTTTTTCCAACAGCCGCCTGCCCAACGCTATCGCTTCCTTTTGCTTGAAATGCTTTAAGTAACTGCGGATGCTGGTGCGCGCCTTAGCCGTGTTGACAAAATCCAGCCACGAGGGGTTGGGTTTTTGCCAAACGGCGGTGATGACTTCCACGGTCATGCCGTTTTCCAGCTTGGTTTGCAGGGGCGCTAACTGTTGGTCGATACGCGCGGAAATGCAGGTATTGCCAATATCGGTGTGGACGGCGTAGGCAAAATCCACCACGGTAGCACCGCGCGGCAGCTTGATAATGCCGCCCTTAGGGGTGAACACAAACACTTCTTGGGGGAATAAATCGATTTTTAAATTGTCGATGAACTCCAGCGAGTCGCCGGCGGATTTTTGGATTTCCAAAAAATCGCGCAGCCATTCATTGGCCCGCGCCTTGAAGCTTTCGCCCTTGTCATCGTCGGATTTGTACAGCCAGTGTGCGGCTATGCCCGATTCGGCCATGCGGTGCATGTCGTGGGTGCGGATTTGGATTTCTATGGGCAGGCCATGCGGGCCAATCAGGATGGTGTGCAGGGATTGGTAGCCGTTGGCCTTGGGCAGGGCGATGTAGTCCTTAAACCGGCCGGGGATGGGTTTGTACAGGTTATGCACAACCCCTAAAGCCCGGTAACAGCTATCGATGTCGTGGCAAAATACCCTAAAAGCATGGACATCAAAAACGGCCGACAAGGCCAGTTTTTTTTGCCGCATTTTTTCATAAATGTTCCACAAGTTTTTTTGCCGCCCGGACACTTCGCAGACCAGGCCCGCCTCACTCATGCGTTGGGTGAGGGTATTTTTGATGGTGTTGATGATTTCCCGGCGGTTGCCCCGGGATTTTTTCACGGCTCGCTTTAACACCGCGTAGCGTATGGGATAAACAGCCTCAAAACTGAGTGCTTCCAATTGCTGCCGGATGGCATTCATACCCAAGCGGTTGGCGATGGGGGCATAAATGTCCAGGGTTTCCCGGGCAATCCGGCGCTTTTTTTCCGCCGACATGGCGCCGAGCGTTTGCATATTGTGCAAGCGGTCGGCCAATTTCACCATGATGACGCGCAAGTCTTTGCCCATGGCAAAAAACATCTTGCGGACATTTTCCGCTTGCGCCTCGGCCCGCGACTTGTTACCAATTAGGGTCAGTTTGGTGACGCCATCGACCAGTTCCGCTACTTCAGGGTTAAATGCCGCGGCCAGTTCTTTTTTACTAACATCGCAATCTTCCATCACGTCATGCAGGATGCCGGCCAGCACGCCGTTCACATCCATACGCATTTCAGCCAGAATTATCGCCACAGAAACGGGGTGGCAAATATAGTCTTCACCACTTTTACGGTACTGGCCTTCATGGGCTTGGGCACCGTATTCGTAGGCCCTGCGGCATTCGTCAACTTGCACCTGTTCTAGGTAAGCCGACAAAGCCGTACACAACCGCCCTACTAATTGTTCCTGAAGTTTTCCGCTTTCTGCGGTCTGGGTGTCGGGCAGCATGACGGATGCCGTTTAAAATAGAGAGGGGTATTCCACTGGCTCGTTGATGCGGTGCAAGTGCTCCACATTGTCTTCGTTAACATGGCCGGCGGCGATTTCACGCAAGGCCAGTACGGTATCTTTGTCTTTATTGCGCGGCACAAATTCTTGGGCACCGTGGCTTAATTGGCGGGCTCGAGTACTGGCCAACAGAACTAACTTAAAGCGGTTCTCCACTTTGTCCAAACAATCTTCTACTGTAATTCTTGCCATTGCTAAACCTTGTAAAAAACCTAAGCCCCGGATACGGGCTTACGTATAAAATAGAAAAGGGGCTTCGATTATAGCCCCTGGCCAACTTACTGGCGGGATTTTAAAATCGCTACCGCCGGTAGTTCTTTACCTTCCAAAAATTCCAAAAACGCCCCGCCACCGGTTGAAGTGTACGAAATACCGTCATGGACGCCGAATTGGTCAATGGCCGCTAAGGTATCGCCGCCGCCGGCAATGGAAAAAGCCGCACTGTCGGCAATGGCTTGGGCCAACACTTCGGTACCGTGACTGAATTGTTCGATTTCAAACACCCCCACCGGGCCGTTCCAAACGACGGTGCCGGCGGATTTGATCATGTCGGCATACAGGGCAGCGGTTTCAGGGCCAATATCCAGCACCAAGTCATCCTCGGCAATGTCGGTGACTTTTTTCACGGTGGCTTCGGCGGTTTCGGAAAATTCCTTAGCACATACTACATCGACCGGAATGGGAATGTCTGAACCGGTTTGTTTAGCGATCGCCATTAGCTGTTGCGCCGCGCCGATTAGGTCCGGTTCATACAAGGATTTGCCCACCGAATACCCCGCTGCGGCGATAAACGTGTTGGCAATGCCGCCACCGACAATCAATTGGTCCACTTTCTTTGAGAGCGATTCCAATACGGTCAGCTTAGTGGAAACTTTAGAACCGCCGACAATCGCCAGCAACGGTTTGGCCGGGTTTTCCAAAGCTTTGCCCAAAGCATCCAGCTCACTGGACAACAAGGGCCCAGCACAGGCAACCGGGGCGAATTTAGCCACGCTGTGGGTGGAGGCCTGCGCCCTGTGGGCGGTGCCGAAGGCGTCCATGACAAAAATATCGCACAAGGCGGCCATTTTTTGGCCCAGATCATCGCTGTTTTGCTCTTCACCGACATTAAAGCGGACGTTTTCGCACAAGACCACTTCGCCCGGTGCCACGTCAATACCCTCCAGCCAATTTCTTTGCAAACGCACCGGTTTGTCCAATAAGGCGGACAAACACTCGGCAACCGGCTGCATTGAAGAGGCTTCATCAAAATAGCCTTCTTCGGGACGGCCTAAATGAGACATCACCATCACCGCCGCGCCTTTTTCTAAGGCCTGCTGGATGGTAGGCACACTGGCTTTAATACGAATGTCGCTGGTTACGTGGCCATTTTTGACGGGTACGTTCAAATCTTGCCGGATCAAAACCCGTTTCCCGGATAAATCCAAATCAATCATTCTTTGTATTGACATACTGTGCTCTCTTTGCGGTTTGTGGGAAGTGTTTAAAGGGTATTCGTTTTCCACTTGATGGAACAACCAATGGACGGAATTTGCTGTTCCGGGCCTTGGCCGGTTGCGGCGATTTGTTGCATGGCTTCAAACAGTTCGCGTACGGTATCAGCCGATGCCGTTTCTGTCCGGCTGGCATCTAAGCGACCACGGTATTGCAATTCATAGCGGGCGTTGTAGCCAAAAAAATCAGGCGTGCAAACCGCCCCGTAGGCTTGGGCAACCGCCTGATTCTCATCCAGCAAATAGGGGAAGTTAAAACCGTACTGCTGCGCTATCTGGCGCATAGTTTCCGGCGCATCTTCTGGGAAACTATGAAAATCATTGGACATAATGGCAACAGAATGAATACCGTAAGCTTTCAGTTCATCGGTGTCGCGGACGATGCGCTCGCGGATGGCTTTTACATAGGGGCAGTGGTTGCAGATGAACATGACCAACAAGCCCTTTTCACCGCTGCATTGTTCAAGACTCCAAAAACGGCCCTCTACATCGGGCAAGTTAAAATACGGTGCCTTAGCACCAAAATCACAAACGGGTGGGTTTAATGCAGCCATAGGGGTTTCTCCTTAACTCAAGTTAAATTAGACGGACAGGGCTGAGTGCAGCAAAGCGGTATTTTTAGGCGGGCCGCTGGCGGCTTGTCCATTGGCGCACACCCACACCGTCCTTGCCACCTAAAGAGTCGTACAAATCGCATTAGTGCCAAGGGTGAGATTCATGCCAGAATACGCTCACTTTCACCATTCGCCCCGTGTATCGATGAAAATCGCTATTCTATCCCGAAACAGCAAACTTTATTCCACCGCCCGCTTGGTTGCGGCCGCAGAATCACGCGGACACGAGGTGCGCGTCCTGGATGTGTTGCGGTGTTACATGAACATCACCTCGCACAACCCGTCCATTCATTATCGCGGTGGGGAGCTGGTCAACTTCGACGCAGTCATTCCCAGAATCGGCAATTCGGTGACTTTTTACGGTACTGCAGTATTGCGGCAATTTGAAATGATGAACGTGTTCCCGCTAAACGAATCGGTCGCCATCTCCCGCTCCCGCGACAAGCTGCGCTCAACTCAGTTGTTAGCCAGAAAAGGCATCGGTTTGCCCGTGACCGGTTTTGCCAACAACCCGGACGACACCAACGATCTCATTGAGCAAGTCGGCGGCGCACCGTTGGTGATCAAACTGCTGCAAGGCACTCAAGGCATCGGCGTGGTGTTGGCCGAAACCCATAACGCGGCGGAAAGCGTCATCCAGGCGTTTATGGGATTAAAAGTCAACATCATGGTGCAAGAATACATCAAGGAGGCCGAAGGCAGCGACCTGCGCTGTTTTGTCATTGGCGACAAAGTGGTGGCCTCGATGAAACGGCAGGCCGCGCCGGGTGAGTTCCGTTCCAACTTGCATCGCGGCGGCACCGCCTCGCTGGTCCGCTTAACACCCGAGGAACGCTCCACAGCGGTGCGCGCCGCTAAAATTATGGGTCTTAATGTGTGCGGTGTCGATATGTTGCGTTCCAACCACGGCCCGGTCATCATGGAAGTGAACTCTTCACCCGGCCTTAAAGGCATTGAGGAAGCCAGCGGCAAAGACATTGCCGGGCTAATCATCCAATTCGTTGAAAAACGCTTTGAGGCACTGGAAAACTCTAGGGAAAAGGCCCACACCCGCGGCAAGGGCTGAAGCTACGGCCGGCGCGGCCATTGCAGGGGTGGCTTTGACGCCTATTTTTCGATAGGGGACACGATCACTGCGGTAACTGCTTAGGTTTTTTGTCCACGCCCTTGTTCTGTGCGGTCAACTGGAAGCTAAGCGATAAATCACCTGGCCTGCTTGTAGGGTTTCTGTCACCCGCCCCTTAAAGGTGTGCCCCCAGAACGGGGTGTTGCGGCCTTTGCTGCGCCAAGTCTGGGCATTAACGGGCCATTCCAAATTCGGATCAAAAACGCAAATATCGGCGGGTAAACCTGGGGTGAGGGAACCGGCTTTCAAGCCCACTACCGCAGCCGGGTTTCGGGTCAAGGCGGCAATGCCTTGTTCCAAGGTGATGGCGTGCTGCGCGACCAATTTTAAGGTTAATGGCAGCAAGGTTTCCAGCGACGACAGTCCGGGTTCGGTCTCTGGGAAGGCGCCTAGTTTGGCATCTAAATCATGGGGCTGATGGTCCGAGCAAATGCAGCCGATGATGCCGCCGGCCAGTCCTTGGCGCAGATAAGCCTTGTCCCGTTCGGTACGGAACGGCGGCAAGACATGGTAGGCACTATCAAACGGAGCCATGTCCTCTTCGGTTAAATGCAGGTGGTGGATGGCGACATCGGCAGTCACCGCCATGCCGTATTTTTGTGCCTGCTGGATTTTAATCACCGCCCGGCGGCAACTGAGTTGCCCAAAATGCACTCGACAACCGGTCAAAACCACCAGTTCTAGGCATTGTTCTACGGCGATAGTTTCCGCCGTGTCGGGTATGCCGGGTAAGCCATAGCGGGTAGCCACCGCGCCCTCGTGGGCGCAGCCTTGACTGCCCAGCCAAAAATCATTGGGTCGGTACATCAAAACCAAGCCGTGGCTGGCTGCGTATTCCATGGCTCGCCGTAAAATCAGCAAATTAGCAATGGGTCGGCTGGCGTTGCCGACAGCAATGCAGCCGGCCTGTTTTAGCGACAGCATGGAACTGAGTTCGTTGCCTTCCAGTTTTTGTGTCAGTGCTGCGATCGGGTAAATTTGCGGGTAGCGCGCGTTGTCTGCTAATTCCTTGATCAACTCGGCAACGGCCGGGGTGTCAATCACGGGCTTGGTGTCCGGTTGCAGGCACAAACTGGTGACACCGGCACTGGCTGCCGCTAGGGTCTCACTTTTAAAGGTGCCCTTGCGGCTGTGGCCTGGCTCGCGCAACCGGGTGCTTAAATCAATGAAGCCTGGACAAACGATTTTACCTGCAGCTTCGATCACCTGGTCGGCAACGAAGCCCTCAGGCTCTGCCAAAACAGAAACAATTTTTCCGCCGTCAACACACACGGTACCGGTGCCGTCCAGCTCATTGGCCGGATCAACAATCCGACCGCCCCTAATCGCCAGCTTGGCCATCAGCCCCCCCCCTGGGGTTGCATGGCCATCGATAGGATGGCCATGCGCACGGCGATGCCGTTGCTGACCTGCCTTAAAATGACCGACTGAGGGCCGTCAGCGACACTGGACTCAATTTCCACCCCCCGATTGATGGGTCCTGGGTGCATAACGATGGCATCGGTCTTGGCTATTTTCAACTTACTTTCAGTTAGTCCGAAACATTTGAAATACTCCGCCTCGCTCGGTAGCAGTGCCGAGGCCATGCGCTCCTTTTGCAAGCGCAACATAATGATGACATCGATATCCTTAAGGCCCTCGGTCAAGCTGTGGCAGACGCTAACTCCTAGGCTTTCCACATGCGTTGGCAGCAGGGTTTTCGGGGCGATGACCCGTACTTCGGCCGCACCTAAGGTGTTCAGAGCTTGAATTTGTGAGCGGGCCACTCGGGAATGCAAAATATCCCCGATAATGGCCACGCGCAACTTGGCAAAATCTGGCTTGATCTGGCGAATGGTGAACATGTCCAGCATGGCTTGGGTTGGGTGGGCATGCTGGCCATCGCCGGCGTTGATGACACTGATATGCGGGGCGGTATGTTGGGCGATGAAATGCGCCGAGCCGCTAATGTTGTGGCGCACGACAAACATGTCTACGAACATGGCTTCCAAATTGCGGATGGTGTCCAACAAGCTTTCGCCCTTGGCTGTCGAGGAGGTGGCGATGCTCATGTTCAAGACATCAGCCGACAGGCGCTTAGCGGCCAACTCAAAGGTGGTGCGGGTGCGGGTGCTGTTTTCAAAAAACAGGTTGACAATGGTCTTGCCGCGCAGCAGCGGGACTTTTTTAATGGGCTGGCCGGGGCCGCCGACGAAAGATTCGGCGGTGTCGAGAATTTCTGTTAGCAGGTTCCGGCTTAAGCCCTCAACCGTCAAAAAATGCTTCAGTCTGCCCTCGGTCGTCAATTGTAAAGCTATCATGGTCGACCTTGGCTTTCAATTTGGATGGCTAAGGGCGGATAACTCAGCTTTACCCGTTGCTCGGGGGACAAGGCAATGTTTCTGCCGACGCAATCAGGACTGATGGGAATTTGCTTGCCGAGACGCTCGATAAGCACGGCTAACACCACTTGCCTGGGGCGGCCGTAATCGAAAATTTCGTTGAGCGCGGCGCGGGCCGTCCGCCCCGTGTAGAACACGTCGTCGACTAGAATAATGTCACGGCCTTCGATGTTAGGCGGCAGTTGGCTGGGCTTGACATTCGGGTACATGCCAATC
Organism: Methylococcaceae bacterium UBA662; assembly: GCA_002299425.1. Taxonomy (GTDB): domain Bacteria; phylum Pseudomonadota; class Gammaproteobacteria; order Methylococcales; family Methylomonadaceae; genus Methylovulum. The sequence goes on along the minus strand of DBNW01000040.1, from coordinate 20,152 downwards.
TGGGAAAAATCATCGCGGTAAAAAGAAATATCCAGCAGACCTACGGGTGCTGCTATGCCCAGCCGCCGGTGCAGCTCTTCAGCTACCCAGACACCGCCGGTGCGAATGCCGACCATCAGTGGATTGGCCAGACCGCGCTGCGCTACGGTTTGCCGCAGAGAGGCTTCGAGAGTGTCAAGCAGATTATTGATTTCTAATTTATCTAGGGACATGGGCGGGGTGTACGGTTGTTTAGCCAGGTTTGCAAGATGAGCTGGGCGGCCAGTTGATCTTGCACCGCCCACAGCGTGCCAGCCCTGACGCCCACGTCATCAAACAGCAATTGCTTGGCCTCAAAAGTGGATAGGGTTTCGTCTTGTTGGAACACCGGCAGGCCGTAACGGCCGGCTAATTGGCGGCAGAATTTCACCATGCGTGGGGTTACAAGGTTGTCGGTGCCGTCCATTTGCCGCGCAATACCCACGACCAGACCGACCGGTCGCCACTCGCGGATTAGCTTGGCAATGGCTTCCCAGCCAGGGTTTTGCTTGATTGCCGGGATGGTTTGTAAGGCACTGGCGGTCAAGGTAGTGGCTTGCCCGACGGCCACGCCTATTTTTTTTGTGCCAAAATCAAACCCAAGGTATGTGTCACCTGACCGTTTTGCCAGCAACGGATCGGCCTTAACCATGCCCGGCAGGTGTCGTTAAGCGGTTGATGTCTACGCCAATTTGGTGAGCGGCGGCATTCCAACGCTGGTTTACCGGGGTGTCAAACAGAATTTTTGGGCCAAAGGGGGTGTTGAGCCAAGCGTTGTTCATGATTTCCCGCTCCAACTGACCACCACCCCAACCGGCATAACCCAACGCCACCAGGTACTGATCAGGACCTTGGCCAAGCGCGATCGCTTCCAGCACGTCGCGTGACGTAGTCAGTGTAATGGCGTCGGAAACGGGCAGGCTGGCAGCCCAATCACCAACCGGGGTGTGCAGCACAAAACCCCGGTCCTGCTGTACCGGACCGCCGGCAAATACCAGAGCTTGGCGGGCGGCATCGGAAGTCACGGCAATATCCATTTGGCTAAAAATATCACCTAAGCGCATTGCCGTGGGCCGGTTGATGACAATGCCCAGCGCGCCATCTTTGCCGTGCTGACACAAAAATGTCACGGTATGGGAAAAATGAGGGTCCATCAAGCTGGGCATGGCAATGATGAATTGATTGTTTAAATAGTCGATTGATTTCATGTCTACGGTTTTATGAAACAGGGCCGTCTCAGCGTGAGGTCAGGCCAGATTGGTCTGAAAACACCCAGACTCTGGATATCACCAAAATATCCTGCTGTTTGAGGCCGAGTTCTTTTAATAAAGCCACGGGCAAGGGCGGGAACGGTGCGCTCAGCCGGACAATCCGCTTGGCCGCATCATCCAGTGCTTGGCTTTTGGATGACGTTCTGATCTTAATGCTGTAAATGCTACCGTCGAATTTCAGCCCGACATCCAACGTTAAGGCATTGGAAAAGCCTTCTTTTAGAGCCGCTTCCGGGTAATTTAAATTGCCGGTACGCTCCACTTTGGCCACCCAATCTTTCAGGTACTGGGCCCCGGTGTATTGTTTAGCACTGGCAATGTGGGCAAATTTGACAGCGCTGTCATCGGATTCTGGTTGGCCAAAACCCACTTCCGCACCCATCTGCGCTATTTGTTGCCTAAGCGTGTCCGGGGAAATGGGTCGGGCAGGTGGCGTTGTCACCGACTCACCCTGAGCAGGGTTTGGTCTGTTGGTAGCTGCATTTTTCTGGGCGATCACGTTATGCACCGCTTTTGGACGGGTCTCCAGCAAAGAGGCATCAACCTGACGCTTGTGTTCCTCAACACCCCGGCCCCGGTGGGGCACTTTTTGTACTGGGGGACTGGGTTTGACGGCCACTGAGCCGCTGCCGGTTTGGTGTTGTTGAGCTAAGAAGCTGGCTTGTTTAGGGGGAGTTTTTGCGGGTACCGTCACCAGCGTTACATCGATGGGCCTAGCCTGTGTCGGCGCAGCGGCGGGCAAGACGAAATTGACCCCGATAATAACAGCCAGATGGATGATGGCTGCTGCAAACAGCGTCACCAGCAGGGTGTCGCGGTCAGATAGAAAGGGGCGGGTGGACAGTAGCGTTGGCCTAACCATTTTTCAGCACCGTTTCGATAAAATTCATCAACAACGCGGCAATGTTCAGGCCGAACTGGTCGTCCAGTTCCTGGACACAGGTCGGGCTGGTCACGTTGATTTCCGTCAATTTGTCGCCAATGACGTCCAAGCCTACAAAGTACAAGCCTTTTTCCCGCAACACAGGCCCTACCCGGCGCGCTATTTGCCAGTCGTGCTCGGTCATTGGACGTCCTTCGGCGCGGCCGCCGGCCGCTAAGTTGCCCCGTGTTTCGCCTTGGGCCGGGATTCTTGCCAAACAGTAAGGCACGGCTTCGCCGTTGATCATCAGTATGCGTTTGTCGCCGGCTTTTATCGCCGGCAAATACCGTTGCGCCATAACATAACGGGTCTTGTAGGCAGTCATGAGCTCCAAAATTACACTGATATTTGGGTCGGTCTGGCGGACATGAAAAATTGAAGTACCGCCCATGCCGTCTAAGGGCTTTAAAACGATTTCACCTTGTGCCTGCAAAAAATCACGAATTCTGCTAGGCTCCCTGGCCACCAATGTCTCAGCGCAACATTCTGAAAACCAGGCAGTAAATAGTTTTTCGTTGGCATCGCGCAGGGACTGGGGCTTGTTAATCACCAGCACACCGTTGTTTTCCGCCCGCTCCAACAAATAGGTGGCGTAAATATATTCTTGATCGAAAGGCGGATCCTTACGCATTAGGATCACGTCCAAATCATCCAGCGGCATGTCCTGGCTATCGGTTAACTGAAACCAGCTGTTGGTGTCCCGCTGCAACGACAGCCGCCGGGCTCGGCCATAGGCCCGGCCATTGTGCAGGTACAGGTCAATGAGCTCGAAATAAAAAATTGACCAGCCGCGAACCTGGGCTTCCAGCAATAGGGCGAAAGTAGTGTCTTTTTTGATGTTGATGTGGGCTATGGGATCCATAACCACACCGAGCTTAATGGACATGGCCGTTGTTTTAAGTTGAGAGGCGGAATGCAGTAGCGATGCGCTCATCTTATCGATTGTTGTTTACGATGAAAAGGAATTTTGGTATAAAGCTCGGCTATTTTAATCTCAAGGTATAGAGGGTTAGCCATGTCCAGAGTCTGTCAAATAACTGGGAAACGACCGGTTACCGGAAACAATGTTTCACACGCCAACAACAAAACCAAGCGCCGTTTTTTGCCCAACTTGCATCACCACCGTTTTTGGGTTGAAAGTGAAAATCGCTGGGTTCGTATTAGGGTGTCTGCTAAAGGCATGCGCATCATCGATAAAAAAGGTATTGATGTTGTCCTAGCGGACATGCGTAAAGACGGCATCACGCTCTAACGCAAACACTAAACCCCACTTAACGCCAAATTAAGAGAGCCAACTCATGCGCGATAAAATCAAACTGGTTTCCAGCGAAGGAACAGGGCATTTTTACACCACCACCAAAAATAAAAAAAACATGCCGGAAAAAATGGAGATCAAAAAATTTGACCCCGTGGTCCGCAAGCACGTCATGTACAAAGAAGCCAAAATCAAATAACGGCGAAACCGCTCTGGAGCCGCCGCGCTTTCATCCCTGGCTAATTGCCGCCCGGCAACAACTTAGTCAACCAGGCGGCAAAATTATCCCGGCTGCGCGAACAAACCACCACCTTGCCGCGCCCGGAAAATTTCAGCACCATTCTTTCGCCGCTGGTCACGCTGTTAACCAGATGGCCTAGCAAGCCGCCGCCTTGGGTGGCCACGGTTATTTCATGGCGCAGATTGCTGTCCCAAGCCACCACATGGGCGTTGTCGACAGTGACTTCTTTACCCGGTTCCACGTTGATGACCGAACTGGAGCCGAACCCGGACACCGCCAGCTTACCTAAGCCCGTTGCCTCACAAATGAAAAACCCGCCGGTTTGCCCAAACAAGGCCGAACCTAAACCTTGGCTGCGTACGGTCAGTTCGACCGTGCTGTCGGCGGCAACAAAGGCGCCGTCGGTAATTTTGTAGGCGGTCGCGCCTACGTCTAACACGTCGATAGCACCTGGCAGTGCCGGCGACAGCAAGCAATCGCCATCGCCGCCTACCGCCTCGATGTGCTGCTGAAAAAACGACTCCCCATTCGCCAACCGTCGCATCAGTGCCTGGCCCAGCCCTCCTGCCATTTTTCCCTTCAAAACCAAAGGCTTTTCCATCATCACCATGGCATTGGCTTCGCAATAAATTTTTTCGCCCCGTTGCAAATGGACGTGCAAGAACGGGTCGACATCGCCGGTTACGCTGAATACTGACATGAGTTAGCCTGCTGTTTAGTTTTAAGGACAGGGTTATTGTAACGGTGCTGGCCGCCAATTCCAGTATTTGCCGTTCGTTTCCCGAAATGCGCGCAACGCGAGGGCCTTGTCATCGACAGTAACCGCAAGCGCACCGGTCTGCGCCGTGGTGGCACTGGCGATTTGCCTCGATTGGTAACGGGCCAGTACACGCGCATGGGGATGGCCAAAAGGGTTGCGGTAACCGGCTGGAATCAACACCAGACTTGGGCGAACGGCGCGTAAAAAACGCACGCTTGAAGACGTTTTGCTGCCGTGATGCGGGGCCACCAAAACAGTGGCCTGCAAGGCTTCCCCGTATTGGCGCAGCAGCCAGGATTCGGCTGGTTTTTCAATATCGCCGGTCAGTAAAACCGCACCGGACTGACCGGTGATTTTCAGCACACAAGAATTGTCGTTGCTCTTAGGGAACGGTTTTAGGCCTGGCGACAGCACTGTAAAAGTCACCCCGTCCCAGACCCATGACTGCCCCGCCGTACACGGTTGCGCCGGGTAGTCGGCGAATTTTTCAGGGACGCTGGTCAACACCCGCTGCACCGGCATGCCTTGCAACAGCGAATCGGCACCGCCGATATGATCGTTATCGCCGTGGCTGATGATGAGCGTATCCAGATGACGGACACCCTGACTTTTAAGAAACGGCAACACCACCGTTAACCCGCTGTCGGTCTCTTTTGAGTGTTTTGCCCCGGTGTCAAAAACCAGCCAGTGCCCGGAAGTTTGCACGGTCGCCGCCAAGCCTTGGCCCACGTCCAGTAAGGTCAATGCAATCTCGCCATGAGCCGGCCTGTTCGGTGCTGCGGCAAACAACGGCAGCAGCATTACCAAACCCAACCACCGGTGGGGTAGGCCCCTAGGTGCTATTAGCAAAACGATGCCCGGCAATGCGAACAGCAAGGCCCAAAAAGGCGGCTGGGGGTGATCGAGCATGGCCCACGGCCACGCAGCCATCTGCGCTAAGAGGGCATACAAGCCCTGTAACGCATAATCTAAGATTCGCAGCAAGCCATCGGCGAGGCCTTGATGAACAAACAGCAAGGCCACCGCCAACAACGCGCCGGGTGCCAAAAAAAAACCCACAACCGGAACAGCGATGAAATTGGCTAGGGGCGAACACAAAGACACTTGCTGAAAAAACCACAGTAACAGCGGCGATAAACCCACGGATGTCACCCAATTGACCTTAATCCCTTCTAGCCAAACGCTGGCTTTTCCTAAACGGCCCGCCACGGCGAACACAATCACCACCACTGCCAAAAAAGACAGCCAAAACCCTGGTGCTAAGACCGCCAGCGGGTCGTACAGCAAAACTGCCAGCAAGGCGACCGCCAAGGTGTTGAATGGCCGGACAGGGCGTTGCTGAATGATGGCCAGCATCAGCACCACCAGCATGACCACGGCGCGTTGGCTGGGGATAGAAAATCCGGCCAGAGCGGCGTAGAAAATACCCGCCGCCATCGCCGCCCACGCGGCGACTTGTTGCGGCGACCAGCGCAGACAGCCGGCCCAAGCCCACCCTTTCAACACCAAAAAATACACCAAGCCGGCCACCATGCCAATGTGCGAACCGGATATCACAACCAAATGAATCGTCCCGGTGTTACGGAACACCGCCCACTGGGCTTGGCTGATGCCGCTCCCTTCACCGATGGTCAGTGCCTTGATAAAGCCGCTGTCGGCCAAGCGGGCGTCCAAGCGGTCAGCGATGTGTTGCCTGAGTACGTCGATGTTGCGCCACCACGAATCCTGTCCAAGCAACACCGGCTTAGGGTAGGGGCGGACACTGCCCAGCGCACCGATGCCTGCGGTAAACAGCCAGCGTTCGTAGTCGAAGCCGCCCGGGTTTAAAGAGCCGTGCGGTGGTTTCAAGCGGACAGTGAATGCCCAGTGCTGCCCGGCTTTGAGCGTGTGTTCGGTACGGTACCAAACCAGGCGCAGTTTTTTGGGGCTGTGTGGACCGGGGTTTTCTAGCACAAAATCAAAACGTGCCCGGTCTTCGGATTGCTCCGGCAGGCCGGTAATGCGGCCGTGGATGGCGGTATCAATCCCTGCCAAACGCTCCGGCAATTGCTGGGAAAGCTGGCCAGCGGCAACCACAACCGCCCAAATAAATCCCAGTGGCAAGCCCACTAAGCGCCACCAGCGCAACACCGCCAGCCAAACCGCGCAAACCACGCAGGCCAGCAACTCGGCAGCACCCGGCAACACCTGAAACGTCTGCACCCCTAAAATGCCTACCAAAAAAGCCAGTGCGCCAACAATCATGGGGCGTTAAATGTCCAAGAAAACCTGTTAAACTGCCGATGAAACCTTGCAGGAGAAGGAGGCGGTTATGCCCAGAAATTGGCTTAAAAAAATGATGCCCGACCACAATTTCATTAAACAACACCCAAGACTGCAATTCCTTGGCGAGAAAGTGCACGACCCTAATTTCTGGCATTTAAGCCGGCGCGCTATTTCAATGGCCTTTGGGGTGGGGCTGTTTGTCGCTTGGCTGCCGATGCCGGGACAAATGGCTGTAGCCGCCATCGCTGCGTTTTATTTGCGGGCCAACTTGCCGGTTTCCATAGCCTTGGTTTGGCTGACCAATCCGGTGACTATGCCGCCGTTGTTTTATTTTGCCTACCGGGTGGGCTTGGTTTTTATGGGCCGCACCCCGTCTGCGGAGAAGTTTGAATTCACCCTGGACGGCATTGCAGCAGGCTTAGGTAGCAGTTGGCAACCTTTTTTGTTCGGTTGTCTGGTGTTAGCGGTGCTCAGCTCCGGTGCCGGCTATTTTGGAGTCAATGCCCTGTGGCGCTGGCAAGCGGCTGTGCGCTGGAGGCAGCGGCAAGCACAACGGTTTAACGCCCTGCAATGCGCCCAAAAAAAAGTAGAGTGAACACTAACGCGCTGGCCTGATTTTCTGCGGGTGTTAGAGCTGTAGGTCGAGCATGCTTTTTATGCCAGACAGTGCCAGAATCAAGTATCGTAACGGCCTTTCGATTTACCGTCTCGCTCCTTTATCTACTGCCGAAATGTCGGGCAACGATAAAGCCGTTGTCCGACCCACTCGGTTATTTTTGCGTATACCGTCAGCGAATGTTGCCAATGGCGTTCGCCCGCAGCACCTTTTGCCTTGACGAACCCGTTCGTTATCGCAGTATTCGGGCCATTCGTCTAGTGGGTCTTGCCCGGTTTGAGGGCGGTCGTCAGGTCTGTTCTTATCCGTCGCAGTGGGTGGGTATAATCGGCGGCTACCCACCACAACCCCGCATGCTATGGGCATCATAAAAAAGCTCGCCTCGCAAACCGCCATTTATGGTCTAAGCGGCATTTTTGGCCGGTTCCTCAATTATTTGTTGGTGCCGCTGTACACCCGATTTTTTTCGCCCGCCGAGTACGGCGTGGTGTCCGAGTTTTATGCGTATGCCGGTTTTTTTTCGGTGTTGCTGTTGTTTGGGTTTGAAACCGGGTATTTTCGTTTTCGAACGCCCTCTGCACAAGGCCCAGACAAGGCCTATGCGACGGCCTTGTGGTGCGTGGTTGCCGTTAACGGGCTGTTTTTTGCCGCCGTGGTCGGCTTTAATCACGTCCTGGCCGATATTTTAAACCAGCCGGGGCATCCTGAATACGTTGTATGGCTCGGGCTAATTTTGGTGCTCGATGCCATCGCCGCCATCGCCTTTGCGCGTTTGCGGGCGGAAAATCGTGCGGCCCGTTTCGCCGCCATCAAAATTGCTGAAATACTGGTGACAATCCTGTTGAGCGTGTTTTTTATCGTTTACTGGCCAAAATTGAGTCGGCTATACCCCGATTCTTGGCTGGCAGGGCTTTATCAGCCGGCTATCGGCATAGGGTACATTTTTATTGCCAACCTGATTGCTAGCACCGGCAAGTTTTTATTGTTGATCCCACAACTGGCCGGGCTTACCCTGGGTCTGGACAAAGCGTTATTGGCTAAAATGCTGGTTTATGTCGCACCCATGGTGGTAATCGGCTGCGCCGGCATGGTCAACGAAATGCTCGACCGGATACTGCTAAGGCATTTGCTGCCTTACGATGCCGAAACCAATTTAGTGCAACTGGGCATTTATAGTGCCTGTTACAAACTTTCTATTTTGATGTCGTTATTCATTCAGGCCTTCCGTTACGCCGCCGAACCGTTTTTCTTCGCGTACGCTAACAAAAACGATGCCCGGCCGGTGTATGCAAAAATTTTGACCTATTTCGTTATTTTTTGCGTGGCTATCTTTTTGTTGGTGAGTTTATTTCTGGATTTTTTCCAGTATTTTTTAGGCCCGGAATTTCGCGCTGGCCTCAGCGTAGTACCCATTTTGCTGCTGGCCAATCTGTGTCTGGGCGTTTATGTCAACTTATCTGTCTGGTACAAATTGACTGACCGCACCCTGCTAGGCGCAGTGGTGTCGGTGTTCGGTGCGTTGCTAACCGTTGTCTTGAACATCTGGTGGATACCACTGTATGGCTACGTCGGCTCGGCCTGGGCAACGCTGGCTTGCTACGGATCCATGGTGCTGGTGTCTTATGGCTTAGGTCAGGTGTATTACCCGGTTGCTTACGATGTTAAGCGGGTGCTGGGCTATATCGCTTTCGGCATCGGCGTGTATTTTTATTACGGCTACTTGGCGGCGTTTTATCAAAGGCCGTGGTTGCCAGCGGCAGCGTTACTGCTGGTTTATGGCTTGGTTGTGGTGTTGTTTGAAGGCGGCTTGCGGCGCATAAAGCCCAGCTAACGCCGGTCTCGCTATTGAGCGTTTATGGCGCATACGCTTAACAGAGTGCGATTACAGCAAGATTATTTGAAAAATATAAAAAAGTCAGTATAATCGCCAGAATCAATCGCGGGGTGGAGCAGCTTGGTAGCTCGTCGGGCTCATAACCCGAAGGTCGTTGGTTCAAATCCAGCCCCCGCTACCAGAAAAAAAAGAACCCCTTGAAAGGGGTTTTTTCTTTTCTGGCCTTGGCCATGCTGTTAATTTGGATGGTGTTATCGGCAACGGATGGTAAGTTAAGGAGCCTTCGGCTCTTTTTTTTTGTTTGGAAATTGGCGGGGGATTTTATGAAACAGGCACCCGAACATTTGCTCAATTTGATCGAACCCCTTGTTGAGGGATTAGGCTATGAGTGCGTTGGTATTGAATACAGTCCACATCCTAAGCACGGTCTGCTACGGGTATACATCGACAGAGAACAAGGTATTTTGTTGCACGATTGCACCACCGTCAGCCACCACCTCAGCGGTGTGTTGGACGTAGAAGACCCGATTCCTGGAAATTACCAGTTGGAAATATCGTCCCCTGGTGACGACCGTCCGCTTTTCAAGCTCAGTCAGTTTGCGCGCCACATTGGCAGTCTAGTACAGGTCCACTTGTTCGGCCCTGTCGAAGGCCGCAGGAAAATTAAAGGGTTTATTGAAAAAATTGAGGGGGATCAAGTGACTCTCTCAGAAGCCGGACAGGTCTACCAAGTGCCGTTCAGTGCCATGAGCAAAGCGCGCCTGGTGCCTGATTACCCAGCAAAAAAACAAGGCATCGAAAAAGGATCCGGGCATGGCAAATAAAGAAATTCTGACAGTGGTGGATGTTTTTTCCAATGAGAAAGAAATTGACAAGGAAGTTGTTTTTCAAGCAATAGAAGCTGCCCTTGAGGCGGCCACCGCCAAACGTTACCAAAACCAGGTAAAAGTCCGCGTCGCCATCGACCGGAAAACCGGCGATTACACGACCTATCGGCGATGGGAAGTGGTCGATACCAACCCCAACTGCCAGGGTGACGTGGAATTTCCAGTGACCCAGATTTTGTTGGAGGTCGCCCAATTCGATAAACCTGATGCACAAGTGGGCGATGTTATCGAAGACGAAATTGATTCGGTTGAATTTGGGCGAATCGCGGCCCAACATGCCAAACAGATCATTATTCAAAAAGTCCGGGAAGCCGAACGGAAAAAAATTCTTGATGCTTACCGCCCGCGGCTGGGTGAACTGGTTACAGGCATCGTCAAACGTATAGAAAAAGGCAGTGTCACTGTGGATTTAGGCGGCCATGTTGAAGCCTTGATCGCCCGCGAAGACATGATTCCGCGCGAACCCGTGCGCGTAGGAGACCGTATCCGTGGCTATCTAAAAGGTATCAGCCAGGAGCCGCGCGGGCCGCAATTATCCGTAAGCCGAACAGCACCTGAGTTGCTGACGGTGTTGTTCCGCTTGGAAGTCCCAGAAATTGGTGAAGGCAAAATTAGCATCATGGCTGCCGCCCGTGATCCAGGTTCCCGGGCCAAATTAGCGGTAAAATCCAACGATCCAAGGCTAGACCCGATTGGTTCGTGCGTTGGCATGCGGGGGGCACGGGTGCAATCGGTCACTAACGAATTAGCGGGCGAGCGTGTCGACATCATCTTGTGGAATCCGAATGAAGCGCAATTTGTCATCAACGCCATGTCACCGGCAGAAATCCAGTCCATCGTGGTCGATGAAGACAGGCACAGCATGGACTTAGCGGTAAGCTACGACAACCTTTCTCAAGCCATCGGCCGGGGCGGACAAAATGTCCGTTTGGCCAGCCAACTGACCGGCTGGGAGTTGAATGTCATCGATGCCTCCAAGGCCGAGCAAAACAGCGAGGAAGCCGCCCAAAAAACCATACAATTGTTCATGGAGCAATTGGACATTGACGAGGAAATCGCCACTATTTTGGTTGAGGTAGGTTTTAATGCTATCGAAGAAATCGCCTATGTACCCGTCAGCGAAATGCTGGAAATTGAAGGCTTCGACGAGGGGCTGGTGAATGAATTACGGAGTCGGGCCAAAGATGCCTTGTTAATCAGCGCGATAGCCGCTGAGGAAAAAATTGAAACAGCCTGTCCAGCGCAAGATTTGCTGGGCATGGACGGAATGGATGCTGACCTGGCCTACCAATTGGCCGGTCAAGGCATCGTTAGTATGGCGGATTTGGCCGACCAGTCGATTGATGACCTGTTGGCTATTGCCGGCATGGACGAGGGGCGGGCGGCGAAACTGATTATGAAGGCGCGCGAGCCTTGGTTTGCTGAGTAGGGTACTAAAGGGGGTAAGGCATGAGTGACAAAACAGTGCGGCAACTGGCCGAAATCGTAAAAATTCCCTTGGAAAAGTTGCTGGAACAACTTCAGGAAGCCGGTTTATCCGTCCGTACCGGGGACGATCTCATCACCGAAGATGAAAAAATGCAATTGCTCAACAGTTTACGCAAGCGGCATGGGAAATCGGACGGAGCTGTTGCTACAGCACCCCGCCGCGTGACCCTAGAACGGCGGAAAGTAATAGCCATCAAACAATCCGGTGCGCCTGGGACGGTCAGCAAAACCATCAACGTGGAAGTCAGAAAAAAGAAAACCTACATCAAGCGGGAGACCCCTGAAATAGAGGAAACCCCAGTTTTTGTCCCACCGACCCCTCCCCAACCGGAGCAGCACGCTCCACCTGTAATGGCCAAGGCCCAGGATTCAATGCGGCCTGAACCTGCCCCGTCCCTGCCAGAAGCAGCACTGCCTGACCTTAAAATAGTAGCTGATGAAGCCGGTTACGAGCCTCATTTAGGGAAGGCTCAAAAACCGATGCCGACAACCAGCCATCCCGCACCGAAAAAAACCGATACAACCGCAGAAAAACCCACCTTAGCCGGGCCAGCCGTTGCAGGTACAGTACCTGCCGTCGCCAAAAACAAAGAAGACAAAACAACCCAGCCGGAAAAGCCGCAGAAAACCAAGGAACAAGAAGAAGCTAAGAAAAAGCAGTTGGAGAAAGACCAACGCTTAGAGGAATCGATCAAGCGCAACGCAGAAAAAGTCAAGCAACAGGCGGCTCTCAAGCAAGGCCAGCCTTACCGTAAAAAGCAAGACGAAGAAGGCAGCCTAAAATCCGTCAGCAAAAAAGGCAAAAAGAAAGGCCGACAACCGCAACGCTCGGGCGGTCAGGGCGGTCAGGTCGTCCAGGCAGAACGGCATCAATTTGAAATGCCGGTGGCACCGATGGTCAGGGATGTCACCATACCCGAACACATTGTTGTTTCCGATTTAGCACAAAAAATGAGCGTGAAAGCGGCTGCGGTCATCAAACACCTGATGAAACTGGGCATCATGGCCACCATCAACCAAAGCATAGACCAGGAAACAGCGGTGATTTTGGTTGAGGACATGGGTCATAAACCGGTCATGCAAAGCGATGATGATTTTGAAAAAGAAATGCTGGCCGAAGCCCAAGCCCCAGAGACGTGTGAAATGGTACCCAGGGCACCGATCGTCACCATCATGGGCCATGTTGATCACGGCAAAACCTCATTGCTCGATTACATTCGCAAAACCCGGGTGGCGGCGGGCGAAGCCGGCGGCATCACCCAGCATATCGGCGCTTATCAGGTCAAGACCGATCACGGTTCGGTTACATTTTTGGATACCCCAGGCCATGCTGCGTTTACCGCCATGCGCGCTCGGGGTGCCAATATCACCGACGTAGTCATTGTGGTAGTAGCCGCCGATGACGGCGTAATGCCACAGACCAAGGAGGCAGTAGAGCATGCCCGGGCCGCGAATGTGCCGATTATTGTCGCCATCAACAAAATCGACAAAGCCGAGGCCAATACCGATAAAGTCATGCAAGAATTGTCGGCCATTAACGTATTGGCCGAAGAATGGGGCGGCGATGTCCAGTTTCTGAAAATATCCGCCAAAACCGGCCAAGGCATTGATGACTTGATTGAGGCCTTGATTGTCCAAACCGAAATTTTGGAGCTGAAAGCCCCTGCGGAAGGCGCGGCCTCCGGCATCGTCATCGAATCCCGCCTGGATAAAGGCCGGGGCGCGGTGGCCACCATTCTGGTGCAAAAAGGCATTTTAGAAAGTGGTCAAATGGTACTTTGTGGTCATGAATTTGGCCGTGTCCGCGCCATGTTCAACGAAAACGGCAAACCCATTAAGGTGGCTGGACCTAGCGTACCGGTTGAGATTTTGGGCTTGTCCGCGACACCTAATGCCGGTGATGAGTTTTTGGTGGTGCAAAACGAACGGGTTGCTAAGGAGCTGGCCAAGCACCGAGAAGAGCGCAAGCGTACCAGCCGACACGCCGCGCAACAGGCCTCGAAACTGGATGAGGTGTTCTCCAGAATGACCTCTGGCGAAACCGCCGCCGTCAATTTGGTATTGAAAACCGATGTGCAAGGCAGTTTAGAGGCCTTGCGCGGATCCTTAATCGACTTGTCTAGCAAAGAAGTAGAAGTAAAAGTCGTCTACGGCGGTGTCGGTGGCATTAACGAGGGCGACGTCAACCTGGCCTTGGCCTCAGGCGCTATCTTGATGGGATTTAACGTCCGCGCCGACACCACAGCTAGGAAACTGATCGAAGAACGCGGCGTTGACCTGCATTATTACAGCATCATTTATGAAGCGATTGATGAAGTAAAAAAAGCCATTAGCGGCATGTTGGCACCGGAAATCAAGGAGCATATTGTTGGCCTAGCGGAAGTCCGTGATGTGTTCCGCTCGTCTAAATTCGGTGCCATCGCCGGCTGCATGGTGGTTGACGGCTATATCAAGCGCAACCTGCCGATCCGAGTGCTGCGCGAGAACGTGGTGGTGTTCGAAGGCCAATTGGAATCGCTGCGCCGCTACAAAGACGATATCAGCGAAGTCAAGATGGGCATGGACTGCGGTATTGGCGTGAAAAATTACAACGATGTCAAAGTCGGCGATCAAATCGAAGTGTTTGAGCGCACCGAAGTAAAACGGGTGCTGTAAAGCGTATGGCTAGGGAATTTGGTCGCAGCGACCGCGTGTCATCGCAGATGCAAAAAGAGCTGTCGTTGATATTGCAGCGGGAAGTCAAAGACAGCCGGTTAGGATTCATCACCATTAACGAAGTGCTGGTCAGCAAAGATTTGGCAGTCGCTAAGGTTTACTTTACCGTGTTAAATACCGATCAGGACGGCAAAAAAATACAGGTCAAATACCTCAATGAACTGGCACCCATCATCCGCCATGCCCTGGCCAAACGGATGCGGCTGCGGCATATCTCTGAACTGCGTTTTTACTACGACGATTCCTTTGATACCGGGATGCGGGTCGCAGAATTATTGACCGGCCTGCCCAAAGCCGACCGGGAGTAAGCGCTTGGCTAAGCGTAAATCAGGCTTTGATGTGCACGGCATCTTGCTATTGGATAAACGGCCGGGGGTTTCCTCAAACCAGGCACTGCAAGAGACCAGACGTTTGTTCAATGCCAACAAGGCCGGCCACACGGGTGCCTTAGATCCGTTGGCTACAGGTTTGTTGCCGGTTTGTTTTGGCGAAGCCACTAAAGTATCAGGTCTTATGCTGGGGCAGGACAAGCGCTATCAGGCGGTTGTCAAACTCGGTGTTATGACCGACACCGGAGATGCCGAGGGTTCTGTCATCAAAACCGCCCCCGTACCCCTTATTTCCGCTGTTGAATTGGATGTCCGTTTACGGTCATTTCTGGGTACAAGCGAACAGGTGCCGCCGATGTACTCAGCACTAAAACAACACGGTGTCAAACTGTACGAATTGGCACGCCAAGGCAAAATCGTTGCACGCAAGGCACGACCGATCACGCTTTATGAGCTCAAACTGCTAGCCTTTGATGGCGAAGAAATGGTATTGGAAGTCTTTTGCTCAAAAGGCACGTATATCCGGTCCTTAGCTGAAGACATTGGCACTGTGTTGGGCAGTTGCGCCACGGTCACTGCTTTGCGGCGGTTGCAAGTCGGGCAGTTCCAGCTTACTGAAGCGAAAACACTGGGTCAGTTGGCCGAATTAGACAGAGCCGCCTTGATGGCCTGCTTGCTGCCCCTTGATCTTCCATTGGCAACGTTGCCGGCCATCTGCTTGTCAGAAAGCGAGGCAAAAAGCATTCAATTCGGGCAATCCATTCCACATTCTCAAGACTGCCAGGGCATGGTGCGTCTTTACTGTAGCCAGGTATTTTTAGGTTTGGGCGAAATGTCCAGCAATGGTAGAATACTACCGAAAAAATTATTCAATTTAAACAACATGTTGCCCAACATCGAATAGGGCGTACCGGTCGCCTCCTGCACCCTATCGCGGAAGGCGACGTTAACGAGAAGTCGCTATTTAGCGGCTTTAATTTCTTAACCATTAAAAATAGGGATTATAAAATGCCTTTTACCGCAGAACAAAAAAGAGCTGTCGTTGAACAATACCGCTTATCAGAAACCGATACCGGTTCGCCTGAAGTACAAGTAGCACTGTTGACCGCGCATATTTCTCATTTGGCCCCGCATTTTGCGGTTCACAAAAAAGACAACCATTCCCGTCGTGGTTTGTTGCAGATGGTTAATCAACGCCGTAAGCTGTTGATGTACCTAAAAAGCAAAGACATCGAACGGTACCGTTCCTTGATTGAGCGGCTGGGTTTGCGTAAGTAATCGTCACTGTTGACACACCACAAGTAACGGCGACCGGATCGTTTTGCATAGGCTAAAACCTCCGGCTTGCCAATAATGGCGTCATCGTCCTCCTTAAAACGTAAGCGTTGAACGTTTGTAATTGGACATTAACAAAGGAAGCAAATAGTGAACCTTGTCAGGAAAGAATTTAAATACGGTGACCGTACCGTTGTGTTAGAAACGGGAGAAATTGCCCGTCAAGCGGACGGTGCCGTACTCATTGATGTGGAAGGTACGACGTTACTGGTGACTGTGGTCGGCAGGAAAGAGTCCTCGGGTGGCGATTTTTTTCCGCTAACCGTCAACTATCAAGAAAAAACCTATGCTGCGGGTAAAATTCCAGGCGGTTATTTCAAGCGCGAAGGCCGCCCTTCAGAACAAGAGACCTTGGTATCACGGCTGATTGATCGACCCATCCGCCCGTTATTCCCAGAGGGGTACAGCCACGAAGTGCAAATTATCGCCACCGTCATTTCATTGAACCCTGAAGTGGATACAGAAGTACCCGCTTTACTCGGGGCTTCGGCGGCATTGGCCGTTTCAGGGTTGCCTTTCAACGGACCCATTGGAGCGGCTTGCGTGGGTTATCAAGAGGGCCAATACCTGTTGAACCCCTCGCCATCGGCACTCAAAGCATCGCAATTAAACCTGGTGGTCGCCGGCACGGCTAAGGCTGTGCTGATGGTCGAGTCAGAGGCTAACGGTCTGTCAGAAGCGGTGATGTTGGGGGCGGTGTTGTTTGGCCATGAACACATGCAGACCGCGATCCATGCCATCAACGAATTGGCTACCTCGGCAGGGGCTGGTGCGGTGGCATGGATGGCCCCGGAAGCCAATGCCGAACGGGTGGCTCGCGTCACCGCAGAAGTAGGGGACGCTATTAAGGCGGCTTACCAAATACCCGAAAAGTTGGTTAGGCAAGAACAATTGAAAGCCATCCGCACTGCGGTAGTCGAGAAATTGACGGCCGAAAATGCCGGTTTTTCTGCAAGCGATATCCGCGCCATCATTGAACACCTAGAATACGCCATCGTCCGTGATGCCATCCTGAATGAAAGCAGGCGCATAGATGGGCGGGCATTGGATTGCATCCGGCCAATCTCGATCAGGACCGGGGTGTTGCCAAGAACGCACGGTTCGGCGTTGTTTACCCGGGGTGAAACCCAAGCGTTGGTGGTGGCCACGTTAGGTACCCAGCGGGATGCCCAAATCATCGACGCTTTAGCTGGGGAATTTAAAGAACCTTTCATGCTGCATTATAATTTTCCGCCTTACAGCGTCGGCGAAACCGGGCAAGTGGGCTCGCCCAAACGCCGTGAAATTGGCCACGGTCGCCTGGCTAAACGCGGGGTTATGGCGGTTTTACCCAACATGGAAGAATTCCCTTACGCCATCCGTGTGGTTTCAGAAATCACTGAATCAAACGGCTCCAGCTCCATGGCGTCAGTGTGTGGCAGCTCTTTAGCCTTAATGGATGCGGGCGTGCCGCTTTCTGCACCGGTAGCCGGCATCGCAATGGGCTTGATCAAAGAGGGCGACCGTTTTGCCGTGCTGTCTGACATCATGGGCGATGAAGACCACTTAGGCGACATGGATTTTAAAGTGGCCGGTTCCGAGTACGGTATCACCGCGCTGCAAATGGACATTAAGATTGACGGCATCACCGCCGAAATCATGCAAATCGCCTTGGAGCAAGCCAAGCGCGGTCGGTTGCACATCCTCGGCGAAATGAATAAGGCCCTGTCGTACAGTCGTGCCGAAATGTCCGATTATGCCCCGCGCATCATCACTTTTAAAATTGACCCGAGCAAAATCCGTGAAGTCATCGGCAAGGGCGGTGTCACCATCCGTGGCATCACCGAACAGACCGGTGCCAGCGTTGACCTGACCGACGACGGCGTGGTCAAAATCGCCTCGGTTGACAAAGCAGCGGGCGAAGAGGCGCGCCGGTTGATTGAAGAAATCACCGAAGAAGTGGAAGTTGGCAAAATCTACGAAGGTAAAGTGGTGCGGCTGATGGATTTTGGTGCCTTTGTCACCATTTTGCCGGGCAAGGACGGTTTGGTGCATATCTCGCAAATCTCCGATGAGCATGTCGGCAAAGTCAGCGACAAGCTAAACGAAGGCGATCTGGTGCGGGTGAAGGTATTGGAAATCGACCGCCAAGGCCGGGTCCGTCTAAGTATGAAAGAAGCCGAAGACAAAAGCGAAGTTTGAGTCTAACGTAAACCAAAAAAAGGGCTGTCAAGCCCTTTTTTTATGTCGGCAAAAACTGAATCGGCTTTAATTAACAGACTGCTGATAATTGGCGCTAAAGTCTCTGAAATGGCCTAATATCATGGCTAGATGTTCAGATTTCTCAGGCATAAAGCCATTAACCCCGACTCGCGACAAATAAAACACTTGATCCGGCATAAACTGGCCAACGGCGCGAATTTCACCTTTGAAACCGTAGCGGCTGCGTAACAACCAAGCCAACGAAAACAACCGGCCATCGGCAAATTTAGGGAAATTCAATTCAATCAGGCCGATCCGATCCAAGCTTTCGGCCAGGTCGGTAATGTTGTCGGTTGGATCAATGCGAACACCTAATTCGCCCCCGTGCTTGAGCAATTCGGGCTGCGTTTTTAACCACCTAGCCAAAGAAACACAAACATTGCCTGCTGGCAATGCGGAAACGTCGTCAGCCACATAATGCCAGGTGTCCGCGCACAGTTGCCGGTCTTTAATGATTTGCATAAACCTGCTCCCTAAAGGGTTCGATTCCGACCCGTTTCACCGTAGCCAAAAAACTTTCCTCTTCCAGCCGTTGTTTAACGTAAACATCCAAAATGTCCAAAACGGCTTGGGTGATCTGATCCTTGGCCACGGCCGGCCCTAACCGCTCGCCGATGGCGGCTTCGTTTTCCGAGGAACCGCCTAGGGTAATTTGGTACCACTCGGCACCTTTTTTATCGACCCCCAGGATGCCGATATGACCCACGCTCTGATGGGCGCAACCGTTCATACAGCCGGAGAAGTTTACCTTGATGTCGCCTAAATCATGGATGTAATCCATGTCATCGAGTGCTTCGTTGATTTCATGGGTAATGCCGATGGAGCTGGCGTTGGCCAGAGAGCAAAAGTCCAGACCCGGGCAGCAAATAATATCCGTGACCGTGCCGATGTTAGGCGTCGCCAGCTTCAAAGCGGACAAGCGTTGCCAAAGCGGGAACAAGTCGGCTTGTTTGACATCGGCAAAGACCAAGTTTTGCCGGTGGGTGGTGCGGATTTCACCAAAGCTGAATTGCTCCGCCAAATCGGCGATGGCGTCCAGTTGAAGGTCGGTCATATCGCCGGGCGCCACACCCGGAAATTTTAGGGATAAAAACACCGCGCGGTAGCCGGCCATCTTGTGGGCGGCGGTGTTGTGTTGGCACCAACGGGCGAATGCCGGGTGGGCCAGCCGCTGTTGCTCGAAGTTTGGGTCTTGGTCGGCATCGCTTTCGTAGGGCAGCGCCTCAAAATGGGTCATGATGGCGGCAATCCGTTGCTCCGACAACACCAGACTGTCGCGGATTAATGCCCATTCTGCCTCGACCCTACGGGTGAATTCTGCCAAACCGGTTTCTTTAACCAGAATTTTGATGCGGGCTTTATACAGGTTGTCGCGGCGGCCAAACAGATTATAAATCCGTAAAATGGCTTCCAAATAGGACAATAAATGTTGTTTTTCCAAGAAAGGCCGTATGACTTGGCCAATCACCGGGGTGCGTCCTAAGCCGCCGCCGACCAAGAGTCTAAAACCCACTGCGCCGGCTTCGTTTTCCACCAGGTGCACGCCAATGTCATGGAATTGGGTCGCGGCGCGGTCATGCCGGGCACCACTGACAGCAATTTTGAATTTACGCGGCAGGTAATCAAATTCCGGGTGGAACGTGGTCCATTGCCGGATGATTTCGCAATAGGGGCGCGGGTCTTCGATTTCATCCACGCAAACCCCGGCCAGATGATCGGTGGTGGTGTTGCGCATGCAATTGCCGCTGGTTTGGATGGCGTGCATTTGCACCGAAGCCAGTTCAGCTAGGATGTCAGGCACTTGTTCCAGCTTCGGCCAATTGAACTGGATATTTTGCCGGGTGGTGAAATGGCAGTAATTTTTATCGTATGTCCGGGCGATATGGGCGATTTTGCGTACTTGTTTGGAGCTGAGCAGGCCATAGGGGACGGCGATACGCAGCATCGGCGCATGGGTTTGGATATACAGGCCGTT
>DBNW01000073.1:498-5505 GCA_002299425.1 Methylococcaceae bacterium UBA662 | reverse complement strand
TCTATCACGACCGACCCGGCTATGTGCTAGGCCGTGCTGGTCGGGTGAATTTGCTGCATCGCCCACAAGCCCTGTTGTCCCAGACTTAACGGCAGCCCCTCTAAGGCGTCGTTTGCAGGAATGGCCGCGTCTGTTAGTGCGTCTGTTGTGCCCATCCTAGCTAGCACGGCCTGAGTAAAGGCTGTTAGTGTAGGGTGCTCAAACAACAAACCGGGTTCGACCGCCACGCCGAAGCGTTCCTGCACCGCCGCCACAATTTGCACCGAGGCGATAGACTGGCCGCCTAAGGTGAAAAAATCTTGATCCAGTGCCGCGACCGGTTGTTTTAAAACATCCGCCCAAATCTGAGCCATCGCCGATTCCTGCTCGTGGGCCTGGGGTACCGACCGGTCAGAGTCGGCGGTCGTTACCCGGTATTCGGCAAACACGTCCAGATCGCCTGCTTGCCAGGCCGCTAAACAGGCCCGGCGCTGCAATTTGCCGCTGGTGGTTTTTGGTAATGCACCCGGCTGTAGCAGCAAAATTAATTGCGCAGATTCTTGGCAGGTTTCGGCGATAACGCGGTTAATGCGGGTGAACCACTCGGCGGCGGGGCGTTTTTTCTGCTCGCCGCGACTGATTTCGACGGCCACTGCTACGCGGTCTTGGCCGTCACAAGGCCAGGCAAACACCGCCACCCGGCCCTGACGCAAACCGGAGCAGTGCTGCTCTAATGCCAGCTCTAAATCGTGCGGATACACATTATGGCCGCGCATGAGCAAGACATCTTTAGTGCGCCCAGCTAGGTAAAGCTGGCCTTGGTCAATAAAGCCTAAATCGCCGGTACGCAGATAACACTGCCCTGCATAGTCTAAAAACAACCCAGCCGTCGCCTCGGCATGATGCCAATAGCCTGAGGTTAGGCTAGGACCGTTTACGCAAATTTCACCCACTTGGTGTTCATCTGCGGGCAAACCGGTGTTCGGATCTGCTATCAACAAGGCATGGCCTGCTTGCGGGTAGCCGCAGGCCACTAATTCAATACCGGCTGCATCCCTCAGCACCCGGCCGCGTGCCAAGTGTTCCGCGTTAAAGCGGTTCGCTAAGGCCGTTTGTCCAGGCCGGCCACAAGTGACCAGCAAGGTTGCTTCAGCTAAGCCATAGCAAGGATACGGTGCGCTGCTGGGCAAACCGACCGCTGCCAGTTTTTCAGCAAACCCGGTTAAGCTGCTCAAGCGTATCGGCTCGGCACCGCAAAAGGCCAAACGCCAACCGGCTAGGTCTAAACCGTGCAACTGCTCTGCGCGAACACGCTCGTTACACAACCGAAACGCAAAATCCGGCCCGCCGCTGACCGTACCGCGGTACTGCGAGACGGCTTGCAACCAGCGAATAGGGCGTTCCAAAAAATAACGCGGCGACATCAATACCACAGGAATGCCGCTAAAAATCGGCTGCAATAAACCGCCGACCAAACCCATGTCGTGGTACAGCGGCAACCAACTGACAAACACATCCGACTCGGTAATGGCAAAACCTTGTTTAATGGCGCGTTCATTTGCCATCAAATTGCTGTGACTGACCCTCACGCCTTTAGGGTCGGAGGTAGACCCTGAGGTGTATTGCAAAAACGCAATGCTGTCATCAGCCAGCACCGGCTGCCGCCAGGCGTGCGCCAAAGCTAAATTAGCCGTATCTAAAACCAGCAAGGTAGCCTTCAGGCTGTCGGCCAACCCGGCCAAGCTGGGCTTAAATGCCGTCAGTGTCAACAGCACCTGCGGCAGGCAATGGTGGGCAATGGCCGCTACCCGCTTAACCGATTGCAACTGCCCCGCCTCGGGCGGGTAAGCCGGCACCGCCACTACCCCAGCGTACAAACAGGCAAAAAATCCGGCCGCATAAGCAAAGCCGTTCGGCAGGCACAACAACACCCGGTCGCCGGGCTGGGTCAGGTTTTGCAGCACCGCCGCCCACGCCTTAGCATGGGCATCTAAGTCGGCGTAGCTGTAGGCGGTTTCGCTGCCGGTACCGTCAGCTAAGCAATACAAAGCTGTACACGCAGCCTGGCGGTGGGCTCTTGCGGTTAATAACTCAACAAAATTAGTCGCGGTAAAAGGATTGTAATCAGCCATGGCGTTGTGGGTTTTTTTAACGGCAATGCCGAGTTGCAGCGTTGTTTATACCTGAGCGGTTGCTGAGTAGGCATCGGCCATAGCAACCACAATTTTGCGTGGCCCTGTAAACGGGCTACGGGCATGAGCAGTGAGCATGTTGTCCAACATTAAGACGTCGCCGGTTTGCCAGGGAAACAGCACCGTTTCCTCGGCCAACACCGCGCGTATTTCATCTAACACGCTGTCTTCAATCGGTGTGCCGTCGCCGTAATAGACGTTTCTCGGCAAATCGGCCTCGGCCAAAAATTCCAGCAAGGTTTCCCGCACTTCTGGGTTTAAGTTGGACACATGGAACAAATGCGCTTGGTTAAACCAAACCCACTCGGCTGTTTTAGGGTGTCGGGCGGTGGCTTGGCACACTTGCCGGGTACGCAATTCCCCGTCGGCTTTCCATTCGCAGGCAATACCGTGTCGGTTGCAATAGCCGGTCACGACGGTTTTATCGCAGGTGTTAAACACCTGCGTCCACGGCACATCCAGGCCATTGCCATAATTGCGTATGTACATCAGGCCGTGGCGATCGAAGCGCTGGCGTATCGGCAGCGGAATTTTTTGGTAAATGCGGCGGCTGTCGGCGATAGGCGTCTGCCCGCCTTGCAGCGGTGCTTGGGCGCAATAAAACCAAATTTTCATCGGCCATTCTCGGGTATAGGCCTGCTCGTTGTGCAGTGGGATGGTTTGGTGCGGCGGGTATTCGGTGGACGTGTACACGCCGGTCACGACCTGTGTACGCGGTGTTGAGCCAAACTCATAAGGCAACAACGGAGCACCCCATGAAGCGGCAAAGCGTTGAAAACCGTCCACGCCGTCGAGCGTAAAATCGCGCAGCAACACCCCACCTACCGTCGCTAACGCCGTCTCGATTAACGCCGGCAAGCCCGCTAAGGCATGGGTTAACGCCAACCCCGGCACACGCGGCTGCACCACCACCGGCAACGCTTGCCGCTCTGACAAAGGGGCTGCGATTATCCACTCGTCTGCCTGCATCATCGTCTCTATTCGGGCGAGGACTGCGCCGCTTGAGCATCCATAAATCGGCGCAGACTCAAGGGGCGCATGTCGGTCCACACCTCATCGATGTACGCCAAACAGTCTTTTTTTACCCCAGACTTGCCGACAGTACGCCAACCGTTAGGGAGGGGTTTGTAATCCGGCCAAATGGAGTATTGTTCTTCATCGTTAATAACCACTTGAAAAATAGTGTCTTCGCTGTCTATGCTCATAAGTCCTCAAACACAAAATTGCCCAAAAAATGCCTCTCGCGACAGCCGCATCATGGCTGCGCGTTTGTGCGGAAAATCAAATTCGTGGCTTTGGTAAAACCCGGCCTGCGTCATGTAAGCGATTATTTTCGCGTTATCGGCGCGCGGCTCAGCCACTACAGAGCGCGTGCGCGGGTCGGCCAAAAACAAATAATGCGCCAGCGACGGCAACCATGCCGCCACCCGGTGCGGCCCGCGCAGACACTCCTCGCCGACCAGCAGGTGTAAGCCCCGGTCGTAATCGTCCACCGGGTAAAACGGGGCGATACGGTCTTCTTTCGCCCAGTACAGCTCAAAATAACCAAACGGCTGCTCGTCGAAATACCCCAGCACCGGATGAATGTGGGCGTCAGCGGCGACTTTACACAAATAAGCACGGTGTTCCGGCAAGCTGCCCGCCAACTCCCAAAACGCAGCGACCCTAGGTTGGTTTTGCCAACGACTAAAAATTTCCACATCGGCGTCCGGTTCCACCGTTTTAAACACCACATGCTGGCCTAAAGCAGCAACGTAGCGGCGGTACACCACGCCTTGCGGATACGGTGCCCGCAGCGGGTGGCGCTTGCCGTCCGTCATCACATAATTAAGCGGCATCAGCGGATGCGGGTGCGGCAAACCGAAAGCCGGGATTTGTCTGAGCAGGGTTCGGGTGCTCAGCAAGGCCAAACCACCCGGCTCTAAAACAGCCCAACCGTGTTGCAGCAGGCTGCGGCCTAAAGCCGATTGTTCCGGCACCGCCCAGGCGAGTTCCGCCAGCTCGCCTGCTGTATCGAACAAACCACAACCCAGCACGCCCAGCACAGTGGCCGCCTGCAGGGCGTCATCGACGATGCTGAGAACCGACAAGTCCAGCCGACCGGATACTTGCGCGGTTATTTGCAGCCGGGCCAGACAGTCGCCACTGACAAAAACCTCAAGCTGCTCTGACGATAAAGCCAACAACAGTTGGCGTCCATCCGGCAACGTCGATGGGTACGTTCCAGTCAACACAGTTCGCTCCAAAATCAAAAGTGTTTGCTAATAATAATGATTATCATTTGTTTAGTCAAATGGCCACTGTTGCTGGCTCTAGCCATTAAGGCACTGTAGGGCTGTCACACAGGTAAGGACGGGGCAAGAGACGCGGGTATCAACGGCACCCTTTAAGAAAAGCCGAGTAGGTCGGGCAACGGCTTATCGTTGCCCGACCTGTCGGCAGTAGCTGAAGGAGCCAGACGCTAAACCGAAAGGCCGTTACGCTACGTGACCTTGGCAATGCCTACAGCTCTGGTTTTTTACCAAGCCATTAAATAAATTGATTTTTAATCCCAATCCGTGATTCTATCCCCACTTTCATTGACACAGGCGTCCGCTCATGAACCCATCCAACAAAACCACCCACGCACTAATGGCCGGCGATGGCCAAACCAACCCTTGGAAAGCCGCTGACGGGATGGTTGAATCCGCCATGGCATGGGATACCGGCACAATGGACCGCTTTGCGGCTGTGGCCACGGCCAATACCGCGCCTACTTTTTTTTCTGGCCTGGGCACAGTCACCACCGGCTTCGGTACTGGGGGTTGGGGTCGTTCAGTCACCGTGCAAGCCGATG